>NZ_JBCEXH010000001.1:18299-318299 GCF_038751955.1 Methanocalculus natronophilus | reverse complement strand
ACACAAAATCTCCGTGTTCTGCTGCCGGAATGGTAACCGGGGCGGCGAGATCGGCAATACCGTCATTGATATTGATCTCGCATTCGCCATTGAAGACCTTTGCAAACCCCCTGATCCGGTAGACTTCTCCTGGTTTCAGGCTTCTGCCGACTGCCTCGATCTCAGGAGCCGGCTGTGCCGGCAGCCCCCAGATTTTGCAGGAGATCCTGCCGGTGCTGTCGGCAAGGGTGGCATAGAGGTATCTTCCATCATCTCTCTTCGTGCGTATCCCGATCTCTTCGAGGAGGAAGAGGGAATTAACATCGCATCCGTCGGTTATATCGGTTATTGACTGGTTTTTTGGCATGGGATCACCTTGCGTATGGGGTCATGGTATCTGTTGTGGACAAATGTAAGTAAGAATCTGGTTGCTGAGAGGTATTTTGTGTATCGGTTGGGATTCTATGGATAGAGATCAGGGTAGAGCATATACTTCCATGCAGGGATGATGATGATCTCCTTTCCTTGTATCTGCTCATGGCCATAACTGTCCATTGTCAGGATGTACCCCAGAGCCAGATCATATTCATGAAGGGCGTCAAGCAGCCCGGTAATCTCTCTCTTTCTTGTCTCGCTGTTCTGGAGATCAGCAGATACCTGGATGGCAGAGAGAACAGCCGGCTCCTTCATGATCAGGAAATCACATTCCTTCCCGGATGCATTCTGGTGATAGAAGAGGGAATATCCTTTCTTTGCCTGCAATAAATAAAGGAAAACAAGGTTCTCGAGTTTCTGTCCGGTATTTTCAGAAAAACAAAATGATACGGTATTTAAGAAGCTGTTGTCCCCTGCATATACTTTCTTTGATGCCTGAATCTGCTTGTTCAGGGAATAATGGAAGGCAGGCAGCGTATAGAAGAGGTACGCGTCCCTGAAGTACCTGATGTACTGGCTGATTGTGTTTGTGCTCTTCAGCCCTGTTACGTTCTTCAGCGTTGAATATGAAAATTTGGAGGTGGCATTCGAGGCAAGGTAGGTGGCAAGCCGTGCGAGCCCTGCCTGTTCACGTAGCATATAGCGGGCTTCGATATCCTTCTTCAGGATGTCATTGAAGTAATATCCCGATAATTCCATGTCTTCCTCTTTCACTACCTCGGGGAATCCGCCGTATTCAAGATATTCCTTGAAATAATGGACAATTTCGGCAGATCTATCTGAGGTGAGGAGCTGCCCATCCGGTATCTCTATCTCTCTGAGCCGTAAAAATTCACGGAGACTGAAGGGATGGAGATCCAGCACGACATTCCGTCCTGTGAGTGATGTTGCAATCTCTCCTCCCAGGATCTTCGCATTCGATCCGGTGACGAAGACTTTATGGCCCTTGAAATGGAGGTTGTTTACCCATCGCTCCCATTGAGGTGCGTACTGTATTTCATCAAAGAAGAAAACAGTCTTCTTCCTGCTGGAGAACAACTCTATTGCGATATTTTCAATATCATGATAGTTCTCAGTTGTCATGTCGAGGAGCCTGATATCCTCAAAATTGATAAAGAGGATAAACTCATCCCGTTGCTGGTACTGATCTGCAATGAGCTTCAGGACAGTGCTCTTTCCTGATCTCCGTATGCCTGTAATGATGACGATCTCTTTTCCACGCATGTATCTCTGCAGGTCGATATCCCGTTCTATCGTATCTTCAGGTATCCCTGCAAAGATCTCCTGGTGTTGCAGGATCACATCCATGAGCTGCGCTTTATCCATGAAATCTCCACCTCTGCCTCTTGTTGTCACTTCTTCTCTACAACCGTTCTTTACTATTGAGATGGTTGTTTATAATACCTATGTCATTGGGAAAGAAAAGATAGGTGTACTCTCTCGTGTACGTTTCCATACTCCTTCATCTCGAGTAGCATTGCACAGGAACAGCATCAAAAAATGAATGCCCCTCTGGTGGGCGATGTTGAATGAGCGTGTACATCCACACCTGCTCATACATCAGGCATGCGATGGACACATGTCTTCGATCTCCTCATCAGATGGATCGAGAATGCAGAGCCGTGCTGCAGCACGCGCCTCCTCAAAAGCACCGGCTGCGTCTGCACTCCTGCCTAGCCTCGCAAGTGCAAGCCCCCGGTAATACCACTGAAACCGTGCCTCAGCAGGAAAACCGATCACCGTCTCCCATGCCTCGACTGCATCATCATGTTTGCCGAGTGCTTCAAGGCAACAGCCACTGAAATACCATGCATGGCAGAACTCCGGGTAGATCGCGATTGCCTTGTAGCAGGATTCGATCGCATCCTGGTACCTGCCCATCCTGAAGAGCGACTCTCCCCGCAGGGACCACGCATCCACGTAAGCCGGAGCATGGTCAAGGGCCCGGTCATAGGATTCCACGGCTTCAGGATACCTGCCAAGTGAATCAAGGGCTTCTGCCCGGCTGATATGCACAAGCACATTTTTTGGATCGAGTTCAGCTGCCATTTCAAATGCATCAATTGCCTCATCATACCGGCCAAGGCGGCTGAGTACAGTCCCGCGATTCATCCACGTCCCGGCATGCCGGGGGTTGATTGCACGTGCCTTCTCATATGACTCAAGTGCCTCGTCATACCTGCCGAGATCCTCAAGTGCGTTGCCGCGGTTGTTCCATGCCGGGAGATGTCCCGGTTCAAGGGCCAGTGCCCGGTCATAGGATTCAATCGCCTCGTCGTATCTGCCGAGATGGCCAAGCGCTGCACCCCGGTTGTTCCAGGTATCGACATGGCGGGGCCGGCGGGCGAGTGCCCGGTCAAAGAACTCAAGGGCTTCGGCATAATACCCGGCGACCAGATGTTCAACCCCTTTATTGAAGTCGCTCTTGCTCAGCAGATCAAAGATTCCCATGTCACATCACCTCTTCACCATTCAATCTCCATCACCGCTCGTTCTTCTTCACGAATATCTGTTGTGGAACTCTTCTCAAAGCTATATTGTTCCATTGGATCAAACCCGGGATAGAGTGCGGCCTTGTCAAGCAGATCCACAAACGACCTGAGGAAGAGCCGGGGGATCACATCAATCCTCCCGCCGAACCGGTTGGTGACCCTGTTTATCATCACCCGAATGAACCTGAGGTTGATCCTGGATGAATCCACCTCACCATACGCATCACGGTAGATCTCGATGACACGCATCGCCACCTCAAGCAGCTTCTTCTCATCGAACCGCTCAAGGGAGATCTGTGTCTGGCGCAGGTTCCTGAACCCGTCGTCATCAGGTATCTGTATCCTGTCATAGAGAGGCGGAAGCGCCCGGATCCCTTTTGGCCCTTCAAAGAAGGATGGTGTCCCGGTGAAGAGAAAGAATGAGGCGGGCATCTCGTTTCTGTCGACAGAATCAACAATCCTCCTGAGATTGATATATGCCCGCTCACGGAGGGGACGCGATGATGCCTGGGTTGTCTCGGTCTCATCACAGGCTACCGCAAGCCCCCGGTAGCCTGCCTGCTGGATGATTCTTGTGATCCCCCGGAGGAAGGGGAGCGCCGACTCCTCATCCACGCCTCCCCGGAGCCCTGCCTCTGCCTTGAATGCCCGGCCGACCGTCTCTTCACCGGCTATCCAGCCGAGTGCTGCCTGTGCAATTGCAAAGTCGCCCCGGTTGTTTGCCTGGTAGTATGTCCTGATGGCAGCAGCAAGCCCCGTATTCTCTTCAGCTATCCTGGCAAGTGACGTCTCTATCTCTTCTGCGGCAGCGAGCGCCAGCTTCTCCTCGTCCTCCTCACCATACGCATCGATAAGCCGCTCTTCTATCCCGAATATCCAGGTATCAATGATACCTTTGAGGGCGTTCTCTTCAGTGCCTGTTTTGAGGTTCCGGATGATTGCGCTGTAGAGGGATGCGAGCTTATGAAGGGGAGTGTCGGGGGATATGACGATATGGGCGGTCGCAAACCCGTTCTGCCTGGCAATTTCAAGGGCCCGTGAGATGAAAAAGGTCTTGCCGCTCCCGTAATCGCCCCTGACGAACTTGATCTCAGATCTGCTGGAAGCAACATACTTCAGCTGATCGGCGATCACCTCCTCCTCGGATTCGACCCCGACAGCGAGCCGTTCAAGGCCAAGAGCAGGGACAGTGCCCCGGCGGAGAGCATTGATTATTCCAATGCTCTTTAGTTTTGCCTCATCCTCACTGCTCGTCCCGGACATATCCATAGATCTCACCCTTCTCCCCTGTACCACGCTTCTCTATAACCGTTATTCCAGCATCCCTGCTTTTCCGGATAATTTCGTTTATGATCCCGCCAACCCTGCGGGAGCCAAGAAATGTCCGAAGCTCCATCTCACTGGTCTCCCTGTGCTCCCTGAGAAACGAGAGCACCAGCTTTTCTTTCTCGGTGAGGGAGAGTATATCTGTTACTGATCTCGTCTTCAAATCCGCAGAAGAGCTGCCACTCTCCAGCCGGATTACCAGCTCTTCACTATATGCAGATTCCTTTGCCCGTGCAAGGAGCGGAAGAAAATCCTCTATCGCAATTGATGAGGGGTAGCATGGCAGCACGTCCAGTCCCCGGAGACAGTCTTCCTTGCATGCACGATAATCGCCTTCAGCGAGGGCATCTGCAGCTGCATAGAGGCAGGCTACAGAGAGGATCTCCCTCCCCCCTGCCGAGAGGCTGTCTGCCTGTTGGATAAGCCTCTCTTTCAGCCCTGCAATAATTTTCCTGCTTCTGTAGAGTTTCTCCCTGCCCTGGATGATCTGCTCTGCAGCCATCTCAAGGTTTGCTGTATTTTGGATATGGGAGAGGATATAGAGCATCACCTTCTCTGCCTCCCGCATCTCACCAGCCCTTGCAAGATATGCAGCATAGGGGACTCCTCCAAAAACAGAGTCGCTCCGATAGGCGCGGTAGAAGGTGTCACGGGCGACTGCCTGCTCTCCTGCTTTTTCGAAGAGTTCTGCAAGCGGAACAAGAGAGACCCAGGAGGGGTGCGGGTCAAGAAGAGGTTTGATCTCCTGTATGGCAGCGTCGATATCCATGTGCGAGCAGAGGAAGTCGATATATGTGCCGATGACCATCACCAGTGAATCCAGGTCTTCAAATCTCAGAAGCTCTGCTTCCAGCAGCTGCCTGTATTCGCGATCAGCTCCGGTATAGTCGCCGCCTGCCGCAAGAAGCCCGCAGAGGACCAGGTGATAGACGGGATCGTCTTCAGCCTGCCTGATCTGCCTGATGAGATCCTCTGCGTACGTCGTATTTCCGCATCTTTTAGCCAGGAGTGCTGCAGAGAAGAGAAGTTTGGTATCGGGATAATCAGGAATGTAGTGCCGGTAAAGCCTCTCTGCCTCCCCTGGATCTATACGGGCAAGCGCAGAGAGCCAGAGGCGGAGAAATGCGATATCTCCTGTATCTCTCCATGCCTCTTCAGCAGCGCCTGCTGCTTCGGTAAAGCACCGCGATTGTATGAGCGCCTCTACCCAGGTGGTGGTATGCACCCCTGCAAATGCCGAGCGCCTGTAGAGGTCGGTTGCCTCTTTTCCCTCGCCGATTGCGATCAGCGACTGCATCAAAAAAGAGAGATCGTCCTTCTCCCCGCTCCTCCTGGCAAGCTCCTTCTGAACTGGTATGGCAGCCCGGTGATCGCCTTGGGAGACGAGGGTTTCTGCATACCGCCTGAGCGCCCGGATGTTGGAAGGGTCGAGGCGGATTGCTTCTGCATATTCGGATGCAGCACCCGGATTGCCCCCTCTCCTCAGTACTTCAGCCAGGCCGAAATGCAGCTGTGAGGACGTTGGCAAACTCTGTATGAGATCGCAAAATGCTGCCTCTGCATCACTGAGCCTCCCGAGTTCGAGGAGGTTTTCGGCAGCCAGGATAAGGGATGCATAATCCTTCCATCCATCGCAGAGTGCCAGCGACGCTTCAAAGGATCCCTCTTCATAGAGCTGATAGGCATGCTGGATACGATCCTTTGAATCTGCTGGCTGTATCATGAAAACCGGATCTTCAGGAGCCCAACCAGCATTGCGAGCGTATCTGGGATCCTGACGGTTGAGCCGCCCTTATCGCTCCATACAATCGGCTGCTCAAGAATGGTAAAACCTGCCTTCTCTGCCTTCCAGATGAGCTCGACATCAAATTCAAAGCCCGTTGCCCTGATAGTATCAAGGACATCTTCGATCACCTCACGCCGGAATGCCTTTGCCCCGCACTGGGTGTCCAGAAAGCTGATACCGAAGAGGATATGGATGATTATATTGAAAATCCGGCTCTGAATCTTCCGGGTCATGCTCTGGGGAGTCGGCAAATGAGCACCTTCGACCCATCGCGATCCGATCACCCCGTCATACCGGTCAAGCCTGGCAAAAAGTTTCTTCATCTCGCTGATCCCGGCAGCTCCATCCGCATCAAGGTAGCCGATATATGAACGGGAGGCGCTTTTCATCCCCATGGCAATCCCGCCGCCTTTTCCGAGGCGCGTTTCGGAGTAAAGGGCGATGATCCCTGTCCCGGGGTGTTCCTCCTTGAAGGAAGCGACAACATCCCCGGTTCTGTCGCTCCCGTCAATGACAACGATCACTTCGCCATGAAAATCCAGGCATTCAATGAGGAGGTTTTCAATCCTCTCCTCCTCGTTGTATGCCGGAATGACTAAGGTACAGTCTTCTTCCGGAATCTCTGCATTCATCTTACTGCCTGAGCAACCCGACAATCGCGTCTCCAAATGCTTGTGCGGCTGCCGGCCCGTTTGCTGTGACAATCCTGTTCTCAACGACAACCGCGTCATCAAGCAGTTCTGCACCCATCTCCTTCATGGTGCGTGTGGATGCCGGGCTTGCAAAGACCGTGGCTTTCTTTTGCTTCAGAATGCCTGCGAGCGCAAGGACGACAGGAGAGAGGCAGATGGCAGCGGTTACTTTTCCGCTGTCATGGAACGCTCTGACAAGCCCGATGAGCGGATCACTGCTCCAGAGGAAGTCCTGTGCTCCCATTCCTCCGACAATGACGATGCCGTCAAACTCGTCTGCTGTCACGTCCTCAAATGTTGTCTCAGCCTGGACGATCTCGCCAAGCATGCCATAGCAATCGCCTTTCTTTGTTGATGCGATGACCGTTTCGATTCCACTGGCGGTAAAAACCCGCATCGGTTCGGTGAGCTCTTCGTCACGGAACCGGTCTGGTGCTACTGCGAGCAGGAGTTTCATAGTAATGGTATCGGAAACAATGCCATTAAGGGTTTTCACTATATGCTTTTCTCCAACCGGGTGGATGCTCTGCTTCAACCTGGAGAGAGAGAGAGGGAGCCTGCAACCAGTACGCTCTATCGTGCCTCCGGGGATTGGCCTGCACCTGTCTTCTGCATGATCATCCGGTCTTCTCCAGGGCCAAAATATTCTGCTTCAAAGGATACTCTCTGAAAGCCACGTGACTCGTAGAGGGCGATCGCACCGGTGTTCTTCGGGGATACCGTGAGGCAGATCTCCTGTGTGCCCAGCTCCTGGAGCGCCTCCTCGATGCTGGTTGTAAGCAGGCGGCCTATGCCTCTGCCCTGGTGTTCCGGCTCCACTTTCAGCCTCAGTATCCATCCTTTTCTGCGTGAAGCCGAAGATACACACCCTATTGTATAGCCAACAATACTGCCTTCATCGTCTGCGACAAAGAAGGCAGGTCCTGCCAGCTCCTGCATCTGCCGGATGAAGACATATGCGCCATAGGTGAAGCCGGACCCTGCAGTCTCCATCCTGACGAGATCTGCAACATCCCGGGAAGCAACGTGCCGTATCAGAACCATTGGAAAGAAAAAGAGAGGTTATTCCCGCCGTCCGGCAAGGAAGACTGCTCCGGCTATCGCAATGCCGGCAAGAACTGCGATGAGCGAGAGCGGGGTCGGCTGCGGCTGAACCGGCTGCAGGTTCGCATGCAGCTTCACGGTCTCGCCCATGGCCGGATACTCGGTGATCTGACCGGTGAAATCCGAATACCCGCTCTTTGTCACCCGGTAGGTGGTATAGGGTGTTGCAGTTGTGTAGACCTGCACATTTAACTCACCATTTGCGGTAACACCTTTGTACTCGCCGTCAAAGTAGACGTTTGCACCATCGACGTTTGAATAGACGGTGTACCAGCCGATATCACCGCCGATCGGTGGTTCCACAGGGGTGGGCTGGGCTGGCTGCAGGGTCGCATAGAGCGTGACGGTCTCACCCATTGCAGGATACCTGTCGATTGACCCATGATAGGGCGTATAGCCATCTTTTGTCACCAGGAACTCCGTCACGGGGGTGCCGGTTACAAAATACTCAACATAGAGTTCACCGTCTGTTATCTGACCCTCGTAATCGCCTCCAAAATAGACGTCTGCACCATCAACATTGCAGCGAATCAGAAACCATGCCTTGTCTCCACCGACCATTGCTGAAGCGGCGGGAAGGATCAACGCAACTGCGATGATCAGTGCCAGGAGATGTTTGATAGAAACCATCCATTTACCTCATAGATGTAAAAGGATCTCTTTATAAATAAAGAATTTCCCAGAAATCTTTATCCCAACCCGGTTCTACTCTTACCGATGGATTATCTGAGCCGGCTGAAAGAGGATTCAAATGAGGCCAACCCGTTCTTCAGGATGATGGGTGTCGATGTCATCTCTTTTGAAGAAGGGCATGCGGAGCTCTCGATGGAGATCCAGCCGACGATGCATAATGGCGTAGGGTGGCTGCAGGGCGGAATATTCGTTGCACTGGCCGACGAAGCAATGGCGCTTGCCCTCTATACGGTACTTGAAAAGGACGAGGGTATTGCAACCATCTCTGAATCGACCAGTTTTCTCAGGGGGGCCAGGGACGGAAGGATAATTGCGCGCGGATGGATCGTCCGGCGCGGCCGACGGGTTGCGTTTACTGAAGGGGAAGTCCGCAGGGGCGACGAATCCGGGGAAGTCCTCGCCAGGACAACTGCATCGTTTGCACTCGTTTCCAAACGCTGATTGGAATGCCAGGCACCCGGCCTTGTGGGAAACCATGATCAGGTGCGGATGCGAAGAATAATAGTCTATACAATCGAGACGGATAGTGCGTGGTTTTCAGTGAAGTATATTGTCGTTACCGGAGGGGTGATGAGTGGTCTTGGGAAAGGGATCACCGCCGCCTCGATAGGCCGTATCCTGAAAAACAGGGGTTATGTGGTCACCGCTGTCAAGATTGATCCATACCTGAATATTGATGCGGGCACCATGAATCCCATCCAGCACGGCGAGGTCTTCGTCCTCCGTGATGGTGCCGAGGTTGACCTGGATCTCGGGAACTACGAGCGGTTCATCGACATCGAGCTGACCGGGAACCATAACATCACAACCGGAAAGATCTACCGGGCCGTCATCGAGAACGAACGGCGGGGTGATTATCTTGGAGATACGGTCCAGATCATCCCGCATATTACTGATATGATCAAATCCCAGATCAGAAGCGCTGCAGAGAACTGGGATGGTGCCGCAGGCCCCGCAGATGCCTGCATCGTCGAGGTGGGAGGAACAGTCGGCGATATCGAGAGCATGCCGTTTCTTGAGGCAGTCAGGCAGCTGCACTGGGAATCTGCACCCGGAGATTTTGTCCTGATCCATGTCACCCTTATCCCTGCGGATTCAATGGGTGATCTCAAGACAAAACCGACCCAGCACTCGGTCAAGGCGCTCCGTGAGCTTGGCCTCTACCCGGATGTCATCGTCGGGAGGAGCACCCTGCCAGTTGCGGCAAACACCAAGAAGAAGATCTCGGCATTCTGCGATGTCCCTGAGCGGGCAGTGGTCAGCGCGACAACGGTTCCGGATATCTACCATGTCCCGATGGAGCTTGAGAAGGAGGGGCTTGCAGATGTTCTCACCGATCTCCTCCAGCTCAACACCCATACTGCATCCCCGGACTGGTACCGGCTTGTAACACGGGAGTATACAAGCAGGGTCACAATAGCAATAATCTCAAAATACGGTATCGAGGATGTCTATATGAGCATCAAGGAGGCCCTGAAGCATGCAGGCCGGGCAACATCCACAGAAGTCATAATCAGGTGGCTTGATGCTGAAGACTGCACCTCAGCTGATCTCCTTGATGTTGACGGGATACTGATCCCTGGCGGATTTGGCATCCGGGGTATCGAGGGGAAGATCAGGGCGATCCGGCATGCACGGGAGAAGAAGATACCGCTCTTTGGCATCTGCCTCGGGTTCCAGCTTGCTGTCATCGAATATGCACGACATGTTGTGGGGCTTGCAGATGCAACCAGTTCTGAGATGGGATCCGGAACCCATGTCATAACGCTCCTCCCCGAACAGGAGGATGAAACAAACTTCGGTGGAACAATGCGTCTTGGCGATTATCCGGTTGTCATTATTCCGAAAACTTCTGCTGAAAAGATCTACGGGGCAGTGGAGATCACCGAACGGCACAGGCACCGGTATGAGGTGAATCCCGAGTATATCCCGGCTCTCGAGGAGAAGGGTGTTGTCTTCTCTGGCAGAAATAATGCCAGAATGGAGATTATGGAGATTCCAGACCATCCGTTCTTCCTTGCAACCCAGTTCCACCCGGAGTTCAGGTCACGGCCGACCCGGCCGTCACCACCATTCCTTGAATTTGTTCAGGCATGCAGGGCACACAAACGATCGTCATAGGTGAGATACAATGGTAAATGCACAAAAATTTATTGAGGAGACAGTTGAGGAGATCCGGACAAAGGCAGGGGATGGTCATGTGGTTATGGCCCTCTCCGGTGGCGTGGACAGTTCAGTCTGTGCAGCACTTGCAGCCAGGGCTATCGGGGATCGGCTGATCCCAATCTATGTTGATACCGGCCTGATGAGGAAAGGAGAGAGTGCCCGGATTAAGCAGCTCTTCGGCTCGATCAACCTGAAGACTGTTGACGCATCAGCAGATTTCTTTGCCGCCCTCAAAGGCATCATTGACCCTGAAGAGAAGCGGAAGGCAATCGGGGAGCGGTTTATCAGGATCTTTGAACAGGAAGCAGCAGCAACAAAAGCCGAGTATCTCCTCCAGGGGACGATCTATCCTGACCGGATCGAGAGTGAAGGCGGGATCAAGAGCCACCATAATGTCGGTGGCATGCCTCTTGACATCAACTTCAAAGGCGTCATCGAACCGCTCCGTGACCTGTACAAGGACGAGGTGCGGGTTGTTGCAGGCGCACTCGGCCTGCCACCGGAGATCCAGCACAGGATGCCGTTTCCGGGTCCGGGACTGGCAGTCCGGGTGCTTGGGGAGGTTACACCTGAAAAGGTCGCCATTGTTCGTGAGGCCAACTTCATTGCTGAGGAGGAGCTGATCGAGACCTACTCGCCGTGGCAGTGTTTTGCTGCTCTCATCGGGCTTGGAACCGGTGTGAAAGGGGATGTCCGGCTCCATGGGTGGATCGTCTCGGTGCGTGCTGTTAACTCCCGCGACGGTATGACTGCTGATCCGATCAGGCTGCCGTATGAAACCCTTGACCGGCTTGCCTCCCGTATCACGTCTGAGATCCCGGGTGTTTCACGGGTTGTCTATGATATAACCGGAAAACCACCGGCAACCATCGAATACGAGTGAAGATTCATGAGTGACTACAAAAGCCTCGATGCCGCCTACTATATGCCTGCCTTCTCCCGCACCATGATGATAGCACGTGGGAAAGGCTGCACGGTCTGGGATGTTGAGGGCAATGAGTATCTCGATTTGGTTGCAGGTATTGCGGTCTGCAGTACCGGCCACTGCCATGACCATGTGGTTGATGCAATCTGTGCCCAGGCTCACGACCTGATCCACTGTTCGAACCTCTACTATGTGCCTGGCCAGGCAGAGTTTGCAAAACGGCTTGCAAACGCTACCGGCCTTGCAAAGGTGTTCTGCTCAAATTCCGGAGCAGAAGCAAATGACGCAGCCATTAAACTGGCACGGATTGCCACAAAGCGTGACCGGATCGTCTCGTTTACACACGGCTTCCATGGACGGACTCTTGGCTCGCTTGCAGTAACCCACAAGCCGGCGATCCGTGAGCCGTTTGGCCCGCTTGAACCGAAATGCACCTTTGTTGAGTATGGAGATTTCGATGGATTGAGGGCGGCTGTCACTGAAGAGACTGCTGCAGTCATCCTGGAACCGATCCAGGGCGAGGCCGGCGTCATCATCCCGCCTGAAGGATTTATTGAAAGCGTCCGGGAGATCTCTGACGACAAAGGGGCTTTGCTGATTGCAGACGAGATCCAGACCGGCATGGGCAGGACCGGGACGTGGCTTGCGATGCACCAGACGAAGGTGATGCCGGATATTGTGTCACTTGCAAAAGGGCTTGGATCGGGCTTTCCGGTCGGTGCTATTGCTGCCCGGGAGGATCTCGCCTTCAATAAGGGCGAACACGGAAGCACGTTTGCGGGCGGGCCTCTTGCGATGGCTGCCTCAATGGCGACGATGGATGTTGTCGAGCCGCTCCTTCCCGGTATCCCCGGGAAAGGAGAGCTGTTTGCAGAAGGGCTTGCAGCATGGAATCCGCGTGTCCGCGGCCTGATGATCGGAATCACTGTTGGTTCCGAATGCCCGAAGGTGCAGCAGCTCTGTGCCGAACGCGGTGTGCTTGTGAATTGTGCGGGAGATGGAAACCTCAGGCTGGTACCCCCGCTGATCATCTCTTCTGATGAGATTGCCCGTGGTGTGAGTGTCATCAATGAAGTTCTCAGGGAAGTCCTTGGTTAGATCCGTCTTCTCGGAAGGCGGGTACGTCTATGCCGGGAAGGCAGAGGATATTGCGGCACGGCATGGGTTTGCGAGGATTGCCCGGCTTGCCTCAAATGAAAATCCGTTCCCCCCATCAGATCTCGCAGCGGCAGCTGCAGCAGAGGCACTCAAATCAGCAAACAGGTATCCCGATACAAGAAGCAGCAGCCTGAGAGAGAAACTCCAAAATTTGCATGGTGTATGCCCGGTTGTGGCAGGAGCGGGTATGGATGGCGTTATCGAGACGGTAGTCAGGACACTCATTTCAGAAGGTGATCCGGTTGCTATCTCAACCCCCACGTTCTCGTTCTATGACCTTGCCGTTTCCGCACAGGGGGGAGCAACGGTGCATGTACCGCGGACGGAGTCGTTTGCCCTGGACCCTGATGCGTTTCTTGCAGCTGCAGGGGATGCAAAACTCTCGTTTATCTGTTCGCCAAACAATCCCACGGGAACAGTTACCCCGCCTGATCGGATTGCCCGTATCCTTGAAGAGATCCGGGGTCTCCTCTTCCTGGATAACGCGTATGTCGAGTTCTCAGGAGTCGACTACCTTCCGCTTCTCGACGAGTTTGACAACCTGATCATCGGGCGCACCATGTCGAAGGCCTATGGGCTTGCCGGGCTCAGGATCGGGTATGCGTTCGTCCCGGAATGGTTCCTGCCCTATTACGAGCGGGCTGCAACACCATTTGCATTGAACGTGGTCTCGGAGAGCGCAGCAATCGGTGCTCTCTCGGATCCGGCTTATAGGGAGAGCTATACTGCGCATGTCCTCAGGTGGCGGAGCCGGTTCCTGGAGGAGATCCCCTATCCTGTCTCTGAAAGCGGGGCAAACTTCGTGCTTGTCAATGTCGCTCCTCATACCGGTCGGGAAGCAGCGGATGCACTTGCGACACAGGGGGTGCTTGTCAGGTCATGCGAAAGTTTCACCGGTCTTGGTGAGACCTATATCCGGGTCACGATCGGGGAAGACTGGGAATGTGAGCGGTTCCTCTCCGGGGTACACGCACTATGATGGTTGGGTTAACCGGTGTTCCCGGTACCGGCAAGACAACGGTTGCGGGTATCCTGCGGGATCGTGGCGTCCCTGTACTCTTTATCAATGATACGATTGAGCCCTATATCCTGGGTGATGATCCGGACAGGGAGACGGTGATCATTGACGAGGATCGGTGGGCAGCAGAATTTGAACCCTTTGATGGTGTAGTCGAAGGCCATCTTGCCCATCTCCTCCCCTGTGACCGGGTGGTCATCCTCCGCTGTAATCCAATCGAAATCAGGGAGCGTCTCATGGCCCGGGGGTATACGGTTGAGAAGGCTGAAGAGAATGCCCTTGCAGAAGCACTTGATTCCGTCCTGATCGAGGCACTTGAGTCTTTTCAATCAGAAGTAATTTATGAGTATGAGACGACTGATACCGATAGCAGTAATGTCGCGGCCTTTGTCATGGATGTTCAAAACGGGAATGCTCTTCCTGCACATGGCATCTGTGACTGGTCGGATTATCTCATGAACCAGATGCCATGACACTCGATTCGCTCCGTCCACATATGGCCGGCTTTGTCCGCCCGGTTGCCAGGCTCTCGATACGTCTCGGTCTCACCCCGAATATATCGACGGTTCTGGCACTCATCGCCGCAATGATTGCCGGAACCGCGTTCTGGTACCGCGAGATCGGGATCGGGGTTCTCTTTGTTGCGATCAATGCTTTTTTTGACGCTATAGACGGAGCTATTGCACGGGAAATGGGCTCTGCCGGTGTGAAGGGTGACTTCCTCGATCATGTCCTTGACAGGTATGCGGATATCTTCATCATCATCGGTATCTTTGCCGGAGGGTTTGCTCCCTGGGAGGTTGGCGTCTTTGCGCTGACCGGCGTCCTGATGTCCTCGTACCTGGGCACCCAGGCGCAGGCTGTGGGTGTTGGCCGCTACTATGGCGGGCTGCTTGGCCGGGCTGATCGCCTCTTTCTGATCCTCATCGCAGGCATCGCAGATATCCTCTATCCATCAGGGCTGTTTGACTGGACATTCTTAGGCGGCATGCTTCTTGTCTTTGGTATCCTGGGCCATATCACCGCCATCCAGCGTTTCCATTTTGTCTGGAAGGAACTGAAGAAGCAAAAATAACGTATCACCCCGGTACGGAAAGGGAAAAAATCTCCTACCCGTTCTGCCTTGAGACAAAACAGAATGGATCTTCTGCATTGATATCGCCACGGATCCTGAGTGCCCGAATCCGGCAGCCGCCGCCACAGATGGCAAGGTGGCTGCAGCCGGTGCATGCTCCCTGCAGGGCGTCTCGCTTGCTCCTGAAGAACGTGAGGATGGAATTGCCGTTATCATTCCAGATTGCAGAGAAGGGACGGTCCCTGATATTTCCTGCCAGGAGGTCGTCAGATTGCGCGAACTGGCAGGGGTAGACGCTGCCATCAGAACTGATGCTGGCAACCCGCCTGCCTGCACTGCACCCCCCCTGCACCGAGGAGATGAGTGACTCTGCTTCTTCGAGATCATCTGCCCCGTCAGCTCTCATCGCATGAAGAAGATAGATTGCATCCTGTGGGGCGTCGACGGTGAGAAACTCCATCCTGGCCGGGTCGGTCTCTTTTGCCTTCTGGTAGAGGAGATTGAGAGCAGCGGTTACCTCTTCCCCATCGAGCTGGAGCCGGTCATAGGCATCACCGCCACGCCCGCTTGGGACAAGCCAGTAGAGGCAGAACCGGGATGCGCCGATCTCAAGAGCCAGATCAATGAGAGCCTCGAGCTCCTGGTAGTTCTCACGTGTCAGGGTTACCCGTGCGCCGCACCTGAGGCCAGCATCATTGCAGTGGCTGAATGCCGCAACCGTCTGGTCGAATGCATCCTCAGATCCCCGGAACCGGTTGTGGGTTTCTGCTGTTGCACCATCAAGCGATATGCCGGCATACCCGATCCCGCTCTCCTTGATCTGTGCTGCGATCTCTTCTGTGATCAGTGTCCCGTTTGTCGAGAGGGCAGACATGATCCCCTTCTCCTCTGCATATGCTGCCAGGGTGAAGAGATCAGATCTCATAAGCGGCTCTCCTCCGGTGAAGAGGATAAGCGGCACCTTCATCTCCGCAAGGTCATCGATGAGGGCTTTTGCCTCAGCCGTGGTGAGTTCCCCCTCACACTTCGTCCCGGGCCCGGATCTGCTGTAGCAGTGGGTGCAGTTCAGGTTGCATCTTTCGGTTATGTTCCAGAAGAGTACAGGGCGGTACTCCGGAAGCCAGGCAAGATACCGTCCGGGTGTGGCCGCAGTTCCTCCTGGTTTGTGGTTCATCATTGCGCTGACTGTTCCTTTCCCATGGAGGCATTGGGTGATCCTGTTCATAGCAAAATATCTCCGCACTCTTTAATCCGGACCGCCGGGACACGTTTCAACTCTTCGGTGCTGAAGAGGACGATATAATCGGTGATCCCTTTCCTTGTTGCGAACTCTTCGACGAGGGTATAGACTTCGTGCCGCTCACGGTTATGGTGCACGGTATAGACATTGTAGTCCCACCTGCCGGGGATGGGCTTCCTGAGATAGCAGTGGGAGACGCCAGGCAGGGACGCCAGTTCCAAAAACCCGTTCCAGTCGTTTGGAACCTTCCATGCGACCAGGGCGTTTGCCTCGATTCCGATCTCCCGCTGGTTGATCCGGGCCCGGATCTTCCTGATGATGCATGTGTCTTTGAGGTTTGCGATCCGGGATAGTACCTCCTGCTCCGTGATGCCAATTCTCTCTCCGATCTCTTGAAACGGGCGCTTTGAGAACGGTATGCCTTTCTCAAGCTCTGCGAGGAGCGTCCTGTCAGTCTGATCCATGCTCATCCTCACTGGTGGTTGTGCAGGAGAACCTGACATCGATCTTGTATGCCCGGATGGTTGGGAGCGCAATCATATCCTCCGCCGGGATGCCGGCACGTCTTTTAATCTCCTCGCAGGTGCGATTGATCTCTTCATCGGTCTTTCCGGCGAGGGTGAACCAGATATTGTAATGGTGGTCACGGCGATAGTTGTGCGAGACGCTCCGGTAGCTGTTGATGATTCTTGTGACCCTTAGGATCTCCTCTTCCGGTACATGGACGGCAACCAGTGATCCGGCTTTTAATCCAAATGTCCTGGAATCAAGAATGGGTGAGATGTTCCGGAGGATACCCGCCTCTTTCAGGCGGCTGAGCCTCTCGATGCACTCATCCCCGCTGATGCCAGCCATCTCCCCGACTGCCTGCCAGGGGTTCTCCACCAGGGGGAGGTCTTCCTGGAGTGCATCAAGGAGGAGACGGTCTACATAATCGATCTCCTTCTCAGGTGTCTCTCCATCAGTCATGTGTCTGCCTCCTCTCCTGGCTGGTACCAGCATAAGGGGTCCTCAGCCAGGATATCGCGTGAGACCGGACCCGGCTCCCTGAGGCCGTCACACCACCGTGTCTCTGCATGGCCCTGGTATGCCCGGGCCCGGCACCCTCCGCAGATGGTGCGGTAGCTGCATATTCCACACCGTCCGGTCAGGTTATCCTGGTTTCTGAGTGCATGAAAGAGTTCTGAACTGTTCCAGATCTCTTTGAAGGTCGTATTCCTCAGGTTTCCGGCAGAGACCGGAAGATAGGGGCAGGGGGTGACGTCGCCGTTTGCATAGATCCGGCAGTAGGTGATCCCGGCAAGGCAGCCTCTCCCCCATGCATCATTTCTGATCCCGATCTCATCAGCAATCCTCCGGAACTGGGGAGCACAGGTCGGCCGGATGGTGATGCCATCTCTACTGTGGTGAAGCAGGACGTCCCGGATGATCTTCTCGTACTCTTCAGGTGACCTGAGGCTGATCGAGTGGCCCCTGCCGGTATGCACCGGGAAGAAGAGGTGGTAGTCTGCTACACCCTTCTCTTCACCAAACCCGATGACCGCATCGATAGCAGCTCTCTGTGGCCTGACCACCGTCATATTGATCTGCACCCGTATTCCTGCATCATGGCATGCATCTATCGCTGACACGGCCCGCTCCCAGGCTCCCTTCACACCCCGAAACGAGTCGTGGACATCCGGATCAGTTGAATCCAGGCTGATTGCAGCAGCCAGAACCCCTGCATCGGCGAGACGGACGGCCATCTGCTGGTCGAGTGTATACCCGGATGTGCCAATGGCAATCCTGAGGCCCTGTTCTGTTCCATAGGCTGCCAGTTCGGTGAGGTCTTCCCTGAGAAGGGGCTCGCCGCCGCTCAGAATGAGGAGGGGGCTGCCCACGTCCCGGATCTGGTCGATGACCTCTTTTGCCTCTTCTGTTTGGAGGACTCCATCAGGTTCGCGATTCCCTGCATCCACATAACAGTGGCTGCATCCAAGCGGGCAGCGGAGCGTGATGTTCCATGAGATGAGACGGGGGGTTGTATCCGGTTTATGCATGCTACAATCCTCTGTACGTTCTGTTCCGGCTTTCCTGGCATGCCCTCTCACATACGCTCTTTTTGTTGTATGACTCTAAAATAGGTTTGTATTCCGGACTTCTGCTTCCAGGTGAGAGGGAAAAAAAGTGATTTAGCGGATCTTTTCATCAATTCGTTCAAGGGTTGTCCTGATCTGCCGTATCTCGTCAAGAAGCGGGTCTTTTGAACGGGCTGGCGGGATCTCGCCTCCTGACTCGGTTGCAATTGCGGGGCCGGACCTGACATATCCCATAACAAGCTCCCTGAGTTCTTCTGCACCGGTGATGCCGCTCAGGCTGAGTTCTGCCATTGGCTGGGCCGAGTAGCCGGCAGTCTGGATGTGCAGGCTCGAGATCCCAAAGAGCCGCATTACCGGGCCCTGGTAGATGTCGATGTTGGTGATCCTGGAGTAGGGGACGATAGCGTTCTGGCGGAACCAGACGCCCCGTCTCCAAGTGATCTCAGTTGGGGTCAGTTCGTAGACGATGGATTTGTAGTAGAGCGGCAGCCAGTAGAGGATGAAGAGGAGGGCTGCGATGATCGGGATGGTTATGACAAGTGCGGCGATACCAGGCACCACGGCAAGGATGCCGATACTGAATCCTGCTGCGAGGATGAGGATGATTGCATAGATGAGGAAGTAGTACTTTTTCAGTGCAGGATCGGGGTTGAATGTCTCGCCGATCCGGTAGGGCTGTGTGGTCATGAAAGAATACTGGATGTCTTCGCTTAAAGGGATTGTGTGTGGCCTGTGGCTCTGATGCGTTTTTTGTCAAAAAAAATTGAGGGGTTTTGGCTTATTGAATACGAAAAGGTTGGTTGAGGAAGGTGGCGTCCTCCAACACCCTTTTTTTACTCGGCGTGCTTTGCAGCAACCGTCTTTGCGAGTTTTTTGAGTGCGGTAACATCTTTTTCTGCAGGATGTCCCCTGATATAGACCGGATCGATGGTTTCGCATTTCAAAGGAGCAATGATATCGCTGATCTGTTTTATGGTCTTGCCGCCCCAGCCAAATGATCCGATGACAGTTGCGTACTTCGCCTTCGGCTTGATTGCGGTTGCGAGGTATGCTGCATAGACGGCAAGGGGGTGGGCTCCGAAGAGGACTGTTGGTGTTGCGATGATGATCGTCTTTGCTTCAACAAGGCTCATGGCAAGCAGGCCGGTGTCACTCACCGTGAGGTCGAACCGCTCGACATCAACACCCTCCTCGATGAGGGCGTTTGAGAGAATATCGACCATCTTCTTTGTACTGCCGTGCATCGAGACATAGGCGATCACCGCGGTGTTTGCCGGCTCTCCGGTTGCCCAGGTGCGGTAATACCCGAGGATCAGGTCGGGGTTATTGTAGAGGGGGCCATGGCTTGGTGCGATGACATCCACATCAAGGTTTTCAATCGTGTCAAGGTATGCGGGTATGCTTGCTGCAAAGGGCATCATGATCTCGGCATAGTAGCGTTTTGCCGATTCATAGAGCCGTTTTGGGTCATTAATATAGAGATCTGATGCTGCCAGGTGTGAGCCCAGGAAGTCGGTTGTGAAGATGATCGAATCTTCCGGGATATACGTGAACATGGTATCCGGCCAGTGCACCCAGGGGGCGTGGATGAACCTGAGGGTTTTTCCGCCGAGATCGATCTCCTCGCCGTCTTCCACAACCTGCACCCTGTTCTCCTCTATCCCAAAGAACTCGATCAGGAGTTCCTTTGCTTTTGGTGCTGCAAGCACGACTGCTCCGGGATAGAGTTCAAGCATCAGGGGGATGCACCCGGAATGATCCTGTTCGGTATGGCTGACGATGATGTAGTCGATGGTATGGATATTCTCTGCCATCAGGTTGGTGACAAGCTCCATCTCCATCGTCTCGTCGACGGTATCGATGAGGGCGGTTTTGCTGCTCCCCTGTATCAGGTAGCTGTTGTAACTTGTTCCCTTTGGTGTCGGGACAAGGGCATCGAAGAGCCGGCGGTCCCAGTCTATTGCCCCGACCCAGGTGATTCCTTCTTTGATTGCTCGGACAACCACGCCACACTCACTCCTTCTTCACAAAGAGGTCTTTGCGTGCTGCACAGACCGGGCAGACCCAGTCTTTTGGGAGTGATTCAAATGCTGTTGCCTCTGCCTCATCATTGTGAATATGGCCACAGATTGTACATTTCCATGCTGTCATGATATTCTCTCCTTTGCTATCTCAATCGATAATCTAGTGCATAAGGGTTTTGATCGCGGCGGTTTGTGCATACGCCGTCTTCTTCTCTCATTTATATGGAGAGTTTTATCCCAGGGGACGATTAGCTCACGGTAGCAGATCTTAGTAAATCCCTGATTCTCCCTGCAACAGCTGCTGAAAGGTCATCTGCAATGATCTCTTCAGGTATCTCTCCAAGGCCGATCCGGATCCCATGCAGAATAGCAGGGTGGGCAGAAACCGGGGTCTGGTCAAAGCTGCGGATACAAGGGTTGCCAAAGAGCGCCATCTTCTCTACAAACCGTTGTATCCATGGAACTGTCTGCCGTGCCTCTTTCAGGACCGCAAGAGCTGCTGCCTCAGCAGCAATGATATCAGTACTGGCGATGAGAAGGCCAGGGTCAGGCCGGACAACAGCTGCTTTCCCAAGTCTGATTGGACCAGACTCAATGCTGTAGCGGTCAGGGCCAAAGGTAGCCTGCACAAGGGTTGCAGAGAAGAGCGTGAGCCTGAGTTTCTCCCTGAGAACATCGCTGATCTCGACGATCTTCTCAAAGAATGCCCCGGTTCCGTCATCCACTGATGATAGTGTGCTGCCTTTCGTCGCCTTGAGAATATACTTGTTCATGGGGCCGTTTGCATGGAATTCGACCCTGCTGTCTTCCCTGAGGAGCCCCACCATGTTCTTCAGTCCAAGGGTTGCCCCGGTCATGCTGTGGGTGCTTATCCGGGGGAGGCTGATGATATGATCCGCAGTCTTCACCCAGTGGGTGACAGAGTAGCCATTCTTCCATGAACGGGTCTGTTCTGACTTGTGATGGAAGAACCCATCCTCCCACCCCTCATCCTCAAACCCGATGAACCGCCTGCCATCACGTCTGTTCATGCCGGACGCGATGAAGTTTTCAGTTGTACTGCCACGGAGCACCCCGCCTGGATGGTGGAGTACGTGCTCTATGCCGGACTGATCCCCGATCACCACCTCCGCTCCCCGTTCAGTGAGGAGATCAGCAACAGCCCTGACCGCGAGCGGGTCAGTGGTGGATGGATACGGGAATGATGAGTTCAGGGCAGGTTTCAGGAGCACCGTGTCGCCTTTGGAGAGCCATGAGAGATCATCGGTTGCCTTCAGCGTTATGCTCCTGGCTGCCGATACCACCTCCTCCTCTCCAGAGCCGCGTTGTATGCCCGAAACAAACACCGGTTGCATGGGGAACTCTTTGCAGGATTGTGGCTATAAAGGTAGTGGTATGCCGGGGCTCCTGCACTAAGGCCAGACTACCAGGTACCCTGTGAGTATACATAAAAACAGGATAAGGGACCGCATATTCCACTCCGTTATCTTCTCAATTTGGAAGCCATCCCGTTTGGCAAGGTGGACTGCAGCAATTCCAAAGAGAAGCGGAACTCCTGATGCAAAAGCGGCAACTGTGAAAAATTGTCCGGAATCCGGACCAGATACCGCAAGTATACAGAATGCAAACGTCGTGGCAGCAGCACCAAGTGCGGCAATCCGGAGAGCCTGCTTCCGGCCTGCCCTCACAACGAGGGTCTTTTTTCCGGTTGCCGCATCGTTTCTGAAGTCAGGCAGCTCAACGCTCACGATAAAGAAGAGGCCGAGGAAGAAGAGCGGGATCATGAGCCAGAGCATCTCAGGAGCTAGTTGGAGGGCAGTAAAGAGATAGCCGCCGCCGGGCAGGAAGATGCCGAATGCGGCCATTGTTGCAACTTCACCAAGTCCCCGGGCAGTCAGCCGCACCGGGGGGGCGGAATATATCCAGCCAAGTGTGATCCCGGCAGCGACAAAGGCTATCAGGAATGCCGGAAACCCGGCGATCAGGACGAGCAGAAGCGTGAATCCGATTGAAAAGAGCGAGAGGATGGCAGCAGTCCAGAAGACCGGCCCGGCAAGATGGGGGTTGACGGGGAGGACACCGCTTCCCCCGGAGAAGCGTGTTTGTATGGCAGGATCATCGGTGAGGCGGTCATAGTAATCATTGCTGTAGGAGACGGAGAGATGGGCAGTGCCGCAGATGAGATATCCAAGGAGAAATGTCTGCATCTCCAGTACAGCGCCCATCCGGACGGCAAAGAGTGCCCCGATCACGTACAAAAGAAACCCTGCGACGAGGAAATGCAGCCGTCCCGCCTGCACAAGGAGTAATCCGTCCCTGATTCTGTCTGAACCCATACAAGCACTTACCCCCGCACCCGGTCTCACTCTGCACCATCCTTTGTGTACAGGGTGGATGGTTTCGTATAGCTCACACCATGCCTGCCTGAGATCAGGTTCGCGGTTATTCTTCCCGATTCATATATCGTCGGCAGACCGCTGCCGGGGTGCGTTCCGCCTCCGACAAGATAGCAGTTATCAACCTCCTCGAACTTGTTCCTCGGTCTGAACCAGAGCATCTGTCCCAGGTTGTGCGCCAGGTTGAAGGTCGCTCCCAGGTAGACGTTATACTGCTGCTCCCAGGTATGCGGGGTGATGATCGTCTCCACCTCGATTTTCTCGCGGAGATCCTTCATTGATGTCCGGGTGATGACGAGATCCAGTACCTTCTCCTTAAAACGCTCCTTTTCCGTCTCCCAGTCAATACCTGAGAGGTTGTTTGGCACCGGGACAAGGATATAGAGGGTGGATTTTCCAGGCGGTGCCAGGGTCGGGTCGATGACTGAGGGGTTCTGGAGATAGAAGGATGGCTCTTCAGTGAGGCGGTAGGTGCTGAATATATCGCTGATATTGCCCCGGTAGTCATGCGAGAAGTAGATGTTATGATGCGGCAGATCATAGACCCCGTCTATTCCGAGGTAGAGCATGAAGGTGGAACAGGAGTATTTCTTCTGTGCAATCTTGTCGGGTGTGTACTTTCTGAGTGTGCCCTTATTGAAGAGGTGTGTCATCGCATACCCGAAGTCTGCATTGATGATGATCTCATCTGCATAGTCAATGTCACCTGTGGCAAGCCGGACCCCGGTTGCCCGGCCATTCTCTGTCAATATCTCCTCAACCGGGGATCCTGTCCGGATCTCTGCACCAAGTTCGCCTGCGACTGTTGCCATGGCGCCAGATATCGCATTTAACCCCCCGATGACATGGTAGATGCCGTATTGCCGTTCCACATAGGGTATCATGGTAAAGGCAGAGGGGCATTCCCAGGGCGACATCCCGAGATACTTGGACTGGAAGGTGAAGGACATCTTCAGGCGGTCATCATTGAAGTAGCGGCCGAGGTTCTGGTAGAGTGACTGCCCGATACCAAGAATCGGTATTGCCCTGATGAAATCGGGGTGGAAGAATCTCCGGAACTGCGTATAATCCTTCTGCAGGCAGGGGAAGAGGAGCTCGAACCTGCGCTTCTCTTTTCTGTAGAATGCCGGAATGCCATCTTCATTCCCCGGAAATGTGGCTTTGACCTCTTCAATGGTCTTCTCGACATCAGTTGTCGGATAGAGGCTGAGATCCCCATAATCCAGGTGATACATCGGCTCTATCTTCCGTATGTCGAGATAGTCTTCAATATTCCGTCCTGCTTCAGAAAAGACCTCCCTGAGGATGAAGGACATCATCAAAAAGGTCGGGCCGGTATCAAAGGTATAGGGGCCGTTTTTCAGGGGAGCGTTTCTCCCGCCCACCCGGTCCTCTTTTTCATAGACAGTCACCTGGAAGCCACGGTGGGCAAGGATCATCGCACCTGTCAGACCACCTGGACCGGCACCCACAATAATGACTTTCTTCTGCTCCATATGGCAATCTTATGCAGATAACTTATTTAAATGGATTTATCATACTAATCGCCTGATACACGTATTCGTGAAATACGTGGACGGTACCCAAAGAGATAGGTGACACTATGCCAGCAGATACAGGAACGGTTGTTGTTATCGGAGCAGGCCTTGGAGGTATATCCGCTGCGATATCCCTGCAGGAAGCGGGATATCGTGTCCGGGTATATGAGAAGAATGCCCATGTCGGAGGGAAACTCAATGTGCGACAGAAAGATGGCTTCTCCTTTGACCTTGGGCCTTCGATCCTGACGATGCCCCATATATTTGAGAAGCTTTTTACGGGTGCAGGGAAGGCCCTTGGAGATTATATTCCCATTCGAAGGCTGGACCTTGAGTGGCGCTGTTTTTTTGAGGATGGGCGGCACCTTGACCTCTATGCGGACCCGGAACAGACTGTGGGTGCCAATCCATGGCTTGGAGAAAAAGATAGGGAGGATCTGATCCGGTTCATCAATTATTCAAAAGATCTCTATGAGGCCGTCAATGAAGGGTATTTTGAGGAGGGTCTTGATACCCTGCCAGAGGTTGTGAAGTTCTATGGGATTATCCGGTCACTCTCAGATCTCGATTACTTCCATACCATGCACCAGGGGGTTGCAAAGCGTGTCAGTGACCCATACCTTCAGAACGTCCTTGACCATTTCATCAAGTACGTCGGGTCGTCTCCCTATGACGCTCCTGCTGTCCTGAACGTGATGCAGTATATCCAGTTCCACTTCGGGCTGTGGTACGTGGATGGCGGGATGTATAATCTTGCAGCGGGTCTCACAAAACTGATGGAGGAGCTTGGCATAGAGGTTCACCTGAATTGCGAGGTTGTGAGCCTTGAGAGAGAGGGGGAGCGGGTGACTGCTGCTGTGCTTGCTGATGGAACCGTTGTGAAGGGAGATCTCTTTGTCTCGGATATGGAGGTTATCCCTGCATATGAGCGGTTGCTTGGTGAGAAAGGCCCCATGCTTGATGATTACCGGAAGCGGTTTGAGCCTGCCTGCTCAGGGTATGTCCTGCATCTCGGCGTGAACTGCCGATACGATCAGCTGGCGCATCACAACTTCTTCTTCTCAACTGACCCGGAGAAGAGCCATTGTGAGGTCTTCCACCAGAAGGAGCTTCCAAAAGATCCGACGATCTACCTGGTTGCTCCGGCCAGAACAGATCCGACGCAGGCGCCTGCAGGGTGTGAGAATCTCAAGATACTCCCGCATGTTCCCTATATACAGGATACACCGTTTTCACCTGAGGAGTATGCGGCGTTTAAGGAGCTTGTCCTGGATAAGCTTGAACGGATGGGGCTTGTGGATCTCCGGAGCCATATCATCACTGAGGATGAATGGACCCCGCATGATATCGAGGATCTCTACTACTCAAACCGGGGAGCAATCTATGGTATTGTCTCTGACCGCAGGAAGAACAAGGGATTCAAGGCGCCGAAGAAGAGTGAGAAATACCAGAATCTCTACTTCGTCGGGGGGAGCGTGAATCCTGGCGGAGGGATGCCGATGGCTGTTCTCTCAGGCCAGCAGGTGAAGGAGCTGATCCTCAAAAGAGAGTAGGTGTTGTTTTTGGAACGAGACTCCGGGGATTGTCCCGGGAGATAAGCCCCGATCATTTCTTTGAATAGACCTGCTCGGGGTCAAAGAGGCGTTCACTGATGATCTCACCATCAAGTCTGCGGTAAAAACATGACCTGTGTCCGGTGTGGCAGGCAGCCGTGGTCTGGCTGACCATGTATACGAGGGTGTCTTCATCACAATCCACCAGGATATCATGAACCTGCTGAAGATTTCCTGACTCTTCCCCTTTCTTCCATATCTTCTTCCTGCTTCTGCTATAGTAATGTGCATAGCCGGTTGAATGCGTCAGGTCAACTGCCTCCCGGTCAGCATACGCGAGCATCAGTATCTCTTTTGTCAAAACATCCTGTGCAATTACGGGAACTAATCCCTGGCTGTCAAACTGTATCTCAATCATCTGGTTACCTGTCCCACATGTTCATTGTCTGGTTTCTTCTGTTTATCCACTCGTGGTCTTCACGAATACCTGCCAGCCGGGTGAGGCAGGATCCGGGACTTTCAGGAAAGTGGCTTTCTGTCTGCAATCTTTTGCCAAAAAAAGAGCTTTAAGTGGCTCTTTTCCTTTTCGGCATTCTGATTGTGAGCGGCTCTTGCACCGGGTCCACTCTTTTTACGTTGTCTCCCCAGTGAAATGAAGATTCGTATCTGTTACTCGTTTGCCGGGGGGGTACTCATATGTATGTGCCAGAACTGTTTTGGGCAATTTCTGGCAAAAGACTGACGGTTCCATTGAAAAAGGGATGAACGACAGAAACCATATGGGTTTTACCTGCCCCCCTCCAATTACTACTATGATCAACATAGCCCTCCCGAAAGGAAGCCTTGAGGAGCAGACGCTCCAACTCTTTAAAGAGGCAGATCTTGAGGTCAGGAGAACCGATCGCGATTATAACCCGCAGATCAGGGATGAGCGGATTGACAAGGTCAAGATACTACGGCCCCAGGAGATACCAACATACATTGAGATGGGGTATTTTGATATCGGAATATCAGGCCTTGACTGGGTACAGGAGTCCGGGTCTGATGTGGTCGAGATAGCCGAGCTTAATTACAGCAAGACCGGGAAAGGAAACGTGACGATCGTCATCGCGGTCCACCAGGATGAGCCCGCCTCCACAGTTGCCGATATCCGGCCTGACAGCCGTGTGACAACCGAATACCCCGTGATAACCCGGAAGTTTTTTGATGGGCTCGGGATACCGATCCGGCTCTTCCCATCCTATGGTGCAAGTGAGGCAAAAGTGCCTGATCTTATGGATGTGGTCGTTGACCTGACCGAGACCGGGAACACGCTCAGGAAGAACGGGCTCAAGATCATAGGCCAGATCCTTGAGTCATACACGGTCATCATCGCAAATAAGCAGAGTTTTGAGGATCCGGTCAAACGAAAGGAGATTGAAGAGATAGTGACGCTTCTCCTGGGTGTAATCGATGCGAGGAACAAGGTTCTCCTGACGATGAATGTCCCGGCAGCTGCACTTGAGTCTGTCGTCTCTGCCCTGCCTGCACTGAAAAAGCCGACTGTTTCAAGGCTGCACGGGGTTGACTACTTCAGCCTGGAGACTGTTGTCTTTAAAAACCAGGTCAATATCCTGATACCGCAGCTCAAGGCATCGGGGGCTGAGGATATCCTTGAGATCCCAATCACAAAGATTGTGAGATGAATGATTGGCCTCCTCGCTATTGTATGTAAGTAGTTTGAAGCAGGTGCGGCGCGGGTATCGGGGCGGCGGGGTCAGGTGACGGGTGCAGGATGAGCCTGTTGCCTGAACCTGGAAAACAAAATGATCTGAAGACGAGCATCATTTTATACTGGATGAGAATTATATCGCCGTATATGCAATCCTCAGACGCTGGTTCAGAGAGCTTTATTCTGGATCTGGCTTCGGTTTGGGCTTGTGATAAGGCTCAGACAGGAGGGAAAGGTGCACATCTTGCCAGGCTTATCCATGCCGGATTTCCCGTCCCGGAAGGTTTCTGCCTGACAACAGCCCTCTACCGCGAGCTCACAGATGATCCAACGATAACCCGGCTGATTGATGAGCTTGAGCGTATTTCTGCGGCAGAGAGCGACGCACTGCATGATCTGGCAGGGAGAATACGAGACGAGATCCAGGGAAAAGAGCTGACTTTCGATCTTCTGAAGGCTATTGAGCGACGTATTGATGCAGATACCTCCTATAGTGTCCGTTCAAGTGCAACGGCAGAAGACCTTCCAACCGCCTCCTTTGCCGGCCAGCATGATACACTTCTTGACATAACCGGCATCGAAGCCATCACCCGTGCAATTCTTCAGTGTATGGCCAGCCTCTATACTGACAGGGCTGTCTCATATCGTGCAGCCAATAATATTCTGCACCGGGATGTCTCGATGGCTGTTGTGGTTCAGCAGATGATTGAAGCCGATATCTCCGGTGTACTTTTCACCGCCGATCCGGTGAGTGGAAGGCGAACGACTGCATCTATTGATGCCGCCTTCGGACCGGGTGAGGGGGTCGTCTCCGGAACAGTCACAGCAGAAAACATCCGTCTGGATCGGAGAACTGGTGAGGTTCTGGACATTGAGGTGCATACAGGCAATGAAATAGCGGAAGACGGAGGAGGACGGGATGTCCACATCCTGACAGAAAAACAGGTACAAAAGCTGCACGCAGGTGGTGAGGGAATTGAACGGCTCTTTGGCTCTCCACAGGATATTGAGTGGTCATTTGAAGGTGAATATCTCTGGATACTGCAATCGCGTCCTATTACAACACTTTTTCCAATTCCAGAACCGCGACCTGATGGCGATGGCCTCCATGTCTACTATAGCTGGAATCACCGGCAGGGGATGACCGAGGCGATGCCCCCGCTCGTCGTCGACTACTGGCTCCAGACGATGGATGCATTGTTTCACCGGATCGGGTTTGCCCCTGCAACCGGCTCCCTCGGGGCAACTGCCGGGGGCCTCGTATACTTCGATGTTACTCCGTTTCTTAACTCAAAGAGGCTCTTCCCATCTCTCAGGGAAGGGCTCAGTGAGTTTGACCAGCAGTCTGTGTACCTGCTTGATGACATCGTTTTCCGGCGGCGTGATGAGATGGCAGAGGTTTCCCTGCTCCGGGGGCTGTCGCCTGGCAGGTCTCTCGTTGCCGGGCTGCGCCTTGGGTATACCGTCTGCCTGACCCTTTTCTCCATTCTCCACGGGCTGGTCACTAAAAGCTATATAGAGGTGCCAGCAAGAAGCCGGAGATGGGCGGATCAGTCGGTGGGGCAGATGATTCTGGCCATCCGCTCGGCAGAAACAGGCGAAGACCGCATAAGGATGGCTCTTGAGAAGAATAAGGAATTTGTCTGGACTGCCATGAAACAGGCATTGCTCCTCTGGAACATCTACGTCTACCGGGCTCTCCTCAGGAGGGTTTCCAATCCATCGGATGATGAGTTTGAGGCACTTGAGCGGGGGCTGTCAGAGAACGTCACAACGACCATGATGCTTGAACTCGGGGATATCACGGATCGTGCCCGTGATTCTTCTCCTGTGCGTGATGCTATCATACATGGAGGTGATCTTGAGGATATTCGCCGTGCGGATGATGGAGATCTCTTTGTATCTGCATTTTCGACCTATCTTCAGCGGTATGGATTCCGGGCGCCATCTGAGATTGAGTTCAGCCGTCCCCGCTATGATGAGGCTCCATCAATGCTCCTCCAGTCGGTCAGAGCGTCATTGCGAAGGGACGTTCGAGGCGCCCATCGAAGACAGATCAGGGAGCTGGAAGCACGGGCAGAGGATGTGATCGCTGATCTTGAGAAGGCAGCACGGCGAGGGCTTTTCGGATTCTTAAAACCCCGCCTGGTCAGGGCTTTTGCCTTGCGATACAGGAAATATCTCTCGATCCGGGAAATCACCAAATACGCTCTCTCACAGCTTATCGCCGAGACGAGACATCAGGTGCTGGCTGCAGGAGAGCTCCTGAAGAGAGAAGGCGGGCTCAGAGAGGCAGAGGATGTATGGATGTACACGATGGACGAACTTCAGTCTGCGCTGAGGGATCCCAAAAAACCTCTTGATATCGATCTCAACCAGCGAAGAGCAGACTTTCACCGTCACCAGACGCTTCGTGCTCCGGCGGTTATCACAAGTGATGGTGAAGTACCCCGTGGAGCCATGCCTGAGGGTGCCGGTGATGGTGGGCTCACCGGAATTGCAACCTCGGGAGGTGTGGCAGAAGGGGTTGTCCGTGTCATCCTCTACCCCGGCGATGCCGCACTCCGCCAGGGTGAGATCCTTGTTGCACCTCATACGGATCCCGGGTGGACACCACTCTTCCTCAATGCTGCCGGACTGATCACCAATGTCGGTGGTGTTATGACGCACGGCTCACTCGTTGCCAGGGAATATGGCATTCCGTCAGTTGTTCTGGCAGGAGCCACCGACACACTCAGGACCGGTCAGCGGATCCGCCTTGATGGAAACCACGGTATCATCGAACTGCTGGAAGATGATTGAGCCCGAACTCCTCCACTCATAGGGCATAATCTCTTCACATAATATTCTTTTCATTGAACGGAGACTGCACAGCCAAAAGATCTATAGAGTACCATTCCCAAACAGTAGTACATAAAAGGCCGGGCAAAAGAGTGGCTTGTAAAACAAGCGCAAGATGATAAAGAAGTGCCTTGATATCAGGTATATCCACGGGAAACCCTACGCCTATTACTCGACCAGTACTACAACAGGAAAAACCCTGCCGATCAGAATTTTGGAGAAGAGTCGTTTTTGAATGGTGATAATTGTGATTGTATGGCCTCTACATCCTGAAGGGTAAGACACATTTATTATTCCCAGGGTCTTATACATCATGATAATATGGATGCTTGTTCATGCTGATCAAGTTTGAGAACTACAATGATGGAGAATTCTGGTGCTCCCGCGGCATTGGGGTTGATATCTTTACGCAGGCGAGAACACTTGACGAACTGATGGAGAATATTCGTGAAGCAGTCGGGCTCCATTACGAAGAGTCAATCGATGCCGGAGAAGAGATCACCATTGTTTCCCTGACCGAGTTACAGGTTGGTTCCGTTGCCAAAATCTCCAGTTGTTAGTGGCCACGATCTCCTGAAGGTACTCGAAACACTCGGATACATGGTTCTGCGCCAGCGGGGCAGCCATGTGCAGATGGCAAAACGTACCGGTGCCGGGGAGCACACAATAACAGTCCCTCTTCACAATGAAATTGCTAACGGTACACTGAAATGATATTCTCGGAAAGGTATCCCATTGGAATTCCATTCCAAAAGAAGAACTCCTTCAGATGCTCCGTTAGGGGTTTCCGTCTCCCTATGCCGGGTTTTCGTGGCCCCGCCCCCCGGTGCCCGCGCCGCACCTGCTTCAATGACCCTCAATGATCTGGTTATTGCATCGGGCTCTCTACCCGGGATCTTTTCCCTTCTCCCTAAGAATTCTGGAAAAACACGAGCGATCAGAATTTTGGAGAAGAGTCGATTTATTCCCTAAGTGAGAGAATAGTTTGGGATTGAGGGTCTGATGCAGATATATGAGATCCAATCTTGTCGGGTCCTATCGAGATGGGAAAGGTTCTCACTCATCAGGAAGCCTGGTGAGCATCTCTTCCCGGATGAGGCTTCTGAAGCCCTAGGGTTGAATGAGGATTGATTGTGGCTTGAATTCGGACGGGCAGCCTGTGCAGGCTCTCATTTGGCTTCCTCCCCGAAGCTGACAAAGTATCCTCTGCCATCGTCAGAAACAGAAACGCCAACCCCAAAGAAAATGGCACTTTTTGCAATGGCTTATCATCTTTCGTCATGAAATCTATTTGATGTTTGGTGCCAATTTCAACCCGTTACTACTCGTGGGTATTGTCTATGCTGTCACCCTTTCAATTGTGTGCGCATATCTCTGGGTACGTGGCAGGTTTTCTGATCGAATGAGGTTTCTGATCCTCACGATCACGATAATAATAGGATTTGCGACGTTTTCGCCAATGATCCCCCATCAGGTCCAGGGACTCGTTGAGCATCTGGCAGATGGAAAGCGTATCGGCACCATCCTTTTCTCAGGGATAGTTGGACTAGGTATGCTTACGCTCCTGACAGCCCTCTTTGGCCGTCACTTCTGCGGATATCTCTGCCCGGTTGGAGCTGTCCAGGAGGTTGCCCATACCACGCCAACACCGAAGGTGCTGCTTCAACAGAAAGGCATACTGAGTGTGATCAGGATCATTTTTCTCGTAGCAATAATACTGGGTGCATTCCTCTTTGGGATTGAAATCCTTGATTATTTCGGTTTCTCCAGCTTCTTTAAGCTCACCATCACTGGAGGGACTCTCGCCTTTGTAGCGATCCTCATTGTATCAATCATCATGTATCGTCCGTTCTGCCGTACTGTCTGCCCGGCTGGAGCAATCTTCCAGCTGGGAGCATTGCCTTCAATATATAAAATCAGGCGGACGGATGCATGCATCAAATGCGGAAAATGTGAGAAGGTGTGTCCGACCGGTGAGTCAGGGGAAGATGATAGAAAAAGCGAATGTTATCTCTGCCGGCGGTGCATAGGGATCTGCCCAAAGGAAGGGGCACTTGTTTACGGACGAAAGAATGAGTAAAATCCGATGAACCCGTGTCTCCATTAATACGGCCTCTTTAGCGGGATCATCCCCTCTCACCCCTATATTTGGCACATTTCATCCTCAATATATCGTCGGATCAGAAGGAGGTACATGCACATGCAGGTGGAATCGTGCTCTCCCTGGCTGCTGCTTTTGTCGTTTACGCCTATATTGTGAGCCATCGGGAGCATACCGCTCATCCACCCGGTTGACGGGCACTTTTTTTATGAGATGTGGGGGCTGAGCTGGTTGCCGTTGCCAACAGCTCAGATGGCGATTGCAAAGGTTCTTGGTGGTATCCATACAAGAGGGGTTCGTATTGAGGGGTGCAAATGTATGTCAAAACATGAGACCGTATTAACCAGGCGTTACTGGGAGCAGGAGACTGATGGACTGCTCATAGAGGAGTTTCCAGTAGTTCGGAATAAAGCGGGATGTAATCCACGCCGCTTAGATGGGCTGGTAATCCAGGGTCTCACAAAAAAGGTTGGTGACACAAAGCAGCATGTAGATACAAACGCGAAGGCAGAAAACCTTGTCAGGGATCGGGATGTCATTATAATCCAGACGAAAGCCACCCCTTTTAATATTACTCTTCTCGGCCAGGCATTCTTCTCAAAATACCTGGTGGAATTTTATTTTCATCCGAGAAGCATCAGGTCGGTTGCTGTCTGCACAGGAGGAGATCCGGAGATGATGAGTATTGCAGAGAGCCTTGGGATCGAAGTTGTCTGCTATCCTCCAGAAAATCAGGCAGAAAAAGGGGCTTTCAAATCGACGAAGCATTGCTTCTGGGAAGAAAAGCTTGGCGGTACCATGATCGAGGGATCACCTATTCTCAGGATGCTGGAGAAGACGAGCAGAGTGGTGATTCCGGGTGGATCCACCGGTATTATCGATCCATTCAATGCCAGTATTGAGGGTAAAGATATCGTGATCATCCAGGAAGATAAATATCATACCGCTAACCTGGATCTCCTCGGCCAGGCCATCTTCTCTAAGAAGGTACTGGAACGCTATAATCCTGGAAGCATACGCTCAATTGCACTCACCAAAAACGGAGATGCCTGCATGGAACGTGCAGCGAAGCTCTATGATATTGAGATACTCGTCTACGATCCTTCAGATACAGAACAGCAGACACTCTTTCCGGAAATTCCCAAAGCTCAGGAGGAGATTACGCCAGCTTCTGATGAAATACTGGGTTTCTCCATCATCAGATCCTTACTCGGGAAAAAAGTCGGGGAAAGCAGATTGTCATATCACAAAACAGCCTCACAATTTGGCATTTATCTGGACAATGATCCGAAAAAGTGGATATGCCGGTTTCATTTTGGCCCGAAACGAAAAAGCATTGATCTTGCTCTCCCATCAGTTCCGTACCAGTTGAGGAATAATATCAAAATCAAAACCGTGGACAGTCTCCGGGATTATAAGGCTAAACTGATTACAATACTTAATTCACGCCTGAAATGAGGAGAAGAACAGAAGAACTGAAGAACAAAAAACAGAATAAAAGAATAAAAGAATAATAGAAGATGCATAAGCTGCTTTGATGCGACCCCGATGTGATCCTGATGCCACCCGATCGATCAATTATCCAGAGGGTGTTCATGAAGCTCTTTGAACGCCATGACCTGAAGATACCTGAAGAAAACCTGCGAGACGGAACCCCGGGTTCCCTGCCCTATGGGAGCGGGCGGGTTATGTTCGCCTTTGGTACTGATGATGCTGAAAGGGGTGCTGAAGGAAATGCTGATGAGCATGCTGATGAGCATGCTGAGGGGTATGCCAAACAGGATGCCAAACAGGATGCCAAACAGGATGCCAAACAGGATGCCAAACAGGATGTAAAGGGTGGTGCCAAGTTCATGGAATACTATGCACACCACCGGATCGGGGGAGATGCCCGGGGCAGGATCTATGAGGATGGCAGGCACGTGAGCCTTCCTGAACTCTCCACGATGATTGTATACAACCCTGATGTTCCCGGTGATTATGAGAGGAGAGAGAAAGAGAACCGGGATGAATATAGGCGGATCATGGGTGAGCTGATCGATGTCGGCATCTTCTCAGGGGGCCCGGTGCCGGGGTCGCTTGTGATCAACTCACACCTGGTGTTGAAAAATGATGAGGAAACAGAGCGTGAGGGGGAGGAAGAGGGATAGGAACTGGAACTTTGATGGGAACTTTGATAGGAACTATGATGAGAAAAAGACGACATATGTCAGAGGCTCAATAGAAATCCGGTTCAATAGGAATCCGGCTCAATAGGAATCCAAAACCATATCTCGTAGCGTCTTCTCTTTTGTCAGTGTCATTTCCCGCTTGGCATTTGGGATAGAAATGCTCTTCCTTTCGCTGTTAAACGGTATTTCTGATTTTTACTATTGGGCTTATCAGGTATGGTCATCTCAATATATCCATGGTTCAGCAGGTATCTGACTTGTTTTTTAAGCTCTCCTGAAACACTCTTATGCCCTACTCTCTCTGCTAGTTCAGACATCCCCATATCGCGTATACTGAGATTAATTATTACTTTTTGGGAAAGTGGCGACTCTCTCTTTGTTTCCTGCATCAACCCGGGTTGCAACTCGGGCCGTAACTCGGGCTGTAACTCTGGTCGTGCATCTCTTTCACGCACAAATCTGTATACGTTTTCTATAGGAAGCGCTTCTTTCAGGAACACGGTGACCCTCACCCGCATCCCTATCTCTATGATCTCAGGCTCAGGCAGCCCAAGATCCTTTGCCTCCCGTAAAATCCGGCGAAATCCGCTGCCCCACTGCTCGATGAGATCCAGCTCCTTGAAGACCCTGGCGATAACCCGGTTTCGTATCTTTGAAACTCCATGTTTTACGTCTTCAATTATCATTCCAGGGAGGAGAATGCCTGGATTCTCTATCTCAATCCTGTCATCAAAGAATGACACCCTGATCGGTGCGCCCTTCTGGGAGTAATCGGCATGGACGATAGCGTTGATAATTGCCTCACGGAGAATGGTGAGAGGGATGCTCCATACATCGCGGCGCCGGATCCCGGAGAAGTCAGCACCCCTGAATGCATGTTTTTTGAGAAAGAGCATCACACTCCCGACCGCATCCGGGAGATGTTCATGTATCTCGATATGGTCGAAGATGTATGCTTTATCAACTCCAATAAATCTCCCGCACTGAATCCAGGCATCGGGGAAATAATACTCCCTCTTCTTTCCAAACAAAAGCATGCCTCCGGTTGTCGGGACAAGCTTCCCCTGTACTGGAACGAGTAGTTTCAGGGTGAGGATTTCCTCATCAGTTAGATCTCTCTGGCCCCTGAACTGTCGCCTGGCGGCATCAGTATCAAGATCATCTCCAGTGAGATCTGGCAACGGCATCTCGTCAAAGGAGATCCCGGAGACACTTCGCCTGAGTTCACTGATCAGTTCCTGATCTGCCTTCCGGTTGGTTGAGCCAAGCCTGACATATACACCATCAAACGGCCCTTCTTTCTTCAGATAATATGGCCGCTGGCTGCCTGGATATACTTCAACAGCAAGAAGTGTTTTATTATTGATCGAGACAAGCTCGATCTCCGGGACAAGCCCCGGGGCTATTGAATCTGCTATGAGGCTACAAAGCCTCTCCTCTTCATCCAGAGGGTCAGAAATGCTGACTATTTCGCGGGAGTCGTCGTCAACACCAATGAGAATGTGGCCACCGGCAGTATTTGCAAAGGCGACTACTGTCTTCAGGATGTTCTTTGGGGAGGAGAGATCCCGCTTGAACGCAAGGGTTTTACCCTCTGGCTTTGCTATACGTTCTGATATTGGGATATACATCAGGTTTCCTCAAGAGATGTATTACAAATGATGATTTTCTCTACAATGTCACCGTAACCCGGCATAATACCATCCCATCTCATATATTGCATTGCTGCCAATACCTGTTCTGTAATCCATGGCTTCGGTGGACTAAAAGTATACTAAACTCACCCTGTCACCATCACCGTTTCAACCTGTTCTGGCTGTGGCAGGGGGTCTCTTTGCTGCCTTTGTGGCATAGGCATACATCTGGTACATATCTGCCTGTGAAACGCCACCATTCCTGTCTTCCTGCTTGAGAAGCTTGTATTTGGTATCGATGATGATTGTTTGTGCTCCACCCCTGATGATACTATCAGGTTTCATCCTGCATCTGTGTCTGCATGTGTCTCCGAAAAAATCCGGGTATATAAATCCGGGCCAAAACTCGTCTGCAAAGGCTTCCCCTCTTCAATACGGAATGTCCGTTCTCCATCCTGCATACGTTCGGCACGGAGAAAAAGGGCATTATCAGGGGACTGATCATAGAGGCTTCGCGAAAATTCATGGAGATGGGTGACAAAAAGAACCCTGATCTGCTTCTCTATCAGGGCAGAGACGATCTGGTGGGAGACCTCAGAGCCTTCCCTCTCATTTGTCGCCGCAAAGGATTCGTTGAACAAGACCATGCTGTCAGGTTTCAGGGAATCCACGATCTGACTCATCCGCCTGAGCTCTTCATCAAATTTTCCACTCTGCATCGAATGGTCTTCTTCCCGCCTGAAATGGGTGAATATCCCTGTACAGACCTCTGCATGGAATGATTCTGCCGGCACAAACATTCCTGCCTGCATCATCATCTGTGCCAGGCCAATGCTCCGGAGAAAGGTAGTTTTTCCTCCCCGGTTCGCACCGGTGATGATGGTGAGATCTTTTCCTGTGGCAAACAAATCATTGCTGACTATTGGTTGATCGATTCTGAGGGCCAGGCATATGTCATATACCCCCCGAACGGAGCACTTCCGTGATCCCGGCTCTTCCGGGACCGGGAAACAGATAGTCGTCCCTCTGTGCGAAAGGTGGCTGTGCAGCTGTATGCAACCGAGATAGAATGCCAGCTCGGTCTTGAGACTTGTACACATCTGTACCAGGTGATCGGACACCCGGACAAGAAGAGCAGCAATATCTCTCACGCTCTCTCCTTTCAGCTCGCCCAATGCCCGAAATCCTGCAACATCCCGCTCTGCTATGGTGAAGTGATACTGATCAGGATCTTCCCTGGAAATAAAACGAGAGATCCAGGATTGCTTACCTGGCTTTCTGCTTCTCTGGATTGCATACCCGGTTCCCTGATTCCCCTTCCCAAGGACGGCACGAATCAGGTGTCCCTCCGGCAGTTTCAGTTCTTCGATCATCTCCCTCATGCTCAGGAGGTACTCATCAGAGAACTCCCGATCCAGCATGGAAAAGAACGTCCTGAAACCTTCAGATACAAAGGCTTCTCCATGCCGCTTTCCAATACCCCGGAGGGTTGCCAGCATCTCGATGAACAGCTCAATTGCCTTTACCGAATTGATTCGCACGGCGTCGGCGGACTGGCCAGTATATCTGCCGACTATCTTCAGGTACTCTTCAATCGATGCTGAGGCAGTATCATACATCTCCTGGATACTATCCGGATTGTTCATACAATCACGGAGAATATCCTGGCGGTAGCATATCGTGCCTGGATCACATGTTCCGGTCAGGAGGACATTTCTGACGACTTCCCTGATGAATACGTCACCACCTGCCATCGTGGCAACCAGGATATCCAATTCGAGATCGCAGCTGACCATCTGTTTCACCTGGGGCAGCGACTTCCACGCCGTCTGATACTCGCGGTGCCTCCACCGCTCAGGGGAAGGTGATTTGAGGAGCATGCCCCATTGAGGGTGAAAATCAGTATCTCTGTACAGAAGACAGGGCTTCATGATCGCATCCGCTCCTTGATCTTTTCATAGGTTACCTGGTTTTTCCTTGCGATAGCCATGGCATATGAAAGTCCATCGGCAGGCTTTCTTTCGATCCGATAGGTCCGCTGATCCGGGTCATCGACAACAACGGTGCTGACCATACTCACTGTTTTTGGCAGAGTCGTCAGCTCGTCTAAGAAGGTGACATAGATGCAGAGGATATCCTGGTCAATCACCTGGTCGAGTACTTTGTGACCGAGAAACAAGGCATCCTGCACGGTGGTGGAGGAAAAGATCTCGTTGATGATGATGATGCTTCTGGGCGTGCACTGGTTGAGGATAGTATGGATTCTTTCCAGGTCATCTTCCAGCTTGCTCCTGAATGTATTGATATCCTCCTCCTGTTCGAAGTGAGTGAAGAGCTTGTCGGGCAGAAAGAGCCGGGCTGTTCGTCCGGGAACCGGACACCCAAGAGATGCAAGGTGATGCAGTTGCCCATACATCCGGGCAAATGTGGTCTTGCCCCCCTGGTTTGGGCCGGTTATGACAAGAATACGCTCCTCTTGTTGCAGAAAAAAATCATTGGGAACAACTGATCGGTTACCGGAGAGAAGGCTGTTTGCCAGCGCCAGATCAAACCCCTCAGTGCAACAAATCTCTTTGCTGGTTTCAGAGACAAGGGGTGTGCAGAATGGGAGGCCTTTTTGTTTGAGGCAGCTGATGAATTCCAGATAGGCAATATAAAAATGAATGTCCCGGTCAAACCGGCAGATCGTCTCATCAGCAAAACCGGCATGTTTTTCCTGGAATGTATCCAGATGAGAAAACTCATTTTGGAATAATCGTGAGACGAGATCGAGGATCCTTCCTTCGACCTGGCTCATCTCTCTTTGTTCAGGGATTGTGTCCTTGTCAGAGGTGCCTGGCCCGGTAAGGAATTTTGAAAAAATATCTGCAACTTCCTGGTAATACTCCTCATCCGGGACATTCCTGCAGACTGTAACCTCATTTCCCCTGATATGGATTGTATATGCTACTCCTGCGAGTTCATTGCTGAGCCTGGTTATATCCTCAGCCAGGGAAATAAACTGTTCTGAGCTACTATATTGGTTCAGATAGGTCAGCATTGCCAAAAAGCCGCGTGACTCCAGGCTGCATTTTGAGAGAGCATCCGCAAGGGATTGTATTGCTTCGGTGTATATTCTGGCTGCCTCAAGGAACCAGCCTTTGTTTTGATACGTGTTGGGATTTTTTTCTGCCCGGGAGAGCAGCTGCCGCATGGACTGCATCTCTTTGGCAAATGTTCTGATGATCAGATAGAGGTGATCATCTCTGAGGTCTTCGAATACCTCCTGGCGGTACCGGACATCATCAGCACGATGTAATGGGGCATAGAAAAACGGGTTTAGGTGATACTCCTCATAATCCGCAGTCAGGGCTGATACAATCTGGTCCAGGTGAAGATCCTGGAAACAGGCAGGTTCCAGCATAGCATCGTCTCTGATATCGTCATCCGGATGTGCAAACAATATACCTGGACCCATCATGCAGCCTCCGTTTCGATTATTGCATATCGCTGAACGGGCTGACCCGGAAGAGAGGTATGCCTGGTTTTTTTCAGATACAGGGGCTCTGGCTCTTCCGGCAGACCAAAACGGGTGGTTCTACCAGATAGAAAGCACTTGATTATCCATGTACATGCCATACTGTCACATCAGGATAGAAGTCATCAGCAAAAGGCGGTTTATTCGGTGGACTTCATCACCGGCAGTAAGAGAGACGTGAGCGTGCGCTGAGGTACTTAGAGTTCCACAATAATTATAATCTTTGGTATGGCAGATCAGCTGGAGGCTCTCTAGAGTAAATCACCCCCCATTCACTCTCTTCCTGACTCTCCCATCTTCCCCCGGATCGCCCCCATCATCTCCCGGCTCCCCACAATCGCAAGCAGCAACCGGGCCCGGGAGAACGCAACATACAGCATCTCGTCGCTGTTTATCAATCTATCATCCAGCACGACGATGGTGACCGGGCTCTCCAGCCCCTTGAACCGCTTGACTGAATCAACGATGATTGCGTCAGTGGTGTCATTTTGAAAGAGCTCATTGCAGAACTGGTACCGCTGGCCGCCGATCTCGCGACCGGTGCAGTACTTGTCCCTGTCATCACGGGTCGAGATGAGGACCGCGATATCGGATGGCGGGATCTCTTCTCTCTCAACCAGGGTGTAAATGTACTCTTCAAGTCTTGTCCGTGCAATAGCAGGGGTCTCTGCCTCAATCCACTCAACCTCAAGGCCATCCGGCCCGATGGCTTTTGTCTCCTGGCCCTTGTAGAAGAGCCGGGCAACCTCGTGGATACGCTGGGTGTTCCGCAGGTTCAGGGAGAGGGTAAAGGGGATCTCATAGAGCTGTTCCAGGTACCTGCCCTCATTCTGGTAGACATCCTGGTTATTGTCATAGAAGAGTCGGATCTTCTGTTTTCCATCCGGGTCAAGTGCGGATTCTAGTGACTGCAGGAGGCGGGGAGGAAAGTCCTGGCCTTCATCAATGATGAGTGTGTCAAAGCGTCTCTCTGGCAACGTGCTGAGTGCTTCAAGCAGGTGAGTTGGGTACTTCTCGAGAAAGAGCCGGCTGTCAACCGTTGATCTATCAACGTCTATGCACGCCTCGGAGAAGAGGTCATCGCAGACCTTGTGGTAGTTGCCGATCATGAGCAGGTCACGGTCGCCTATTGTCTTTTTCATGTACTCTGAAAGCGGTCGGTTGTAGCAGGTGAGAAGGACCCGCTCCCCGGCGTGTATGCAGCGGACTGCCTCCTCCATTGCGAGGATCGTCTTTCCGGTACCGGCAGACCCGGATATTGCCACCCGCCTGGTACTGGCAAAGCCTGCTAGGATCTGGTACTGGAGAGGGGTCAGTGTCTGGATATGCGCCTCGTCATCTGCCATCACCCGGTGGAGAGGTACATTGAGCTGGAAGGGGTGGGCAAGGATATCCTCAAGAATTGCCATCCCCTCCTCCCCAAGCGGCTTTGCCCGATAGTCGCTTGCCATCTCGCCTTCGAGCAGGTCAAGTATCCAGAACCGGAGATCAGATTCGAACTCGTCCATGCAGCAGAGGATATTCCGTGGCATGTCCGCCCCAAGATCACTTTTGATTTCCGGGATATCGGGCAGGATCACGCCATGGCTGATACCAATACGCCGGTACCCCCACTTAGGGTGAGCCTGGCATTTTTTCAGGATCTGGTGCTTTGACTCAACTGCCTGTCTCGCCGGGTTTTTAATGGGCCAGGTGTTTCCATGCCGGTCGGTGCTGGTCCAGGCATCAGCTGCAGGATCATAGGCAATACCGCCGCCCTTCACCTCGATTGTGAGAAAACCATAGTCCGGGTGAGCGACAACAAAGTCACATTCGCCGTCGATCGGCTCACCGCTCTTTCCTGTTCCAAGCCAGGGGCGTGAGTAGAAGACGGTGAAGGGATCTTCGAGCACCGCTTTGAGCTTATTGTACACTTTCTGTTCTGCTCTCCTGCCGGGATCGGCCAGGATGTCCGGGGTCAGGTGACGGGGCCAGAGTACTGCCATTGCGATCAGGTCCTTTGTGTGATAAGGGGTTTTTATCCGGAGGTCATCATCCGGATATCAACAAGAGTGTCCCTCATCAATCATCAACCAGTACCGTTATGAACTCTTCTCCTGGATCGCCACTTCCAATCTCCCTTGCATTCTGTGTGGAGGTGGCTGCCATGCGTCGCTTGTTGCTGCTCTGAGTTGTTCACAATGTTTTTTGCTTCAGGAAAGAATAGGATGAACTGAGCGAACTGTCATGAAGAACATTATCGACAAAGTCATGCATTGGAACCGGCAGAAGAGAAAAGCATTTTTGCTGAAGATTGAGATGCAAAATGCGGCAGCTTTGACAGATGACGCCATTGCGGATGCAATGGCCGAACTTGCACGCATGATAAAACGCGGTGAAGCCAATCTTGATGCTGAAGGCAAATTGAGATACATCATCGGGAATGTTGTTCTTGAGTGCCGGATGGATATTGAGAAGGACTGACAATTCCCAGGGGTACTCACAGCATTTTTCTGAATATACACAAAGCCGGCTGTTTGATCCAGCTGCCTGCGAGCAGGCACCCTTCTCTCGTGTGAATTGAGAGAGAGGGGTGGGTGGGTCTGAACGAGCTCACCTGCAGACGTCTGTGAGCCTGCAGAAAGAGTATGCTTCACGCTCTGCCTGGCAACAGCCGGGAAAAAAATCCCGGGGGAAGTGATAGCCTGAAAAATCAGTTTTCCGCCGGATTTTCCTCTGTCAAAAACTGGAGGAGGGGTAATAGAATCTCATAATAGATTGCAGCTGCTTTTATTGAAGAATTGGCATGCAGTACGAGATAGGTATCCTCTGCTTCAAGATAGTACCAGAATGTAGATGCACCAGCATATCCCCCGGTATGGCCATAGAGGGTCAGTTCTCCTGGTTCACCGGGTGGTATGATAATATATTCATACCCAGCTCCATAGCTCTGTTTTCCAGACCCAAGAGCCCCCATATTAATGTCCCTCTCTGATTGTGGTGAGGTTGTCCTCATCTGCGCAATCGATGAAGAATTGATCAGCCTGCCTGAGACAAGAGCTGTATGAAAGGCATTGAGATCGGCAGCCGTACTCACCATATCCCCCGAACCCCGATCATAGTGTTTATGGAGAGTGCTGAAATCCATTATACTGCCATCATCATCTACCTCTATAGCATGCATGTACGGATCCGGCAGCCTGTTGGTGCGGTGGACTGTCGTATTCTTCATCCCAACCGGAGTGAAAATATGTTCTTTCACATACTCCTCGTACGAGGTGCCTGATGTCCTGTCAATGATCAGTGTGAGGAGAATGTAATTCGCATTCGAATAGGTATAGCCCATCCCCGGATCATAGAGTGGGCCTGCATGAATAGCATCCCACATGCCCTGCTCATAGGAAACGATGTGTCCGGGGTTCTCATACTCCTCGAGAATCAGGGATCGTTCATCATAATCCGCAATACCGCTTGTATGGTCAAGGAGCTGGCGGATTGTTATCTCATCGCTCTTTGCGATCGCCTCTGCAATCTCAACTGGAAGATAGGAGCTGATCGGATCATCGAGGGCTAGTTTTCCCTCTTCGGCAAGCTGAAGGATCGAAACTGCAACAAAAGGCTTTGTCACACTTGCGATGAAGAAATGCATCCCGGGTTCAGCCGGTATCTCAGGTGAGAGAGAGGCATACCCTGCCGCATGGCTCCATCTCCAGTCTGGCGTGACAATCCCGACAACTGCACCGGGGATGCCGGATTTTGTGACGCCTTCTGAGACGATTTTCTGGAGGCTGGCATCAACTGACGGTGGTGGAGATCTCAGGTGTGAATCATGCTCCAGAGAAACAGGCTCAGGAGTTTGGATACAACCGGATATGATGCTGCATCCCAATACGAGCAGTATCAGGATTGGGAGATAGGGTATCCGGGCACAAAAAGGCATGATCATCCATGTCATTTTCTGATTAAAAACATTCTTATTGGTCATTGTTGGGAAGGGCACTGCGCTAGCCAAAGCCCATCAGTCAGTTGCACCGCCTGCTATGATGGAGGGGTGGATCACGTTTCGATGAGCCGGGTGGATCAACATTACATGGGCGAAAACAAATGACTGACTGACTGACTGACTGAATGAATGAATTATTGAATGTGGATGGCGACATATGTCAGCTGCATCAGAGATCTCTACTCTTCTCTTCTCCTCTCCTTAATCTCACCCTTCACACCAGACAACCTCCTTTTCAACAGTGTGCCTGATATATTTGCTTAATCCCTGATCGGTCACGAGGTCTACATTACGGCCAAAGAGTTCCTCGAGATAATAGACTAACTCCATGAAGTTACGAAAAGTTGCCTCTCCAGGTGCAAATTCAACCAGCAGATCGATATCACTATCCGGGTGGTCATCTCCCCGCACCACCGATCCAAAGAATCCGATTCTGGCAACACCAAAACGCTTTCTGAGATGGGGAACGACTGCTTCAAGCTGGCTGATGATGGGATCGTTTGTCCGCCGGGGAACCTGAATGCTCATTGTAGTATGGGAACCTCCTGATGTTATCTGTGCGAGAGATGATGATGAAGTTTTGCCCCTTTTCTCCGTATCCCTTCATATGCCTCCGTTCAATCCCTTTCAACTCCATATCCCCGGCATACCGCGGGATCACATGCACGTGGAGATGCATCACGCTCTGATCCGGCTGCCGACTGGTATGGCTTGCGATTTAGAAAAGAGGTGTCGGATCACTTTTTGATGAGCCAGGTGGATCAAATGCATATGAGCGAAAACAATTAGCAGGGAGGTATCTTATAATATGTAAAGAGAGATATTGACAGCGGGGATGTGCTCATATGATACAGGCCATACGAAAACAAGTGAAAATCCGATCTGATGGACTCATTCAGATTTATGTTCCTGAATTTAAACCCGGAACTATTGCCGAAGTGATAGTGCTTGAGCCATCAGAAAAGAAAAAGAAACGATCACTCACAAGCATTATTGGCAAAGGACGGGGATGTTTTGCAAGTGCAGAGGAGGTTGACGCCTTTATAAGAAAAGAGCGTGAATCATGGGAATAATCGATGAGATAGAAGGGGATCTGATATATCTTGATACCAATATCGTTATTTATGCACTTGAAGGATATCCAGAGTATGTTCCTTTGCTAACTGATCTCTTCTCAGCCATTGATGAAGGAGATCTTACAGCAGCAACCAGTGAACTAACACTCGCAGAAGCTCTCATTAAACCAATGATGGACGGAAATTCATCTCTAGAGAAACTCTATATGGATACATTATCATCTTCATCTACACTTTCTATCATCCCTATTGATCGTTCTATACTTATTGAGGCAGCACGACTCCGTGCCAGAGTCGAGACCCTGCATCTCCCTGATGCCATACACCTGGCAACAGCCAGAATACATCAATGCAATCCATTTATCACAAATGATCGAAGATTACGAAATTTGCCGGATGTAAATGTTGTTCTTCTCTCAGAATCTGGCTCTGGTCATGGTGTGAATCAGTGAACAATACCAAATGACTATTGATGTCGAATTCAATCGCATCCCCCTCCTTTCTTCTTTTCCCCTCTTTCTTTATACCCCCTCAGCCCCGGTTGCCCCGAAGAACGAGGCCACGTTTTTTTTTCAAGATGCTGGATGAGTGGATAGAGCCCTGTGAGGTGAATCCCTTGGCCAGTTTGAGGTGATCAGGAAGACCGCATATCCCAAAAAGAACCCGTTATGGTAGAAAAAACTCCCCAAATCTCAGAATAACCTGCTGGTGATTTGTAAATGCTCTCCCGGTGGTGAAGATACCCTCGCGACCGGTATGACAGCATTCTTATTGTCTGCGGTTGACTTGGTACATAGAGTCCATATGTATCACATGTATCATATGGTGCATATATGAAAAGTGATTGACATGGTTGGCCAGAGTACCTATAAGCGGATACCTGTCTCCCCATCCACATGGGAGAAACTCTCGCTCATCAAAAAGCCGGGCGAAACATTCGACCAGCTCATTTCCGATCTGGTTGCAGAACGGGAGAAGCGGGATATTATCAGGCATGCAATGCGTGTCAGCGAGGAAGGAGAGTATCTATCTCTGGATGAAGCCCGGGAAGCCTGGGGTCTGAATGAGGATTGAATGAGGATTGAAATCGAAAGGGCTGCCTGTGCGTTTGTTCTCGGGCTTCCTCTGAAAAGCAGGCGTATCATCCTCCGCCATCTTCGCACACTTGAAGCTCTGGATACTCTCACTGGTGCCTCCGGCATTGAGCGGCTGGGTGGCGACATATATAGAATGCATGTCAGCCGCACCTACACTCTCATCTTTCGCAATTGTCCGGATCAGAGCCGCATCCGGGTGGTTGAGATTCTCCCTATAGATCTCGCACATAAACGGTATTTCCGGTATAGGTGAGTGTGTACAAGTTTGAAGAGGCTATGGAAAATATTCGTGAAGCAATCGGGCTTCATCTGGAGGTATTACGCGAGGGTGGATCTGAGCTTCCCCGAGAGGATGATCTGATTATTGGAAGAGTACGTATTGATGATATGACCGGGTAACCAGAGGCAGGGAATGATTGATCCTCTCTTCGCCTGTTTTCGCCGATCCAAATTGATCCCCCTTTTCAATACCCCATCTTCCCCGGAATAACCCCCCGGACCCCGCCCTTTGGCTCCTCCATATCCCCGGCATACCGCGGGATCACATGCACGTGCAGATGCATCACGCTCTGGCCGGCCGCCGCCCCGATGTTCACGCCGATATTATAGCCGTCGGGAGCATATCGGTCATCGAGCAGCCGACGGGCATCATGGACGAGGGAGAGGAGGGCGGCCTGCTCGTCTTCGGTTGCCTCGAAGAAGGAGGCCACGTGCCGGAAGGGGATGAGGAGGAGGTGGCCGGGGCTGACCGGGTAGAGGTCGAACCGGGCGTAGGCGAGGTCGTTTGCGAGGACGATGTCGGAGGGGGCGGGGTCGCAGAAGGGGCAGGTGTGGAGATGGAGAGGTGATACTTTCTTAACGATGGAATACAGACTATAACTTGTTGAAGGCAATGTACAGAGAAAAGGAAATCATATTCATTGTCGAGGAATCCCCGGAGGGAGGGTATGAGGCTCACTCACTTGGCCACTCTATCTTTACTCAGGCCGACAATTACGAAGAATTGAAGGCAATGGTTCATGATGCCGTATCCTGCCATTTTGAGGAGGATGAACGACCCCGTATTATCAGGCTCCACCAGGTTAAGGATGAATTAATTGTCGTATGAAAATCCCTCGAAATATCAGTGGCACTGAATTGATACAGCTGCTTTCTGCGAAAGGGTACAGGCTTGTTCACCAGACAGGGAGTCATGCAAAACTCAAAATGATAGCGAATGGAAAACCTCACACAATTACCGTTCCACTTCATGATCCGATACATATTGGAACGTTTCGAAAAATACTCAAAGACGTCGCTGATCATTTGCAGATTCCAATCAGCAAACTTGTAGAGGAACTTTTTTATCCTTGAAGATGTGCATGGCTGGATCTCCATGCTCCCTCATATCTCCTCCTCCTCTCAATACCCCATCTTCTCCGGAATAACCCCTCTCACCCCGCCCTTCGGCTCCTCCATATCCCCGACATACCGGGGGATCACATGCAGATGCAGGTGCATCACGCTCTGGCCGGGGCTGATCGATCAGGGGGCGTGTGGGCCACCGTTTTCCTCTGTATATCTGATCTATGAATCGTTACTCTCTCACCTGTCCCTCGACCTTATCGGCGAATACATTCTTATAGGGGATTATCTCAATCCCATACAGCTTTGCAGCACGTTCCATGCAGGTATCACTCTTTTTGCAGAGTGCTATTGAACGAATGCTCTTTGGGTTGTAGGGTTCGAGCAATTTCTTCGAGAATATTGCCTGACCCAAAAGATACATCCCAACAATCTCTTTTGAGTTTCCCTGAATGATCACAATATCCTTTCCTGTGATATCCGCCTTGAGGGGATCTAAAATTTGGGATGGTCCTCCAGGAATCACCACTCTGCTTCCGCTATCTGTCACCTTGCTGATTGCTGCTGATCCCTCAATCATTGTCCCACCAAGTTCTTTTTCCCAGTAGAGGTGGTGAAATGATTTTGCAGGTATTGATTCTCTAATCCCTTCCTTGGGATATATGACAACTTCAACCCCAAGGCTCTCTGCAATCTTCTGTAGCTCTGGATCCCCTCCCGTACAGACGGCAACCGATCTGATGCTTCTTGGCTTAAAATGAAACTCAATAAGGTGAATAGATATTAATGCCTGGCCTAAAAGGGGCATACTAAGAGGAGTGGCCTTCGTCTGGATTATAATGACATCCCTGTCTCTGACAAGATCTTCCGCCTTATCGTTTGTGTTGAGGTCTATTTTCGTGTCAGCAATCTTCTTTGTGCGACCCGAAATAACGAGCCCATCTAAAAAACGGGGGCTGCACCCTTTCCGTCTCCGAATTGCAGGAAACTCCTCTATGAGCAGTCCATCAGTTTCTTCCTCCCAATATCGCCGGGTTAATGCTGTTTCATGCTTTGACATATCACTATACTCCTTAATAAGAATCCTTCTTTATGGGCACCACCAAGAACCTTTGCCAGTGGGCTACCACAGATTGAATATTTCTTCTCCCCCCTGTTTTTGTGCCACCCTCCTCCGATTGAAGAGAGGGAGGCAGGTGGGCACTTTTCAACCGCCATAATTGTGCACTTTGATCCCGCCATTTACACCGGGTTCTGGCAAGACACTTGTTGGCCTCCGATTTGCGTACGAAACCTCGATCGATGGAGATACAAGTAAAAATCATGCAGTCTTTCTCTCTGGAAATGGGCCGCTTGTAAAGGTGCTTCAACATGCGTTGAATGACAAAATATTTGTTCAGGATGTACATGGCTTCCTTCGTCAATATGGAGGGTCGATGACGAAAACTCCCTCCGAACATATGTGGATCTATGATGAGGCTCAGCGAGCATGGGATAAAGATCATGTACAAGAGAAGAGGGGAGCTCCCATCTCCGAACCCGAAGACTTCCTCTCCATAGGGGAACGTATGGATTCTTGGACATTCATGATTGCTCTTATCGGAGAAGGTCAGGAGATCCATCTTGGAGAGGAGGCTGGGATCATCCAATGGAATGAAGCAATAGCAAAAATGAAAGAGTCATGGACCATCCATTGTCCTGAGAAGATCAAACCGGTCTTTTCAAGTGCTGGATCAATCAAGACCAATACATTCCTCGACCTATCTGCATCTCTTCGGTCTCATATTGCTGAGGATGTCACGACATGGATTCATTCTCTATTACGTGGTGATCTGGATACGAGTCACCATCTGGCCGATAAAATGTATCTCCAAGGCTTTGACGGATACGTAACCCGAGATATCAATGATGCCGTTAGCTATGTTAGAGCTCGGTACAGAAGTGAATTGGATAAGCGTTTTGGCTTCTTAGCCTCTTCAAAAGCGAAAAATCTCCCGAAGCATGGAATCCATAATGAATATAATTATACACAGAATCTGCGAGTAGGTCCATGGTATAATGATCCCTCAACATCCAAATACTCGTGTTGTGCCCTTCGTGATGTCGCGACGGAGTTTGCCTGTCAAGGTCTCGAGCTTGACTTTCCAATAGTCTGCTGGGGTGATGATCTTCGGTGGAACGGAGGGTCATGGCGCTCTCCCCAAACAACGAGTAGAGCCAAAGCAAAAGATCCGCATAAACTCAGATTAAATAGCTATCGAGTTCTGCTTTCAAGGGGGAGGGATGGTTTCATCGTATTCGTGCCAGATGAAGCGAATATGACAAGCACCTATAATGCTCTCATTCAGGCTGGACTAAGGGTCTTACCGGTACAAAGTACATAACCCTCCAAATTTACAGGGTGATACAGACATAACTCGCGAGGGGATATCGTGTTCATCTCCACTGATTCACACCATGTAGTAGGCAGTCTACACGGTGGCATCCCATCTCCTCAACCAGGCCGTCTAAACATCCGTATCATCACGCCGCTTGATGGCTGCGATATCTATGTCGAGGAGGCAAACGGAGTGCAGAGGATGCTCTCGCAGCTCTTCCTGAGTACCGCCGAGTAGCTCTACCTGGTGCTCAGGTTCGGCTATATCCGCGATTATGCCACCTCATCGGTGCCGGTCCCGATCACCTTTGACGATATTCTGGTGAACTTCGACCCCGCCCTGAGGAAGAACGCCTGCGAGGTGATTGGAGATCTTGCGGCGAGTTGCCAGGTGATATTCCTCACCTGACACCCGGAGACGGTGCAGGATCTGAAGGATGTGGTGCCGGGGGCGGTGGTGATGGAGATGGGGATGGGGAGAAGAATTCCTCCTCGTTAATCAGGAATTACGAGTATAAAGACAACTAACGATCTCCAATTCCCCAAAAAACCTCAACCTACAAATGCCTTGCTCCGGAAGTCCAGGTAATCCTTAGCATAGATAAATTGAATGTCATTAGCAACGGCCTTGAAATGTAATTCTCCACACTTTATCTTACAACACTCTATTCCACTCAAACCTTGTTTTTCTTTTTGAAATTTCGTTTCAACAACAAAGTAGAGCTGAGCCGAATCACCATTTCTGTAGATGACCGCCCAATCGGGGGAATAATGCCCATAGGGAGTATCAATAACGAAGCCACCCTTATGAAGTTTGGTGAAGAGCAGTACATTATCATCATGTTCCAAATGGTCTGCAAAGGTCCATTCACCGGAACTGTCTGTCCGATAGTATTTATGGAGAGCTTTTCGTTTACTCGGATCAGTTGAATATACTTTCTTCTCTTCTTCTAAAAGATCCGGATCAATCACATCCGATTCAAAGAGTGTGTTCTCATCAAAAACATATCCGCTTATGATATGGTATCCAATAACCCGCTCTGCCTTTGCATCCTGGAGTTCTTTTCGCAGCTCCGTAGCGACAATATCAAGGATATCCTGGTTTCTTAGATATTCCTTTTCTTCGGGTTCAAGCTCTCCAAGAATCGAATATATTGCCATTCGTGGAAGTCTTGTCTGGCTCATAATATAATTGACAATCTGGAAATCGGTTTTCTTCTGCTGAAAATGCGTTGCCTCTTCGGTTTCATATTGTTCAACTGATTCACTAAGCCGTGCCTGACCAGTATCTTCCATCCCAAGCCGTGCCTCTGTCACGGTAATCTGTTGCTTCGTGAACTCCGGTCGTCTCAGGAGAGTTGAAATTTTTCTGGAGGCTCTTTGAATAAACGCATCTGAATCAATTTCAACCTCATAATATGTTCTTTTCTCCATTCGCATTTTTAGATTCAGGAGAAGTTGCTTAAAACCATCCTCATCCATATAGGAGTGATATTCATTTGTTGCATCGGGCACATCTCCGTTTTTGATAAGAACTTTTGTGGAACCCTTATTCTTCATCACATCAACAAAAGAACGTCTGATTCCAATTGCGTGTTCGAGGAGAGTTTCGTCTTGAAATACCATATCCGAGATCTTTGTAGCATCTCCGGTAAGCTTGTCTTTTGAGTTTATAATTGAGTTACTTCGTAGTTCTTTGTGAAATGAGGTGACGAGGTCCTGCGTAATCTTCTCCACAGGAATTCCGGCATCAATCAACGTGGCTTTCAGCTCTCTCATGGTTACAGTGTCTTTATCAAAACCACTTTCAGCATTAAAGTCAGATTGAAGGTGTTTTGCAAAGTCCTCATAATATGCATTTGCAATAACGGTGAGCCAGTTGATCTTTTCCTCAAGACATCGTTCTCCATTCGTGTCAACCGGGAGACGAAGTCCTCGTCCTAACTCCTGTTTTTTGGCTATATCGGAATTTCCTTGTTTAAGAGTACAAATTGTGAAGATATTGGGGTTATCCCATCCTTCCCGAAGAGCTGAATGCGAGAAGATGAAAGCAAGAGGGGTTTTGAAGGATATTAAATCTTCTTTCCTCTCGAGGATAAGGGATATTCCCCGCTCGATATCCTCTTTTGATTTACCCTTATAACTATCCTCCACAGCTTCGGTTTCGCCTCTTCGGGAAGATGATTCAGGTTCAACAGCCTTTCCACTTTTATCTCGTGCAAAATAGCCTTCTCTGACCTGAAGGATATCGGTATATTCCGGGAAATATTGTTCATATTTTTTGAATGCAGTTCTGTATTTATCCTCATTTATGATATTCTGATATTCTTCATCAAATAACTTCAAGTACTCTCCCCGACCATCAGGTGCATCGTCATCACGAACCTTTTTGACTGAATCAATGAAAAAGAGAGTGAGTGCCTTGATCTGTTTACCTGCATCAAGGATAGCGAACTGTTTGTCAAGGTGTGTTCTGATAGCTATTCGTATCTGAACACGGGTGACAATATCATCGGTCAATTCTTCATTGTAGGTGCAATCACCTTCACTAAGCTTGATGAACTCAGCCATTCCGCTCTTGATAGTGATGGACGTTTTATTAGATGTGGTATCCTCAGGAAAAAGCCCCCTCTGACCATATCTGCTGCTGATTGTGACACCTTCAATTTTATGTGGATTGGTATGAACAATCATATCCCTGTACTGGGAGAGCTCACCTGAAAGTTCAAAGAGGGAATTTCCTTTCAGTACATTGAACTGCTTTTTGACGATACCATGCTCCGGATCCCGAGAGAAAATTTCAAGTTTTGCTCTGAGATCATTGGTGAATTTTACATAACGAATATAAGGGAAGTCTTTTGGCACTTCTCCATAGACCGTCTTGACTTCAATTTTTTTTACAATACCTTTATCATAGGCATCATACGAACTCAGCCGGTATATCTGATTATAGAGCTGTTTATGGGTTGCTGAGTATCTGAGAATAAATTGTGGCTCAAGGTCATTAATTGCCTTTAATGATGAGCTGGTTCTCCTCTGTGTCCCTTCGATCTTCTGTGGTTCATCAATTATGACAATCGGCTGAACATCTTTGAGCAGATCCCATGTGGGATCTCTTCCCTCGCGTTCCTGTCGTATGATATTTGTATCTTTGTTAAATGCCTGGATATTCATTATGGCAACGGAGAGCTCCGGACTTGAAGTAAAACTATCCCGAAGCTTTCCAAGAGCACTTGAGGTATATACAAAGGATCGCGATTTGATATCGAGTCCGTCGTAGAGCGCTTTAAAGTGATCATTCAGCTGTTCAATACTTTTTTCAACACCCATCCTGATGGCGATACTGGGAACAACGATGATGAACTTCCTGAATCCATATGTCTTATAGAGTTCAAGGATCGTCCGAAGATAGACATAGGTCTTTCCTGTTCCAGTTTCCATCTCGATAGAGTAATTGTGATTATCGAGACTGTCATCGGGATTCAGACTGTTCTGGAACTGGATGGAACGGAGATTATCAAGAATTCTACGCCCTCCTAAACTGATTCGGGGATTTCGTTCAAGCGAGCCCCCAAGCTCGGTCCTGCTCTGACGATATATGGTTGTACCCTCAGCCTTCTCCTGCCCCTCAAAAAGACCAACGGTGGATCGGATTGCATCAAGCTGATAGTCGAGAGAATCATCGAAATGAAAGGTAATCTTATCTGTCATCTTCAATCCCCTCAGAGGAACTCAACAGTATAGGCCTGTTTTGTCTTCTCCCCATGTTTCTTCATCATGGCGTCAAAACGCTCCATCGTATTGAGTTTCAGACTGATGTTCTTGCCAAAGGCGCTATCCCGGAAGATCACCTTATGGGGCATCGGTTCGATCGAAGCGATCTTATCAACGATCTCCCGTGTCACCTCTTCCTCAAGGCATACAACAACAGTATCTGCAAAGCAGTATGTCCTCTGGCCGATATCTATGAGGGTTTCCATCGTAGCTGAGAGCGGAATATCCCATTGCCTTAAGAGAATTTCATATGCTACATCAATGTCGGTTGCATCCGGCATAAAGTCACGACGATCGAGAACGGACTTTGCGGTGTCATCAAGATGTGTCTGGGAGATCTGCACTCCGTTCTCCTGGGCAATCCAGCGGATATTCGTATCAGCAGTTTTGAAGACTTTGAAGCCAATGTCAATCTCTTTCCCGGATTCGGCCACGATCTTGTCACCGGCACGACGGATGCGTTCTTTCCCTATGTCGGATATTGTCTTGTATCCGGCTCGAGCGGCTTCTGAATCCGGCGGGCATACCTCAGGGAGCTGAACCATTATGAATTTTCGGTTTCCATCATCTTCGGCATTGAGTTGCATCACAGCATGGGCTGTGGTTGCTGAACCGGAGAAGAAGTCGAGGATAATACCGTCTTTATATATCGCGGATGTTATTTTTATTAGAAATGTTATAATACTTACTGGTTTGGGAAAGGAAAAAACTCTATTGTCAAATAAACTTCTCATATCCCTTGTTCCGTTTTGTGTCATACCTATGTTTTCAGGAAGATGAGTACTGACAGGGACATAGCCAAATAATTCTCCTGCCTTCTGCTCATCATCTTCCTTAAAATATCTTAAGACAGGTTTTGAAATATTTAAAAAATCATAATCACCTGGGAATACTATTCTGTTCTCTTCATAATATTTCGCAAACGTTTCTTTTGTAATTCTCCAAACACTATTAGGATTTGCAGGATATCTTTTGCCATTTTTTGGGTTGATCATATCAAAAAAACTATTTGGCCTTTCCCCCGCATCTCTTTGTGTAGTTAAATCATGGACTCTCCACGATCTATTTGGTAGATCATCTGTCGTATAATATCTTCGTGTACCCCCTTTGATACAAGCAATAAATGTATTGCTCTTGGCATATGCTATGAGCCATTCATAATCCTGAGATATGCCAAAAGGAACATCCGATTTTGCAGTTCTTTTTCGCCAAGGGAACATTGCAACAAATGACTCTTCACCAAAAATTTCATTTAAAATATGACGAAGATTATGAACTTCATTATCATCAATTGAGACAATTATTACTCCATCATCCCTCAATAGATTCTTTGCAAGCCGAAGGCGAGGATACATCATCGATAACCAGTTGGCGTGATATCGTCCCGATTGTGTTGTATTGATGATATAACGATTTCCAAACTCGTCAATATCCCCTTCAGCAAGGGAATTTTCTCTCTCAGATACAGAAAATTTATCTTTAAAAATAAAATCATTCCCTGTATTGTAAGGAGGATCAATATAGATCATCTTAATCTTGCCCATGAAGCTGTTCTGCAAGAGCTTAAGCACCTCAAGGTTATCCCCCTCAATATAGAGGTTCTCTGTCGCCTTCAAATTCTTACTCTCTTTCGGGACATACTTCAGAGTGCGACCAAATACTGGTTCAGCGGCGTTCTTTTTTGCCTCCTGCTTGCCTGCCCATGTCAGTCCGTATTGCTCTTTTCCAGCTTCTTCAAATGTTCCAAGTTCGGCTTTAAGTGCCTCAAAATCCACCTGGCCATCCTTCATAATCGAGGGGAAGAGAGCTGTTAATTTTCGGAGATTATCAGATGCCGGATTGAAAACTGTGCTTGAGATTTTATGTTCGTCCATGATCATCACATGTACTGTTGTAAAGTGACAATAGGAGAGTGTATCTTTTATATGTTCCGAATCTGATTAATATATCAAAGAGTCATAATAAATTCTCAAATTTTGAAAATGAGCCCGATAGCGTTTTAAACCAATAGTCAATTGGATATTTCTATGAAAGATCTCAGCCTCTCATATATACCCCTCAACTCCCGGTTCAATTTGGCAGATTGACTAATAGTTACTGACCTGCCTCTCTGCTCGGTAAGTTTCACCAGATCTTTGAGTTCAGTATACATCGCCATGACATCTTCAGTATTATACCAGACCTTGGATGAGAGCAGACCGTCCATACCGGACCAAATAGTCCGGTGTGTGATAATATAGCATTTAACCATCATCTCAGTATACCATGAATACAGATTTGTCTTATTGACGACGGTATCCCAGCTTGCATATGTATGGATTAACCCATCATCAGCACTCGGAACACCATAGGGGAGAGCCCAGGTCAGGAACTCATCATCAACCACAACAGATCCCTTATCCATCAGATTCAGTCGTTTCAGGGCAAAGGAATACATCTCCTCTCTTCTACCTCTGACCTTCAGAACACAGGGTGTTTTGATCATTCTCTGCAAAATTCCGCAGACAAAAGGTGCAGACCGAATGGCATCTACGTTTACAGTGATGAACTGCACTGCCATAACCGAATCGGTCTCAGTCACATAGGATGGGATGTGATCACTCTTCACGACATACTCCAGAATTAATTCCTTCAGAGCCTCGCGGAACCGGCGTCGCTCAGCTGGTTTAAGATGTGTAAGAGAGATCTTACGAACATCAGTAACAATTCCGGCGTGGTATTCTGATGGGATCCCAAACATGGTTTTCACTCAACAATTAAGAATGATATCAGTTCAAAGTCATCCTCGACGGTTTGGGAGAAATCATCATTATATCCGGTGAAATCAAATATACTCTCCTCAGCCCTTCTCCTTTCGGCTCCTGTAATCGCGGTTATGGCTTTTGTAATCATCTTCGAGTATTTTGCCATATCCTCGGCATCACGAGTTTTTGCCTTAAACTGACGGACAAGAGCATGATCGGGCTCAGAATTACCATATGATAATCTCCGGAACTCCGCCAGGGCCTCACGGGCGTTATGCATACCAATATACACTTCACCTGAATGTTTTATATACATCAGATAATATGGATAGAGAGAACTGTCACTCTTTGGTTTGATCTGTTCTTCACTGTGACGGAAACAGAAGAGGCATCCTTTTTCAGTACCCTTTGTTATCGAGAAAACACCTGCAGGTACCTGTTTAATCTCAGGATGAGCCTTTATATAGTCGTATAATTCATTAAGATAGTCATTCATGTTCAGGTCGGTCAAAGAGAGTGTATCTCCCATCTCCTCCAGTTCAACAACATCTTTCTGGATTCGTTCAAGCTGAGTACGACGGAACTCAAGATCATTCATGTCAGGACTAAGGAGATCCTCATCCCCGGTTGATCCGATATTGGCTGCAACCATCTTCCGCTTTACCCGCTCTTCAAGCTGGAGATACTCATTCAATTCCATATTCGGGAAGAAATTTACCATCTGAATGTGAGGGTTTTGACTGCCAAGCCGGTCAATTCTTCCGAAACGCTGAATGAGAACGACAGGATTCCACTGAATATCATAATTGACAACGCAGTCGCAATCCTGTAAATTTTGACCCTCGGATATACAATCCGTTGCAATCAACACATCAATTGTTCTCTCTGATACATCGGTCTGCCCTTTGGATCGAGGTGAGAAAAGTGATAATACTTCGTTGAATTGAAGACTAACTCCTTTTATTGTCGTGCGTGGCTTGTCACTCCCTGTGACAACCGCTGCATGAATACCGTTCTCCTTCAGCATCGGAGAGAGAGAATCATACAGATAATTTGCTGTATCTGCAAAAGCAGAGAATATAAGGACTTTTTTGTTCCCAGAATTATACGGAGTGCCTTGAATTTTTTCTTTTGTAAACGTTGATAATTCATGAAGTTTCAAATCTCGTTGCTTATCGAGGATCAACTTGATCTGAGTTTGAATATTTACCAGTTTGTTTTTATCATATTCCAGGTCTTCAAGATAATTCCTCACATCCAGATGACGTACATCAATATCATATTTGTAATCAAGGAAAAAATCATCCTCATCATCGATATCTTCATCGGTAGAGACATTCATCCTATCTGAAGATAAGGCAGATATGTAGGAATCTATCCTCCCAAGGAGTCTTTCAACTGTCGTTCCGAAGGAATATACTGAGCTTTCAAGCCTCTTACAAAGATTGAATCGATGGAGTTTGACATTAATAGCTTCTCTCTGCTCATGATCAAATAATCTTCGCCCATCAACCTTTGTTGCATATTTCTCCCGGTACATTTCTTTATATTGAGGGAGAATGTATGCCATCGGGGAGTAGACAGATAAGATCAATGTCTCCAATTCATCATTGACATCGGAGAATTTTAATAGAATGCCATTTGAATCAATCTCAGGACGAAATACTATTGGTTTAAGTTTCTTTGGAAAAACCCCAAAGTCTCCTGAACCATAATACCTTGTAATATGTTTTCTGCTTCTGGAGATTGTTATCATTTCAAGAAGTTTATAAAACTCTGAGGGTAGTTTGTCCAGGAGTGCAAGTTTATTATTTCTTGAAGAATCGGACCATTCATTTATCTCCTTCTGAGCATTGATCAGTAATTGTTGAATACTGGGGATGCCCTCCTCTTCAAATGCAGAATCCCTATCGGAAGTAATGATACTTATTTGATTACGCAAATCCCGCAACGAATTGTTCACAGGTGTTGCAGATAGTAACAATACTTTGGTATTGGTCCCTTTCTGAATGATATCTGAGATGAGCTTGTGATAGCGGGTGATGTGATCCTTACTTTCAATTCGGTTCCGGAAGTTGTGCGATTCGTCTATGACCAGAAGGTCAAAACTCCCCCAATCCACACGCGATAGATCGAGACCGGAACGCGACATTCCCTTCTTACGAGAGAGATCCGTATGAGAAAGAATCTTATAATTTAACCTGTCTTCCGCAAGTGGATTATCAACATACGGGCTTCTAAATGAATCCCAGTTATCATAGAGTTTTGCTGGAGCGAGAACGAGAACATTGTCATTGCGCATCTCAAAAAATTTGATTATGGCAAGTGCCTCATATGTTTTTCCAAGACCAACACTATCAGCAAGAATACATCCATTATACCTGTTTATCTTTTGGATACCAGAGGCAACCGCATCTTTCTGAAAATTATAGAGGGCAGTCCATATTCTGGTCTTCTTAAACCGGCTACTATCACTTTCCAGATGTTCAAAACTCGAATCCAGCTGATGGCCGAAGAGGGTGTTTATGGTAAAATAATATAAAAATTCTGGAGAATAGTCCTTGTAAATATAACGAAGCCCTTCTAAAAGCTCTTCTTTATAGTCGATCGAATAACCCCTGTTATTCCACAACTCATTGAATAATTTAAGAGATCTCCTTATTTGATCTTTATCCATTGAACTATTTATAAATGTATCAAAATGTATTTGGGGGAGACCATGTACGGTTCTTGGCCGGGTGATCTCAAGTGAAGAAGTCCCCTGAATCTGAATATCATCATCAATAATGAGAATATTGCCTTTTACCATCTCCGGAGAAATAATTTTCTTCACATTGACATGAGAATCAATGAAATCGTGCATCAATCTGGCTTTGTGAAAGTATCTCAGTTTATTCTTCTGCGTTATTTCATAATTATTCAAAAACACATCGGATGGCGAGGTTGTGATTTCAAACTCCTGTACCAATTCTTTTCTATTGGTATTTGTGCTTCCTTCCCGGATGATGAGGTTGATTTCCTGAACGCTATGTAAATTTCTCTCAAGTTCAGAAAAAACAGATAAGGTCAATTTATCATTAAGAATATTTACAACACTACTTTTTCGATTTTGCAAAGCGGTGTTAACAATTTGAATTATCTGCTCCGGAGAGGAGATAGCATCAGTCATGATACAGTATCATCCTTTAGGTATGTAATAAGTTTTGATGGCAGATTGGTTCATTCTGGGTATTGACTTGCTACAACCTTTATCCTCTCCCCCCACCAACTCCCAATCATGACATACTGGTTTGCCTCCTCCAATCGCGACAACTGGGAGATCATCCGGCAGAAGAACATCTGGGGGGTTCCGAAGCGGAACAAATCGATTATTGAACGGGTGAAGCCGGGCGATAAAATCGTGGTCTATGTCGCCCAGCAGAAGAAAGAGGTGACAGAAGGTAAAGGCGATGAGATCCTCCCCTCAGCAGTCGCCGGTGCATTTGAGATCGTATCTGAGGGATATGAAGATTCAGCGCCGCTCTTTGTGACGCCGGAGCGGATGGGGGATGAGGTCTTCCCCTATAGGGTGAAACTGAAGCCGATTAAGATCTTCAGGGAGCCAGTTGAGTTCAAGCCGCTCATCCCGGAGCTCTCGTTTATCAAGAACAAGACGATGTGGACGGGCCATATCCGGGTGGCGATGCGGGAGATCCCGGAAGAGGATTATCAGTTGATCCTCGGTCGGGGTGAGTAGGTGAGTGAGTAGGTGAGTGAGTAGGTGAGTGAGTAAATGACTGAGTAAATGGGTATGTGACTGGGTCCGTGACCGGGTCTGTGTAAAGGTGTATGAGGGAAAATCATGAAGGCCGAAGAAACGACCATCACCGGCATCACCGGCGTCACCTTCCCCGTCCCGAAACAGTTCATGCACCGGTTCTTTTCCGGGGGGAAGATCGTATTCGTCAAAATGGCGACCTCCATCAGGCTCTCTCCTTTCAGCGGCTGGAGGAGCTTCCTCTGGATCAAATAGGAATGTCTCGATATGCGATATCTACCATTTGATCAAGGATTTTATAACCATCATAAGACCATTACAGGGGGATGTGTACGAATGTCTAAAAGTCCTAAACAACTATGGGAAAGATAAGAAAGCACCCCTGATGCTATGCCTCATACCTGACCGAGATTGAAAGTTGACAATAAACAACATCCTTTCTCCCACCCTATCGTTCTCTTGGCAGAGCAGGTTCTCTTCTCGACTCTTCTCTTTTGATTTCGATTCCGTCAGGAAAAAGAAGAGTGTACTATTGCAAAGTATGATCATTCATCATGGTATGATCAATCATCAGGAGAGGAGAGATGCCGAAGAACGAAAACACATTCGGACTGCAGGAGAGGGGTATATACTCCTGCGACGAAGAGATATCCATCTAAGTAAGATCCATCTAAGAGAGATCCATTTGTTTCATCCAGAGGGTGGGGATCGATCCCCGGGGTAACGTAACTAATCTTCTGTAATAGAAGTATTATATAAAAAAGAAAGAGTAATTGGATAGTGAGGTCTTGGTGAAATGTAAGAAAGATAATCCTTCATCTGAGGTATTATATTATCCCGGCACTTGAGGACTGAAAATTGTTACTTGTCATCTTCTCCCTTAAACCTGACCTTGCTTTACCTTATTGGCCCAATATCGTTTAGAACTTTCTGTAATCTTGCATGGATTACTAACATTCTCGATCCATGCCAAACACTTAGGATTCTGTTTACACAAGTAAATGCACATCGCTTGTGCCAAATCGCTATTGTTACTTGTTCCAGCCAAATACGGAGGGTAGTTAGGGGGTATCTCTTTCATGATCTTATAATGTAACCCTGTTTGATCTAGTTCCATACTTCATGTTTGAATCGGTAGCTACATATCTCCTCTCATTGAATAATCGATTTGCCAGTATTTGTTCTTCTCTTAATACATCGTACGATCGCAAAAGAGAGTGAAGGCCCGTTATTGGCATGCCATTGACAATTATTCATTGAGGTAAAAGAATGAGTTCACTATTAGCCCATCTCTATTCGAGGATTCGGGGATCGCCTGAAGATGTAGCGACGATGAGCCTCTGTTATATCCTGGAAAATTCCTTGTCAGCACGAAAGGTATTCTCAAATTATCTCTCGACAGTAGTTGGCGTTGAACCATTCCCGGATCTCTTCTTCAGTACTCAGGTGGTTGGAGAGGGTAAGGAGCGCCCGGATCTTGTCGGGGTAGATCAGAATAATAATGAGCTATTGGTCTGTGAAGCGAAGTTCTGGGCAGGCCTGACCTTCAATCAGCCCCTTGCGTACCTGAAAAGGCTCAGGGAGAATGGCAATGATGGTGAAAAAGCCCTTGTTTTCATCTGTCCACATGAGAGGATTCCAAACCTTTGGGGAGAGTTGATTCGGCTCTGCAAGAATTCTGATGAGTGTTCCATTGAGGACGGGGATGGAGATCGAAGGATAGTTGTTGATGGCATCCCTCTGGGAATTGTCTCCTGGAGAGCGATTATTGAGATGCTGATGCAGGCACTCTCAGCTGAACATTCGCCGCTTGTAAAGGATTTATACCAGTTGGAGGGGTTGTGCGAGCAGATGGATCTGGCAGCTTTCAAACCTTTTACGCCTGAGGATTTCGGGGTTGATCGTGCACAGAGGATTATGAGTTATCATGACATTGTTAGCCGGGTGGCGAGTGAATTGATTAACACAATGGGGGCCAATACCAACGGACTCAAAGCTACACCAACTCTCAATAAATATATAAGGTATCTAAATCTGGATCACTATAGCCTGGGGGTAAGCATTCAGTTCAATATTGATTATTGGTTGAAATATGCAGAGACTCCATTCTGGTTCACAATACGAAAACAAGGAAACGGCTCTTGGGAATACGCCCGAGAAATTCATGAGGCTTTACGGGAGTGGGAATATAGCACCCCCAAGAAGTTGTTTCTGGATAAAACTGCAGGTGGGATTCTTGCCATTCCATTGTTTGCACCACTTTATGCTCATGAAGATGAGGTGGTTCGGTATCTTGTGGATTCCGTCAAAGAAGTCCTGGAAAAGCTTGAGAGGAAGTGAGTAGTTGAGGGTGGTTCATGGCTCCTCATCATGATCCTCATTTTCACTCACACATCTTATTAGTATCATTCCTCCGTCCCTTCGCCTCCCACACCCTGATTAATGCCTAGCTGGCGAGTGTCTTCAATTACTTATAATAGGTGATCACTTCCTGACTTTCTCGAATCCGGACACTCCGAGACGAAACTCCTCACCTATGCAGAGGGACTGGAACCGGGTCTCCACCCCTCTGGCCTCAAGGTGCTGGCAGCACTGATCGGGAGTGTATCACACCGGAAGCAGGTGATCGCAGCGACACAATCGGCGTTGTTTCTGGAGCTCTTTGAACCAGAGGATGTTGTTGTTGTCGTTCGGCTACAGACGCCCCCTCCTCATTCAGCCTTCCCTCCGCCCCAGCTCCTCTTCCAGTTCATCCACCGTCGGCAGTCTCCCCCGCAAATCCTCGGGGAGGTGAGTAGTCAGTTCATATCCGGCGACGCCAATCGGCTTCTCCATATCCCTGAGGGCATACTCAGCAATGATGCGGTTCTGTGACTTGCAGAGGATGATCCCAATGCTTGGGCTATCATCAGGGTGGCGGAGGAGATCATCAACCGCTGAGAGGTAGAAGTTCATCTTCCCGGCATACTCCGGGATGAACTCTCCAATTTTCAATTCGATCACCACGTATGACCGAAGTTTGAGATGGTAGAAGAGGAGATCAATAGAGAATTCTCTCCCTCCAATAGAGAGCCTGTACTGATTCCCGATGAACGCAAAACCTACCCCGAGCTCCAGAAGGAAATCGCGGATATGCTCGATCAACGCCCGCTCCAGCTCCCTCTCGGCTGCATCCTCCCCGATCCCGAGGAAATCAAAGATATAGGGATCTTTGAGTACCGATCGTGCAAGATCTGACTGAGGTGCAGGAAGTGCTGATGAAAAGTTCGTCACCGCCCGCCCCTCGCGTCTGATAAGCCCACTCTCGATCTGATGCACGAGAACGTTCCTTGACCACCCGTTCGCAATTGTTCTTTGGATATACCACTCCCTCGCCATCTGGTCTTTGACCTTGTCGAGTAAGGTGATCGCATGATACCATGTTATTTGTGCAAGCACCTCTTGCACAAATTCAGGATCGGGCCATGCCTCCGCAAACGAGCGCATGTACTTCAGGTTTCGGGGAGAGAAACCCCGTACATCCGGGAACTCCTTTCTGAGATCGTCTGAGAGCCGGTCGATCACCTTTGATCCCCACCCCTCCTGCTCCTGCCTCTCCATGATCTCCCGTCCTATCTGCCAGTAGAGCAGGATGAGCTCCCGGTTCACCGAGAGAACCGCCCGGGTCTGTGCCTGCCGTATCCGCACCTTCAGGGCCGCAAGAAACGTGGGATAATCCTCCGGGAGTGCATCACTCAAACCCATACACGCCCCTCCGCAGGCTCTCCCCGACCTCCCGGAGTCTCAATTCTAATCCGGGTATTGCGCCGTTCTCTGTTCTATTCCTCCCCTCCATCGTCATCTTTCCAACCCTCTCTTATCACCGATAGGTATAGCACCGATAGTTATAGACTTCTTGGATAGGGAGAAAAGTGTACTCATTTGACATTATTGCTGATCTCCCCGATCACCACACAATAGCCTTTAACTCCACATGCGAGAAGTCCCCTTGCGCAAGCTGGGGGATGAGAGCCGTCTACGAGCTCGCGCAACCTTTATGGTTCATCACACCTGATAGCAACTATGGACTACCGATTAGATAAGGGCGCCCATTCGGTCTATGCTTTGCACTACCATTTGGTGCAGTGTGTCAAGTACCGGAGAGGAGTCTTTGTCGATGATCGGTATGTGGATCTCCTGAAGACCAAGATCCACAGCATCTCTGAAACCTTCGGGGTTGAAGTCACCAACATCGAGTGCAGCCCGGATCACTTCCATATGCTGTTCAAGGCGGGGCCGACGCTGAATCTCCCGAAGTACATCAACGCCCTGAAGACCATTTCCTCACGGGAGATCCGGCGGAACTTCCCCGAGGTCAAACAAGTGCTCTGGCGTGATGCCTTCTGGTCACGATCCTATTTCCTTGCAACCACCGGACAGGTCACGCTGGACATTTTGAAGAAGTATGTAGATAGCCAGGCGGAGGAACGAGATGCAGTTCACAAGGAGGATTAGGATCTACCCCACGGAAGAGCAGGCAGCCGTCCTGTGGGATCTGTCCGATATCAACCGGAGACTGTACAATAGGGCGCTCAACGAACGGCGTGATGCCTACGCTACCGGAACCAAAGGCGTGACCTACATCAAACAGCAGAACGATCTTCCGGAACTCAAGAAAGAGTGGCCGGAACTGAAGAAGGTCAACGCGAAAGTCCTGCAGATGACGCTCAAGACGCTGGATGCCAACTACCGGTCGTTCTTCGAGTTGATCAAGGTTGATCCCGATGCAAAACCCCCGGGATTCAAAGGGCGGAAGTATTTCACCACTATGAAGCACAACCAGTCGGGGTTCAAGATCGACACAGACTCAATCAAACTGTCGCACAAGCTGCCGGGAGGGGTAGATCTGATCTTTGCCATCCCGGAACATGAGTTTGGGGTTGTCAAGCAGGTTGAGGTATTCCAGGATGGCAAGGAGAAATGGTATCTTGCCGTGGTTGAAGTGGTCGTTCCCCCGACGCCCGTTGACAACGGCCAGTATCAGGCATGGGATCTCGGAGTAATAAAGCAGACCGCCGTCAACAGTCAGGGGAAGTTCATTGAAGTCCAGAACATCCGCCCGGATCGGTACTGGAACAAGAAGATTGATACCGTGCAGTCCAAGCGGGATCACTGCAAGAAGATCAAGGGGAAACAACCAAGCCGGAGGTGGAAACGCTACAACGCCGTCAAGCGAAAGATGGAGAAGAAAAAGAGCAACCAGCTCAAGGACTTCCAGCACAAGGTAAGCAAGAAACTCGTTGAGAATACCAAGGCCACAACGATCATTATCGGCGATCTCTCGGTGAAGAAGATGCCGAGGTCCAAGACAGCAACGAAACTGATGAACAGGTCAACGCAAGGAACCGGATACCTTGCACGTTTTGCCGGATTTCTGACCTACAAGGCGATCCTTGCAGGTAAACAGGTAATAGAGATCGGCGAAGAGTACACGAGCAAGACGTGCTGCTGCTGTGGAAAAATCCACCCAGAGATGACCGTCAAAGATCGTGTTATGCAGTGTGATTGTGGTAGCGTGTTCGACCGCGACAGAAACGCTGCGGTCAATATTATGCTACGCTGCCTATCACAAAATGCCCTGTGGACGGGCTACCAGGAGTTTACCGGTAATCTGCGACATACAGGTCTGAAGATCGCATCGATCCCCGGACACTCGCAGGAAGCCCCCTGCGCAAGCGGGGGGTAGTTCACGACACCCCATACCAACGAATCGTTTATGAGGACCGACGAAACGACCCTCACCGGCGTCACCAACGCCACCAGCGTTACCGGCGTCACCTTCCCCGTCCCGAAACAGTATATGCACCGGTTCTTCTCCGGGGGGAAGACCGTCTTTGTGAAACCGGCGACTGTCTTCAAGGAGCTGCGGCGGGGGATGCGGCTCGTCTTCTACCAGTCGCACGAAGATACCGGGTATGTGGGGGAGGCGACGATCAGGCGGATACTGATCGCAGCAGATCCCCTCACCTTCTATGACACCTATGGCGACGCCGTCTTTCTCACACGGGATGAGATGGTCGCGTATCTGGAGAACCAGGAGCGGTGGAAGGCCGTCCGGGTCAGGAAGGGGAAGGAAAATGAGAATGGAAGTGAGAATGAGAATGTGAATGGGAGTGAGAATAAGAGCCGGAAGCGGGACTGGATGGCACTCGAGCTTGAGGATATCCGGGCGTATAGGACGGTGCAGAAGCCGGAGCGGTTTGTGCCGGTTGGGGGACAATATCTAAGGGATTAATGACAACACTCTAACCAGCCTTAAATGAAGATCATTAACATCGTCTGCTCCGGCGACCTCCACCAGACAATATCATTTCAGCGGCTGGAGGAACTTCCCTCTGCATCGTATAGATATGATCCCAAGCAGTACCATGGGGCATATATCCTCATCTCCGGCGGCAAAGTCACCCTGTATCGAAGTGGGAAATATATCATTTATGGTCTGAAATCCCTTGACCAGATCGACGGAGCCTTTGAAGAGTTCCTCTCCATCATCTCTTCCATCATCGATTGTGCGGCGGCATCCGATCCATTGTCGGTGCCGAAAGTGCAGAATATCGTCGGGATGGAAGACTTCGGAGTGCCGATCAACCTCTCCCGGTTTGTTATCGCAGAAGGAATGGAGCAGGTCGAATATGAGCCCGAGCAGTTCCCCGGTGTCGTCTACCGGGGGGAGAGGGGAACCGCTCTCCTCTTTTCATCAGGGAAGGTGATCTTCCCCGTTTTTAAGGATCTGGATGTGATGGAGGCGTTTTCAGCTGATCTGAAGGAGAGGGCTGATCGGATCTGAGAGGTGGTGCCAATTCACGGCCGTACCATGAGACCTCTCTTATCGTCCTCATCTCAGCTTTATCCTTACTCCCCTATGAAAAATCACTGAGAGATTTAACTCTGGTTATTGGGGATATTTTGTCATTTTTAGGGTAATATAAGCCTATTATGAGCCATGTTGGTTGGAGTGAATGCATGCCTACGAAAAAATATAGGTTCTTCTCTCTCATCTCGCTGAAAAACTTCAGGTGGAGCTTTTCCCAGAGGAGTTGCAGATCCTGGTATTTTCTCCACCAGCTTCGATATGATTCAAATAGCTCCCAGTCAAGGCATTTAATGTCGTGAGTTTTTCCATCAACACATCCATCGCATTTGAATTCATAGGCAAATGGATGAGGGAGATCCGCAATAATCGGTATTCTTTCACTGGTCAGGGACTGTTGATATTCTGTTGAGAGGGGAGGCTCCTGTAATGGTTCCCTTGTATAAAATCTTAGAATTTCAGTTGGTTTGATGAGCCCCAGTGATGTTTTATCTGTTTTATATTGTTCCATAAGAACTTCGAGAGAAGAAGCAACTTTTGGTAGCAAAATCCGGTTTCTCTCATCCCATGGGGCGTGTCCCGCTCTCTTCCCGGAGGAGAGCGACTGATCGAGTACCCGGATTGAGTCGGGGCGAACCCGATAACTCTCCTTCCTTCCCAATTTCTCATCAGTTGCCTTTTGACACTCCACCTCTATCCAGTCATATCGACTGATTTTTTGAGAGCCGGTAAACAATGAAATAGGCATTGGATATAATCGAATCCACTCCCCCTCATCTGTTACTCCCGCAGTACACACAGATGAACCGTGCTTTTTACTTTTTTCCGGATATGCCTTCACTGTGACAAGTACCTTCTTCGTCTTCCAGGTCACAGGTCAACAACCTCCAGCCCCTCCTCCCGGAATCGCTCTGCGATAACTCCCCGGTGGCAGTCGGATGCCTTTGCCTCAAAGCAGAGCAGTGCCACTTTTTCATCTTCTGCAATGGTTTTGATGGTATTGAGACAGGCCGCTTTTTCACCTAATTCCTGGTTATATTCATGGAAGAGTCGTGCATATCCTTCATCTGTGAGGTTCTGCCGCCGGGTGCTCTGGATGCCAAGTTCAGGCATATGGAGGTAGGTGATTCCCATATGTTCAAGATAATTTGAGATCTGCTTCTTTGAGAAACCATATTTCATACTGAACGCATTCCTTCGCACGTCAATTACTTTTCCGACTTTTGAATCGATGAGGACCGAGAGGAAACGATCAATACTTTTCCCCTCATATCCGATTGTGACAACACCGGTTTCATCCCTCTCGTACGGTTGCCGCTTCTCTATCTCAGAAAAAATGGTGGTTTCCGGATACTGTGAATAAATATACTCAATGAGTTCCCGCTCGGTTTTATCACCAAACTGGCGTACTACCTGATCGATTGACATCTGGATAAAACGATCCGGGAAGGGAAACTCATGATTGAGGGACGTAACTATGGTATTTGTTTCAAGCAGGTACCCGTCCCTCTCCAGATGGCTTATATCAGTATACAGCTGGAATGAAAACGGGCCGTACCTGTAAGGTACAAAATCATAAAGGGGATTATCCTGTGATGCCAGGAATAGTAGTTTGACCAATTGTAATTTTGTAAGGCTTTGTTTTTTACCAAGCAGATATAAGAGAGCCCGCTTCTTTTTTGTTATCATAGTATATGGAAAGAGTCACATTTTAGCGCTTATATAACTGGCGGGTAGGATGCGAAAGTGATGAAAATTGGAGTTCGACAAATTGGATAATTTCGATAATCGGATGATTGGGTAATTGGATAATTGGATAATTGGATAATTGAGAGGGAAGTGAATTCTCTGTTCTTTCCCTATCCCTTCTCTATTCCTTCCGTATCCCTTGCCTATGCCTCACAAATCTTCCTGCCCCTCCCCTCCCCTCTCCTTCTCCTCTCTATCCTACCTCCCCTTCCCTTCTCCTTCTCCTCTCTATCCTACCCCCCTCTACCTTCCCCCATACCTCCTCATAGATCTGCCTCATCTTCCGGGCCGGGTGCCGGAGGGTGATCTCGCTTGTCCGGCCTTTCGCCTGCCTGACCGTGATAGTGATGAGTGAGTAGTTGGCGAGGGTGTGGAGATGCTCATAGAAGGACGAATAGGAGAAGGAAGCACTGCCGTTTGCGCTACTACTTGGGCCGCCCCCATGGCCGCCCCCATGGCCGCTCACATGGGTGCTACCGGGACCGCTGCCGGTGTGGGTGGTGGAGCAGGTGGCAGCGGGGGTGGCGGTGTTGGAACCATAGCCAGGGCCCGGTTCGCCCACGGCAGATGCATCTGCTGATGATGGTTCTGCCCGGGGCCCAGAGAGAGGCTCCCCTGCCATCACCCTCAGGAGGCGGGCGTAGACCCTCCCGGAAGTCGGGGGCATGGACTCATCATATTCTGTCCCTTTATTCGCCCGTCCAGACGTCTCTTTAGCACTACTCTTTTTGTCTTCTTTACCCAGCCTCCCCATCTCCCCTCTCTCCTTCTCCTCCCGCGTCTTCGTCTCCTCCCGTCTCTCCTGTTCTGCTCGTTCGCCCTCCTCGATCATGGTGGTGATGACCAGGAGGAGCCGGCGCTCCTTTTCGGTGAGGAGCGAGACGAGGCCCCGGAGGTGCGTTGCGCTGGCGTCCCCATAGGCGGCGCTGACATCCTCTTCGGTGACGGTGATGTGCGCCGCCCGTTCGGCCCTGAGTACTGAGCGCTTGAGGAGGTCGATGCCGACACGGAGATCGCCTGCCTCTATGGTCTTATCGGTGATCAGGTCGAGGATCTCAAGGGGAAGAACACCCGGATAGACCGCTCTTCTGACCCGCTCCTTCAGGATGCCCTGTACCTGTTCCGGGGAGTAGGGGGCAAAGAAGACCTCTTCTGCAAGGAGGCTTGAGATAACCGATCGATCGAGCGTCTGCCGGATATCAAGTGTGAGATCGCTCTCGACCAGGATCAGGGAGGCACGGCACCCGGGATAATCGAGATACATCCTGAGGATCGAGGAGATGACCTGGCCCGCGGTCTTCTCATGGATCAGGTGGTGGATATCGTCAAGGCAGACCAGCAGAACGACGTTCTTTGAGAGAAGTGCCTTTGCAACGGCATCCATCAGGCGCCTGAGGGGGATGCCCGAACTCGGGGGAGCATGGCCGACCAGCTCCAGGTAGATCAATGAATAGACCGCATATGCTGTTCTGCTCCGCTGGCAGTTCACATACACCGGAACGAGGTTCGTGCTGACCTGCCTGATCTCGGTGAAGAGATGGTGGATGCAGGTCGTCTTGCCAGTGGCAGGCAGGCCCCGGCAGAGAATACTCGTCGGCCGCTGGCCATGGAGGCCGGGCCTGATATGGAATGCCATCTCCTCAAGCTCTGCATCACGGAAGAGCACCTGGTCTGGCACGTAATCGCATTCGAGGATCTCCGGATCCCTGAGAAGCGGCTTGTCGTGGCATCTGAAGTGGCGTGACATGATCGTTGAACTGCCTGCTGAATACATACAACAAAGAACACCTGCAAGGTAATAAGAAGTGAACCGTGCAGGATGAAAGTGAATTACCCCTCTCTCAAAGTGCCTCATCGCTATTAGCCTGATTTATACTCCACCGGAAATATCCAACAGGAACACGGAGTTCAAAACATGTACCAGCACCAGATATTCCGGTCTCCCTGATACCAATATCGGTGAGGCCCAGGCTCTCCCTGACCAGAAACAAAAAAGGATGGTGCATAGAGAGAAGAGACTGCACAGTACGAATAGAGGGGATTGGGTACTATTGTAGCCGTTACCTCTATTACCTATAGGTGCGTAGTAATATTACTATGCAGACAGCGACCTCCATATACATCAGAAATGACCTGAAGGATCAGCTGAAATCCCTCAAAAAGCATCCGAAGGAGTCATATAATGATGTTATCGAGCGCCTGCTCACCCTTGCCATTGATGAGGAGCCACTCAGTGAGGAGGCAATCATTGGCCTTGAAGAAGCTCTTGAAGAGATCAAGGCAGGGATGTTCATCTCCGAATCCGGGATCATGAAGAAATATGGAGTTCAGTGATCCTGTGGTTACCTATACTATCAGGTATACCCCTCGTGCAGATCGGGATCTTGAAAAATTACCAAAAGAAACTGCCCGGATGGTTGTTCGCAGGATTTCTGAGATTAAAAATGCCCCCTATCTCTCGATTAAGAAGCTGAAGGCATCGAACCCACAGCATCCAGTCTATTCTCTCAGGATACGGCGCGATATCAGGGCTCTTGTATCCATTCATGATGATATTGTAATTATACATGTTCTCGAAGTCGAGTCCCGGAAACGATCATATCGCGACTTTTGAGTGTGCGATTTGGATCTCTGATTGATTGTAGCCTTTGGTGGCCTTGCATCCAGTGGCCTTGCATCCAGTGGCCTTGCATCCAGTGGCCTTGCATCCAGTGGCTTTGCATCCGTTGGTCTTGCATCCGGTTTCCTCACTGTTCTGCTCTCTTCCTGCACCCCCCACCCTGATCTCGGTGAAGAGATGGTGGATGCAGGTTGTCTTGCCGGTGGCAGGCAGACCCCGGCAGAGAATACTCATCGGCCACTGACCCTGTACCCTCTTCCGATACAACTCCCAAAACCACACCAATACAAGCTCCCGACTCACCATCCCCAAACAGGCTGCCGATACCAGCACCGATACAACCCCCCGGCTCATCATCCCCAAACAGGCTATCGATACCAACACCGATACAACCCTCCGTCTCACCATCCCCAAACAGGCTATCGATACCACACCGCTCCGATACCACACCGCTCCAAGCTCCCGACTCACCATCCCCAAACAGGCTATCGATACCACACCGATACTGACCCCGGTACGTAAACCAGATGGAAGCCCCGATACAAACAGCATTATAGAAGGTCGAACCATCAATCGTCAGGGAGAGGTTGGATGCAGAGGAAAAAACACGAAGCCACACGATCAGAGGACGCAGTTGCCAATGTCATAGGCGTCATCCTGATGGTCGGTCTCACGGCGGTTGCAGCCTTCATTGTCCTGGCCTCACTCACGGGCTCAATCGGCCTTGTGCAAAAACCCTCCTTCATTGTGGCAGATGCAGCTGTTCTCGAGGATACAAATACGGAATATATCGCAGTGCAGCACCAGGGGGGTGATACCGTCTCTCTGTATGGCACGGACAGGGCATCCGGCCGTCTCGCTGAGATCACTCTTGCATATGGAGGGGCAGCCCCGGCTCGGGCAATCGCAGACACGCCTCTTACCTGGAGAGCCGGCGAGTCCGTCTATCTCTATACGACAATAACAGATGGCCCAAGGATCACAAGGGACAGCGCCAGGGCCGCAGCGCTGGGTGTGGGATTTGATGGGAACACAGTTGATCTTGTCATCTCTGATCCCGTTTCAGAGGTCATAATTGCAATGATGACCCTTCCGGTACAGGGAAGAGAAGCACGGCCAGGCCCGGGCATGGTCAATATCAATACCGCATCAGAAAAAGAGCTCCAACTAATCAAAAATGTCGGTCCTGTTATTGCAGGTCGGATCATCGGTGACCGCCCCTTCGCCTCGGTTGATGACCTTATACGGGTCACTGGAATTGGAGAGACAACTCTCCAGCAAATCAAAGCCCAGGGGATCGCCTATGTCGGTGACACACCGCAGCCTGCATGGGTGAATATCAACAGAGCCTCATTTGCCGACCTCACATTGATCAGGCATATCAATGAGGCACGTGCCCAGCAGATAATCGAGCTCAGGCAGGAGAGTCCCTTCGCTTCGGTCGATGATCTCACCAGGATCGATGGTATCGGACCGGGGCGTCTCCAGGATATTAAAAACCTGGGGATTGCAATAGTATAAGACACGCGGGGGGCCGGGCATTCATGTCTGCCATGATCGAAAACCCGGTTCGAAACCACCTTCGCGTATCCTCCCTCTACTCCAGACACTTCCAGTAAAAGAATGAGAACGACCGGTTCTTCTCCCTGGCAACCTGGATCGAGTACCGCCTGATGATCTCGATGAAGAGATCGATCCGCGACCCGTAGTGATCCGGTATCATCTGGTTGAACCGCTCCTTTGTCACCCGGTCTGTTCCGGGGAGCGGCCTGAGCCCGAGGATCTGCGATGCATGATCAGTGAGCCCGGCAAGGTACCATCCCTCGATCTCTTTGATGACAACGATTACCCTGTCGGTGTCAAGATCCCTGTACCACCCTTTCAGGCGTTTCTTCTTGGCACGGACATTGCGGTCAGTATCGATATCCGCAACCATCAGGTAGTCATCTCCCATCGCCCCGATGCCCCGGATGAAACCATCCACCCGGACATGCTTCATCCCGGCATAGGCGATCAGTTCAACACTCGCATACCCTTCCCGGAGCTCGTGTTTCAGGACACCTTCGAAGAACCTGATATCATCAGATCCTTCCAGAAAGACAAAGAGCCGGTTCATGGACCCGTGGCACCTGCCAAACCCGCCAAACCTGCCATTGCCGCAATCCCCGCAAACCCCCTGCCAGGTACAACCATCCCGGCTACAACCATCCCGGCTACAACCATGCCAGGTACAACCATGCCGGGTACAACCATGCCAGGTACAACCATACCAGGTACAACCATACCGGCTCCACCGCTATCCCGAACCGTCACTATCCTGCCGGCAGCAGAGTGATCCACCATCATCGTCACAGCCCAAGCAGGTTCTGGATATACAGCTCCTCCAACCCCACCTCGTTCTTCAGGAACGTCCTGACCTCCTCGCGGTATGCAGGCTTTGAAATCACCGAGAACCCGTCAGCATCCCGTGAGATGAGGAGGATATCCTCAATATCTGCATGCCGCACAACCCCGGGATTGTGGGTTGTGATCAGGATCTGCTTATTCCGGGCGGCATCGGCAAACATCGAGACCACCTTTCCGATCAGGTAGGGATGGATATTCTTCTCCGGCTCCTCGATGACGATGAACGGCCTTTCATCAAAGTAGAGGGCACAGATCAAATTGATCACATTCACGGTTCCGTCAGAAATCACCGAGGACGGCAGTGTCTGGTCATCCCCGTACCGCTCGGTCACCGTGAAGTAGATTGACGAATCCATGAACTTCCGAACATCGACATCCCGGACAAATGGCAGAAGATCCTGCATCAGGTTTGAAAACCGCCTCTTCTTCTCTGGATCAGCCAGGATAGTCTTCAGGACAAGGGTGAGGTTTGACCCGTCCTCCTCGAGATCGCTCCTCCCGGCAAGGGGGATTGCCTTTCTCGGGGTCCTGGGATCGAAATCATAGATGGCAATATCTGCGAAGAACCGCTGGAAACCCGGCAGCGGGATCATCAGCGGGTTCTCGATGAGGAGCGTCCCCTCCTTTGGCGTATTGCTCTGGAGATACGGCGGGATGATCTCGGAGATATCAATCCGTATATCATCTGCTGTATTCAGCTCATAGAAGACGCCGTCTGAGGTATGGGTGATAACAAGCTCCCCTGCCCGGCTCTCCCCCTCCCCTTCTTCAGGCCGGCACGAACACCAGATATGGAGCCGGTCATCGAGAATATGATACCCCCCTTCATGGGTGCCAAGTGAGAACGTATAGTCGATCCCGTTGAAGGTGAGGATATGCCGGTTCCCGTTAGTATCCCGCACGCCCCTGAAGACTCCAAGGTCATTCTCAAAGACGATCCCAAGCCTGGTCGGCAGATCGCTCGGAATCCTCGTGTTTTGGATATACTCAGCTCCACCCTGGAGAGAGATGGCATTCCCGAGGCCATGTCGGGCAATATCCCGGAAGAACCGCAGTATACGGATAAAGTTTGTCTTGCCTGCGGCATTTGTGCCAATCAGGATATTGTATGCGTCCAGATCCACTGACAGATCCGAGAAACTCTTGAAATTTGTGCAACTCACCTGTTTAATCCGCATATCTGATCTCACACCCTCTTCAGCCGTTCAATGCCACCCGATCCCATTATTGACAACACAAATCTCACGTCAGGGGTTCAGCAGGTAGATGGATGCATTCAACAGCGTTGCAAAACTGACCCATGCGATATAGGGGATATTCAGGTACGCGGCAACCGGCCTGATCCGGTAGAAGGCAATGATCATCCAGAGGATCAAAAACCACAAAATCACGATACAGATGAGCCCAAGGAGCGGAGACGGTATCCCGAAGAAGAGGAACGACCAGATCGCGTTCACAAAGAGCTGAAGGGCGAATATGCCTGTTGCGACCCTGACATCCCGCCGTTCCCATCCGACTTTGAGGATCAGAAAGATCGAGATACCCATCAGGATATACAACGTCGTCCAGGCAGGCCCAAAAACCCAGTCGGGAGGAGTAAACCAGGGCCGTGTAATCGTCTGGTACCAGCCTGCGACATTTGCAGCAGTCGCAAAACTACCGATTGCACCTGCAGAAAGAGACAGCAGCACCGTCCCGATAAGGAGCGCAACGTCACGGAGGGATTTCACTGGAGATTCCATATGGTTCTCTGTATACCCGGTAACAGAAAAACTTTTCATCTCCCATGGCAAGCAACATCAGTATGAAGCAGTTGGCTCTACTCTTCTCTCTACTCTGTCTCTTTGTATTTCTCTGTGGCTGTGCTGAAGCACCACCGCCAGGGGATCAGGTCGTTCCCGAACAACCCGTCACAGAAGACTGGGTTCCAGATGGTACTGTGGGTGAAGGCGAGTATCACTACTCTCAGCAGCTCTCAGACAGCATGACAATTCACTGGAGAACCACCGAAACCACCCTTCAGATGGCGCTTGTCGGCAGGGCTGAAGGCTGGGTCGGCATCGGATTTGGCACCGGTCGCATGGCTTCCGGAATCGATTATATCGTCGGGTACGTCGATGGGGATGCAGTCGTCAGGGACATGTACAGCGAGAGTCCGCGGTGCCCGATAGTTGCGGATACCGACCTTGGTGGAAGAGATGATATCATCAGATCAGGCGGAAGCCAGCGTGATGGTATAACCACAATCGAGTTCGAACGCCCCCTGGATACCGGGGACCCCTATGATCATGTTCTTGAGGCGGGTGAGGCAATCCCAATCATCTGGGCACTCTCAGACACACATGATATCGGGGTCAGGCACCGGGAACGTGGCACTGCCACCATAACACTTCGGGAGGTCTAGAGAAAGACATGATGCTCCAGACAATTGCATACACCCAGGTATTCGGCCTCTCGCTGCTTGCAGTCCTTGGGATACTTCTCCTCGTGAGCCTCCTGACCACAGCCTCAATAGCGGTGCTGAAGAGGAGTGGCAAGATTAAGGTGCCATTCACCTGGCACTTCTGGATGGCCAGACTAACAATTATGATTGCGCTCGTGCATGGGATACTCGGGCTCTCGCCCTATCTCGGGCTCTGAATAGCGGATTACGCAGCCGTGCCGGAACCCGGCACCCCGATTCTTTTCTTTTCTTTCTCCAAAACGCCGGTTCTCCGGGTTTCATCTGGCTTATTCGGAGCAGGAGGGTATTCCCGGATAGTCTCATCTTCTGCGTGGCCTGTCCGTTTTCAGGCTCCGGCAGCCAGGCCTTCGAACAGGATATTCAGGCCTATCCCGATCAGGATCAGCCCGCCAACGAGCTCCACTCTCTTCCCAAGGTATGGGCCAAAGGTTCTGCCGCCCCAGATCCCGGCAAGTGATGCAGCTGTTGTCACGACCCCGATGACGACTGCGGCATGCAGAATCGGGATCTGGAGCACCGCAAACGTCACCCCCGCTGCAAGCGCATCGATACTTGTTGCTATGGCAAGTACAACAACCGTCGAAAACGAGGTGATCGAAGCACCTGGCTCGCTCCCATCACCCCACAACGACTCATAACACATCTTCCCCCCGATCAGAAGAAGGAGCAGAAACGCAACCAGGTAGCCATAGGGATCGATAAGCCCGCTGCCAGCCTCGCCTATCAGGTATCCGGCAACCGGCATCCCTCCCTGGAAGAGCCCGAAGATCACTGCCGCCCGGAGACCATAGTACCAGATCTTCTCCTGTATCGTGGCACCGGCAACAATCGATACCGCACAGGAGTCGAGGGCAAGGGCAACAGCAATCAGGAAGAGGGTGATCTCATTCACACCAGCTCAGTGCTCCCGGCTGCACATCCCTACTGCCTGGCAAAGGAGCATCATCACTCCTCTTCCCGGCGAGCGGACTCATCCTGCTTTGGCAACAGTGATCGGTAGACGAGATCGGTCTGGCCAAGTGAGACAAGAATCTCACCTGCCACATTGCGGATACTGAGATCCGGATGGTTCAGGGCCTCTTCAAGCGGCCTGACCGACAGCTCCCCAAGACTTCGAATCGCCCCGGAAAGCTCTTTTCTGACCATATGATCTTCATCCTTGAGTATCTCTATCAGTGGGCCAACCGCAGGCTCCCCGATTGCCGCTGCCTTCTCCCACTGCCGGGACGCAATGAAGTACCGGACCCGGCAGGCATCATTCTCCGGGTACCACTCAAGCCGGTCAAGGGCAGATGCCGCCTCCATCCGGACATAATGGTCAGTGTCTCTGAGTGCGGATACAAGATGCGGTACCGCACCCGTATCGCCAATCCCGCCAAGTGCATGAACTGCCGCCCCCCGGACACGGGCATCGGGATCCGAAAGCGCCCCGACCAGATCCATCAGCGTGGCAGGATCCCCGATCTGGCCAAGTGTCCGTGCGGCATTGACCCGCTGCACATGGTAGTCATCACCAAGCAGGTGTGCAAGCACCGGGACTGCCTCCTTCCCGCAGGCTGCAACTTCTTTCCACTCGCCAGTTGCAGCCAGCCGTGCCGCCCTCTCACGATCATCTGCCGGCTCGGCATCGAGGTGCTGAAGAGCCAGTGCTGCTCCCCGGCGCTGGATATGGGATGGCATCAGGAGCCCTTCTCTCAGGTGCGGTAGTGCCGGGGTTCCGATCCCAACCAGGATAGTGATCCCGGACTCGATCTGCTCACCCTGCAGCAGAGGAAACCGTTCAAGAAGCGGCATGGCAGCTGCCTCCCCAATCGAAACAAGTGCAAGAGCAGCATACCCGGACTGCTCGTCAGTACCTCTTGCAAAAAACTCAAGCAGGGGGGAGACGGCAACCTCTCCTGTCGTCTCCAGAATCCGGACTGCACCTGAACGCACCAGCGTATCCGGGTCAACTGCAAGCGCTACAATCCCCTCACATGATCCCGGCATCAGGTCAAGGAGGGCTGACCGTGCACCAGAACGGATCTCCTCATCGGAATGTTCAACTGCCCTGACCAGCCCCCGGATATCTTTCTTATCATGTAACTTCTCAATATTTGGCCGCAATATATCGAAGAAAGCCATGGAAGCCTCTCACGGTACAGTACACATGTATTTGTATTTAAATCTGGCTGCACGTTCCCAGGCGTTTCCGGCACCCGGATCGGCAAAAAAAATTGGTAAAATTATCTTCCCGAGAGTGCGTTTCTGATGATGCCGGTTCTGTCGATTGTCCCCTCTTTTCCGGCAAGCATCCGTTCCTCAAAGGTCATTGCATCACGCGTATACAACACACCAAGCGCAATCCTCCCCGGCCCGGTATAGTTCCATTCACGGATCAGCTGCTCTGCTGCATCCCTGTTTGTGGGATCATGATCCTCTGGCGTATACACGTGCTCATCATAGCAGTCGTGGGCATCATAGAAGCTTGCACAGACCTGGAGCACCTCGACAAACGAGAACCCCTTGTGCTGAACCGCCTGCGTAAGCACCGTCTGCATCCCCTTCTTATCACGGGAGTAGCAACGGCCGATGAAGGTCGCACCAGAAGCCAGCATCAGGTCAAGCGGGTTCAATGGATCCTCCTGTGTCCCTCCGGGCGTGGATTTTCCTGCAAACCCTGCCGGGGAGGTGGGGGTGTACTGGCCGGTTGTCAGGCCATAGACGCGGTTATCATGGATGATAACGGTGATATCAACGTTTCTCTTCGCAGCAAAGATGAGGTGGTCAAGGCCTTCGGCATAGGCATCCCCATCACCTGCCGAACAGATCACCGTCAGTGCCGGGTTTCCCAGGTGGATCCCGGTTGCAACCGGGATACCCCTGCCATGGATCGCATAGAAGCTGTTCGTCTGCATATAATCGGCAATCTTTGCATGGCAACCGATCCCCGAGACTATAACCACCTCTTCAGGTGGCACAGACGCTGCCAGCAGATCCTTGAGGGTATGCTGGATCACAAAGTTCCCGCATCCCGGACACCAGGTATTCTGTGCATTGCTGATATAGTCGGATCCCTTCATTGCAACACCTCCTGTATCCTCAAAACCAGTTCACTGACTCCAAAGGGCCGGCCGCTGACCGATCCGATCCGGCGGCTGGAACGGTACCCATACGTCCGGAGGAGAGTGTTCAGCTGGCCGGTGGCGTTCTCCTCAACAACAATAATCTCTTCAACTCCCCGGAGCGATGTCCCAAGCTGGGCAAGCGGGAACGGTTCAAGGACGATCACCCGCACCACCCTCAGACCAAGCCGCTCGCCTGCTTCCCGGCAGACGCCGGCAGTTGATCCGAAACAGACCAGGGCAACCGGGGCATCAATAACTCCTTCAACCTCAACACAGCCGAAATGCCCCATCTGCTGCTCGAGTGCAGCACCTTTTCTGATCAGCTTCACAGCAGCAACCGATGCTGTATCAGGGTCTTCGGTTGTTATCCCCTGCTCATCATGCGTATAAGAGTTCACCTTCACCACGTTTCCTTTCAGTGGAGGCGGGATGAACGGGGAGATGCCGTCAGGGGTGCTGCAGTAGCGGTGATATGTCTGCGGAATGGAGATTGCTGATGGAACCGGCATGGGAAATTCGAGATCGATAGCAGCAGATGCCGGGTGTTCCCCGAGGTTCTTGTCTGAGAGGATGAATGCCGGTATCTGGAACTGCCAGGCAAGATGCAGTATCCGGGCAGACCACTCGTATGCCTCAGCCACTGTCCCGGGTGCGACAACAAGCCGTGGAAACTCGCCATGGCCCGCATGCAGGACAAACCCGAGATCACCCTGTGACGAATAGGTCGGCATCCCGGTGGAGGGTCCAGGCCTCATCGCCATCACGATGACAACTGGCTGCTCTGCCATGCCTGCAAGCGACACCCCTTCGTTCATCAGGCAGAACCCGCCGCCTGATGTCCCGACAGCCACCTTTTTGCCGGCATACGAGAGGCCAAGCGCCATCGTGATGACGGCGATCTCGTTCTCGGGATGGATCACAAGGAGCGGTGTGCCCTCTGCCAGGGTTGCCATTGTGTGGAGGATGGAGGAGGATGGTGTCATCGGGTAGGAGACATAGGCGTCAAGGCCGCCCCGGATCAGCCCAAGTGCGATCGCGTCGTTGCCGGTGAGTATCGGCAACCCGTTGCCAGGCGACACCTCAATTGGCATCACCTCCTCCCCGGCATGGTATCCCCGGAGTGCAAGCCGGATATTCCCATCTGCCTTCTTCCCAAACTCATGCCGGATCGCATCCTCCATGATCTCAGGCGGGATACCAGCAGCCCGGCAGAAGGCACCGATCAGCACAGTGTTCCGTGCAATGGGCGGGCTCTTCTCCTCCCCGATGATCGTGGTTGCGGGGATTGCAGTTCCCTCTGCCTTCACAACATCAGAGTCAAAGATAACCGCACTTTTCCCTCCATGCCGTCTCACCGTCTCCTGGTCAAGTGCGCAGACGATATCCGGACTCCCGGACACCGCCCCTCTCTCATCAGCCGACCCACGGATGACCGCATAATTATGGCCTCCCCTGATGAGCGAGGGGTAATCATAGTACATATAGATCCGGTAGCCGGAATAGGAGAGGATTCTCGCGAGCAGAAGCCCGGCCTTGTTGATACCCTCCCCTGCCTGGCCGCCGATACAGACAGATATATCCTTCACTTATGTCACATCCTGGTTATTTTACCGCTCCGATGACCCGCTCCGGGTGTGTATAGATGGTGAACCGGCCCTCGCGGGTGAAACAGATGAGTGTTATTCCGCTCTCGTCAGCCGTCACAATACCCTGATCAGTTGAGGCTGCACGCGAGACGATGATTGGAATCCCCGCTTCAGCAACTTTTGCAACCATTCCCGATGGCTGCCTCCCCGTGCATCCGATGATACAGTCTGCGGGATCAAGGTTGTGTAAGACCGCATGGCCGACCACCTTGTCAACGGTATTATGCCGGCCGATATCCTCGCACCGGATTGCCAGCTCGCCTTTATAGAAGAGAACCGATGCGTGGAGCGCACCGGTCTTCAGCCAGGCATCCGAGTCTATGGTCGACCTGACGAGAAACACCGTCTCAGGCAATACCCGCTGGTTTGAGAGAACCTTTTTTGTACCGCTCCTGCTCGTGAACCCGCCTGAAGACTCAAGCACCGCGGCAAAATCTCCTGTGACGTCTGCTTCGACGAAGATATCATGCAGCGAGACCTGCACATCCATAACAGCATCTGCTATCCCCGAACAGATGACAAACCCGGCGCCAAGCTCACGGAGATGATCAGATGATGCGACCATCCGGACGACTTCTGTTCCATTGACATGGATCCTGAATGTCTCCTCACAGACAATACTGTCATCTATCTCGGTAAACGATCCGTTTTTATAGAGAGTCCCGGTATGCCGCTCAAGCCTCATCCACGCACCTCTGATCCCACCCAGTCAAGGTAGGACCTGTTCCCGTCATCAACCCTGACAGCCAGCACTTCCGGTACATCATAGGAATGGATCTCTTCGATCCTCTGGATCAGATCCCTGCTCTGTTCTTCTGTTGTCTTGCAGATCAGCAGGTGCTCTTCTTCTGCGAGAACCTCTCCCTCCCACCGGAAGACCGAATGAACAGGGGTGATATTGACGCATGCAGCACGCCGCTCTTCAATTATTCTCCGGGCAATCGTCTCTGCCTCTCCCGCGGGGGCAGTACAGAGTATCAGCACAACATCAGTCCGGTCCATAGGCAAATCATACCATCAGGTGCGGTCTCCTGTAAAAAAAGATTGGGTCAGATCACTCTACCCGTCCACCTTGCAGTCATCACAGGCATCCGACTCCTCCTCCCATGGAGGAAGCCCCTGCTTCTCCCGGTAGTTATTGATTGCCGCATGAATCGCCTCCTCGGCAAGCACCGAACAGTGCAGCTTCTCAGGCGGCAACCCTTCAAGCGCCTCTGCGACCGCTTTATTGGAGACGCTCCAGGCCTCTTCAAGTGTTTTGCCAATGATCATCTCGGTTGCCATCGATGAAGACGCAACCGCTGCACCACAACCAAATGTCTGGAATGCCGCATCCTCGATCTGATTATCCCGGATGGTGAGGTACATCCGCATGATATCGCCGCATTTCTGGTTGCCAACCTCGCCGATCCCATCGGCATCCGGAATCTCCCGCTGGTTGCGGGGATTCATGAAATGATCCATTACCTTTTCAGAGTACATGATTCTCTCACCTGCTCCTGAGTTCTGCCGGTGTCAGCGGGGACATATCCCGCAGCCGCTGCACCACCGTCGGCACAACCTCAAGTACTGTATCGATCTCCTCGTCTGTCGTCTCTTCCCCAAGTGTCAGCCTGAGCGATCCGTGGGCAGTCTCATGGGGGAGTCCGCAGGCAAGCAGGACATGCGAGGGCTCAAGCGAACTCGAGGTGCAGGCACTCCCGCTGGATGCGGCGATCCCGTGGGCATTCAACAGGAGCAGTATCGACTCCCCCTCGATATACCTGAAGACGACATTGACATTATTTGGAAGCCGTTCTGTCGGGTGGCCGTTTGCCTGGCTCTCCGGTATTGTGAGGAGCCCGTCAAACAGCCGCTGCCTGAGCCGGATCAACCGCTCTGCCTTGTCTGGCAGGTCTGCTGTCGCACGATTGATCGCTTTCCCAAGACCAACGATACCGGGGACATTCTCTGTTCCTGCCCGCCGCCGCTTCTCCTGTGCACCCCCATGCAGGAGCGGATGCAGATAGACACCCCTTTTGATATAGAGGGCACCAACACCCTTTGGCCCGCCGAACTTGTGGGCAGAGACCGAGAGGAGATCGACATTCAATGTATTCACATCAACTGGAATCTGGCCGACAGCCTGCACCGCATCGGTATGGACGATCACCTTCCGGGCACGGCCGATAGCCCCTATTTCCTGTATGGGCTGGATCGTTCCGATCTCGTTATTGGCAAGCATCACGGTGATAAGGATTGTATCGGGCCGGATCGCGTCTTCCACATCTTTTGGACTCACCCGGCCGTATTCGTCCACGGGAAGCGTGGTGATCTCGTATCCTTCCTTCTCAAGAGCCAGACAGGTATGCAGGACGGCATGGTGCTCGATTGCCGAGGTGATAATGTGCCTGCCTTTCTTTGCATGGGCTCTGGCAACACCACGTATCGCCCAGTTGTCAGATTCAGTTCCGCCGGAGGTGAAAAAGATCTCCTTTGCATCTGCCCCAAGCGCAGCTGCAACCTGCTCCCGTGCCAAATCAACAGCAGTGCGCGAAGCCCCAGCCAGATCATACAGTGATGACGGGTTCCCGAAATGCTCATTGAAATACGGGAGCATCGCCGATACCACATCGGAATGGGTTTTTGTTGTTGCAGCATTATCCAGGTAAATGAAGCGGTTCTTCTCCATCCTCCACCTCGTTTCATGGTAATGCTTCATGGCGGTATAGACGTTTTGGAAACGGATCATCCTGTCGCCTCAGTGATTCTTAAGTACCGTCAGATTGAACTATACACATTATGTATGCAGACAGACTAGACAACCTACCTCCCTATCTTTTTGCAACGATAGATGAGATGAAAGCAGCAAAGATCAGATCAGGTGTCGATGTCATCGATCTCGGCGTTGGCGATCCCGATCTTCCGACACCCCCGCATATCGTCGAGGCGCTCTGCACCGCCGCACAGGACCCGGCAAACCACCACTACCCCTCGTACCTTGGCCTTGGCACCTACCGCGAAGCCGTTGCCACCTGGATGAAGAAACGGTTCGGTGTCACAGCAGATCCGGGTTCAGAGATCATCACCCTGATTGGATCAAAAGAAGGGGTCGCCCATGTCCCCGAGGCGTTTGTGAATCCAGGCGATGTCGTCCTCGCAACAGATCCAGGCTACCCGGTCTACAAGACATCAACCCTCTTTGCGGAGGGGATCTGCCACCCTCTTCCCCTCCGTGAAGAGAATGCGTTCCTCCCGGATCTTGATGCAATCCCGGCAGCTGTCCTGAAGAAGACAAAACTCCTCTTCTTCGGGTATCCGAACAACCCGACTGCAGCAACTGCTCCGATGAAGTTCTTTGACGAGGTAGTCGAATTTGCCCGCGAACATTCAATCGTCGTCGTCCACGACAACGCGTACTCCGAGATCACCTTTGACGGGTACCGGGCACCATCCTTCCTTGAGGCAGACGGTGCAACTGACGTTGGTATCGAGATGCACTCCCTCTCAAAAACCTATAACATGACCGGATGGCGTCTTGGGATGGCTGTCGGGAACAAAGATATCATCGCAGGGCTTGGCCGTGTCAAGACCAACATCGACTCAGGCGCATTTGATGCAATCCAGCTTGCGGGTGTCGCCGCACTCACCGGCCCCCAGGACTGCGTGGCAGATGCATGCAGGATATACCAGGAACGGCGGGATGTCATGGTCAAAGGACTTCAAAGCCTTGGATATGATATCACTGCACCAAAAGCGACATTCTATGTCTGGCTGAAGGTTGATGATTCGATGAAGTTTGCCGCAAGGCTCCTTGACGAAGCGGGTATCGTGGCAACACCGGGCATCGGGTTTGGCGCATCCGGCGAAGGATATGTCAGGTTTGCAATCACCCGATCAGTTGAGCGGATCACCGAAGCGGTCGGCCGGATGGAGGGGATGAAGCAATGACCCTGACACTCCCAGCCCACCTCTCCATCAAAAACAGCCATCTGCACACCGGATCCCATGATCTCACCATGCTCGCCGGGAAATACGGCACCCCGCTCTTTGTCACAAACGAGGATCAGATTCTTGAGAACTACCACGCATTTGAGTCCGCACTCACCGGTATGTACCCCCGCACCCGGCTCCTCTTTGCAGCAAAGGCAAACGGGAACCTCGCGGTGCTCCGGGCACTTGCCGGTGCCGGTGCAGGCGCAGACGTCTTCTCCTCAGGTGAGCTGCACCTTGCGCTCCGGGCAGGCATGAAACCGGAACGCCTGCTCTTCAACGGAAGCTCGAAATCATCTGACGATCTCCGGCTTGCCGTTGAGACGGGTGTGCGTGTCTCTGTCGACTCAACCGATGAACTCCACCAGCTTGGGCAGGTGGCATCAGAACTCAGGAAGACTGTCCAGATAGCATTCCGTGTTAATCCGGCACTTGAGGTGCCGACCCATCCAAAGATCGCAACCGGCCTTGCGACCACCAAGTTCGGGATACCGGCAGACGGGATTATCCCGGCCTACCAGGAAGCCCATAATATGCCATATGTGGTTCCGGTCGGGATGCACTGCCATATCGGATCCCAGATCCTGGATGTCGAGCCGTTTGCCCGTGCAGCCGCCGTCATGACCAGGGTGGCTGGTGACGTCACCGATCTCGGCGTAAACTTGGAATTTCTGGATATCGGCGGCGGCCTTGGCGTCCCGTACCAGCGTGCAACCGATGTTGCACCAACACCACGTGACTATGCAGACGCAGTTATGCCCGTCTTCCTTGACGGCATCAACGAGATCGGGATCTCCCCCGAACTCTGGGTCGAACCCGGACGCTGGCTCCTTGCCGACTCAACGGTCCTGCTCACGAAGGTCAACTCGGTGAAACGGGCATACAAGACCTTTGCCAATGTCGATGCCGGTTTCAATCTCCTGATCCGCCCGGCGATGTATGACTCATGGCACGAGGTCATCATGGCAAACAAGGCAGATGCACCAGGCAACGAGACCGTGACAATTGCAGGCCCAATCTGCGAGACCGGGGATATCATTGCAGGAGATCGCCAGCTCCCGACACCGGAAGCAGGAGATCTTGTCGCGGTGCTGGACACGGGCGCATACGGGTTTGCCATGTCCTCCCAGTACAACGGAAGGCCACGGCCGCCAGAGATTATGGTGAAAGGAGATCGGGCCGAGGTGATCCGGAGAGGCGAGACACTTGAAGATCTCGCTGCCATGATGGTAACGCCCTCGTGGCAGCAGGAGTGAGTGGATCGGTTGTGGGCTTCCATTACGCGCTTGTCGACGATATCCTCACCAGGGAGGACTTTGACCATAAGATCGAGGAGAAGGTAGCCTCCTATGGCGGTGCCATCGATGAGACGGCAGCTGCGCTGCTGGTGGTAGAGGAGACCGGCAGGAGCCACCAGAAGATCAGCTCCATCACCCCTTCCCCCTCCCTTGTCTCACTGTATGGGAAAGTTGTCCACAGGACCGATCCAAAAGAGTTCACCCGTGACGACGGGTCACCGGGTTGTGTCGCGCGGATCGAGCTTGCTGATGAGACCGGCACCATCCCGCTTGTCCTCTGGGACGAGATGGCTGCAGGTGTACCTGAACTCGAAGATGGCATGGTCCTCGAAGTGATCGGCAGGCCAAAAGCAGGACGGCAGACCGAGGTGCATGCTTTAGCCGTCAGGGAGACTGCTGTTGCCATCACGCTTCCGGAGAAGAGAGGCCATAGCTCCTCATCAACCGCAGGGATCGATGCCCGGGTACTGGCAATAGAGCCTCCACGGAGTTTTCAGCGCAAAGACGGAGGCGCTGGTGTTGTCCAGGAGGCGATCATCGGGGATCCGACGGGGTTTGCACGGTTTATCACCTGGGATCCTGCTCTTCTTGAGGGAATCGTCGAAGGCTCATCGATCCGGATAACAGATGCGGAACGGCGGGCATCAGATGATGGCATCGAGTATCTTGCAAGGGATGCAACCGGGATTGAGCAGATCCCAGGTGAGATAGAGATCTGCTATACCCCGCCAGGACAGGTCCTGGATAAAGGAACCTATACTGTCTGTGGAAGGATCACCACCATCCATCCGGTGCGCCCCTTCACCACGCGGCGGGGAGATTCGTCCTGGGTGCGGAACCTCTTCATCGAAGGAGGTCTCCGGATCGTGATCTGGGGAGAGCGGGCATGTGATCCCCTGCTCCCGGGCGAGACGATCGCGGTTTATAATGCAAAAGCACGCCTGAACAGGTATGGGGACGTCGAACTCTCTGTCGGGTTCGGGAGTGCGGTCCGGGTCATCCGCGAGGAATGCATGGAGAGGGAGCTTGTCGGGGTGACGGTCCTCTCCCCGGAAGGCCTCTCCTTTGCAACAGCAGATGCACTCTCTATCCTGGAAGGTGCAGCCCTTCCGCTTGCCGCACGGTTCCGCCTCAGCGGAGAGCTCTCAGGAAGCCGGTTTATCGTCAGATCAGAGGAACTCCTGCCACCAGATGATATGGCGGATCTCCTGGAGCGGGTCTCCCGGCTGGCCCCTGATTCACTTTCACCCTCCATGGTCAGGGATTGATAAGCTCTCGATCACAAGATTAGCATTGTATCTCAACAGGAGGAAGAAGATATTATGTCAGAGATCGATCTCGAAGACCTGCCCGGTGTTGGCCCGGCGACAGCTGACCGGCTCCGTGAGGCAGGCTATACAACCATTGAGAGTATTGCCACCGCATCACCTGTGGATCTCGCAGAGGCTGCAGAAATCGGTGAGGCGACCGCAAAGAAGATGATCAAAGGCGCCCGGGAGAAGGCCGATATCGGCGGGTTCAAGACCGGCACTGATGTCCTGATCAGGCGGCAGGAGGTGAGGAAACTCATGTCCTTTGTCCCCGAGTTTGACGATCTCCTCGGTGGCGGGATCGAGACCCAGGCGATAACCGAGCTGTATGGCGAGTTCGGATCCGGGAAGAGCCAGATCGTTCACCAGATGGCAGTGAACTGCCAGCTTCCCGAGGACTGTGGCGGCCTGAGCGGGAGCTGCATCTATATCGATACAGAGAATACCTTCCGTCCCGAGCGTATCACCCAGATGGTTGATGGACTTGAGGTCGATTGTGATGTTGGAACTCCGGAAGATTTCCTTGCAAATATCCATGTTGCAAGAGCACATACCTCAGATCACCAGATGCTCTTAATCGACTCTGCACGCGATATGGCAAACGATCTGAAACAGACAGACAAACCGGTCAAGCTCTTCATCATCGACTCGCTTACCGGCCATTTCCGTGCCGAATATGCCGGCAGGGGGACGCTTGCCACACGCCAGCAGAAACTGAACCGGCACCTGCATGAACTCTTCAAACTCGTGGATGAACATAATGCGGTTGCCCTTGTCACAAACCAGGTGATGTCAAACCCCGGGGTCTTCTTCGGCGATCCGACAAAACCTATCGGCGGCAATATCGTCGGCCACTCGGCAACCTTCAGGCTGTATCTCCGCAAGAGCAAGGCTGGCAAGCGGATCGCCCGGCTCGTCGACAGCCCAAACCTTCCTGACGGTGAAGCGACCTTCATGGTTGAAATGGCAGGGATCAAACCGTGCTGAAGGCAGTCGTCTGTGATATCGATGGTACCCTGACGGATCAGAACCGGCGGATCAGCACCAGTGCAATTGAAGCGCTCCGCTACTATATTGACCGTGATGTGCCGGTGGTGCTTGCCTCAGGCAACACCCTCTGTTTTCTCGATGCGCTTGCCAAGATGATCGGAACCGGCGGTGCGGTCATCGGAGAGAACGGCGGTGTCTTCCGGCCGGGCTTTAACCAGGAGCCGCAGACAGACGGCGATCGATCGGTCTGCCTTCAGGCATATGATCGCCTGGTCTCCCACTATGCTGACCAGGGAACTGACCTCATCCCCTACAGCATGGAACTCAGATATGCCGATGTGGCATTTGCCCGCACGGTACCAGTAGAAGACGTCAGATCCCTTCTCTCAGATCTCTATGTCCGGGTTATTGACACAGGCTTTGCCATCCATCTCCAGACACCCGGGATATCAAAGGGGACGGCGCTTCGACGGCTCGCACCGCTCCTCTCCCTTGCCCCGCAGGATTTTCTGGCAGCAGGGGATTCTGATAATGATCTCGAGATGCTCCAGGTTGCCGGCTACTCGCTTACAATGGCAAACGGGAGTGAACGGGTGAAAAAAATAGCGGATATTGTTACTGAGCGCCCCTATGGTGACGGGTTCTCAGAAGGCCTGCTCTCTCTTCTTGAACGCTTCGGATAACCTGAGTCTCACCTGAGCATATAGCGGTCAACGACGATATAGTCCTTGATATCCTTGACAGCCTCAAAGGGAATCAGCATACAGTTGTCATCAAGCTTGTAACTCGTGGTGTCAAAGGCGGCATCCGGTTTTACGATCAAATTCAGAACCTCACCGCTGGCAACATCGATAATGATATTCTTCAGCTGCCCAATCACCTTGCCATCACTGCTCATAATCTTCTTGCGCCGAAGCGTACGGGCAAACGCCTTTGTCATAGAATGAAGGTTGGCTGATAACTATTTAAACTATTCCAATTCTTCAAATGAACTGCAGGGATTCCCTATCCCGGATACACAAAAACCTTTGGTGGAAGATGTGCTTATAATGTGGGAAATACCCTGATAATATCCGACTGGGTCAGGATGCCGACCGGCCTGCCCCCATCCAACACAATCACCCGCCCGATCTCGCGCTCTTTAAACCGCCGTATCACCTCGTAGAGGCGGGTATCTGCCTGGACTTCGATGACATCATGGGTCATGATCGTGGAGACCGGGGTGTCTGGCGAAAGATTCCTGCCTATCGCCTCTGCAATATCGGTCAGGGTGACAATCCCAAGCAGCTGATCGTCCAGAATAACCGGGACCCCTCGAATCCGGTTTTTGGAACAGACGTCTATTGTCTCACGTATTGTGTTGTCAGGGAGCACGCTGATGACAGGCGTGCTCATATAGGAGCGGACCGCTTTCTTTGGCAGCGACGTCATCTCGGATATCGAGATGAGAAGCGCACCCTGGATCTCATCACGGCCAAAGACCTCGCCCCGGATCATCAGCTTGTTCACCGGGGTTGGCCCGACGGTAATCTCTTCACCAATGGCAAAATCCCTGATACTGCCGATAACCCTGATAAGCGAATGGCAGAGGTCGGGGTGGCAGAGCGTGGTAAACCCGATCTCGGTGACCCGCACCCCTTCTACCGGTATGCCGTTTCGTGTGATGGTCACTGCTGCCTCATCATCAGCAGATTTGATACTCAGTTCCCTGTATGCTGCCGCAGTCGGATGGTATCCACCTTTTGGGCCGGGCACGCCGTCCACAAGCCCAAGCGCCTTGAGTGCCTGCATCTGGTTTCTGACCGTTCCGGGATTTCTCCTGATGATGCCGGCGATATCGTCTCCTTTGATGGGATGAGAATGTTGATGATAGAGTGAGATTAAGGTTATAAGAATATCTTTCTGGATGAGTGAGAGATCCATACTAAGATTGTTCATCTATATCCTGATAAATAGATTTGGGGAAGCAGAACTGATGTTTGATACCATACCAACAGTCCCGACAGCCGACGAGATCCTTGACCGGAGTTTCCGGCGTGCCGCAAAAAAGATGCGGGAAAAGAAGAATAAAGACCGTGCAAACGAGGAATTTGTCCGGGCAGTCACCCAGGCCGTTCACGACCGGCTGGTCTCGATCATCCAGAGCTTTCCCGAGTTCCATACGATCCCGCCGTTCTATCGCGATCTCGTGGATATCCTCTTTGGCATCGAGGAGATGAGAAAACGGTTCGGTGCAGTCGGGTGGGCTGCCAGAAATACACGGGATATCGGGATGGAGAGGGCGCGATCCATGCGCCGCTCCCCGGATAAACCAAAGGTCCGAAAACAGGCAGTGGCACGGATCGCCTCTGTCGTCCACCAGATAGATGGTGATCTGCGGTATCTGAATGATGCACGAAACATCCTCAGGAAACTCCCGGTTGTCTCGGCTGATGAGTTCACGGTTGTTGTTTCCGGATACCCAAATGTCGGGAAGAGCTCGTTTATCAGGCTCGTCTCAACCGCAACTCCCGAGGTTGCATCATACCCTTTCACCACCAAGGGCGTCATCGTCGGCCATCGCGAACTCTCATGGCGCGAGCGCGTGCAGTTCATTGACACGCCTGGTATCCTTGATGCGGGAGGAAGCAGGGAGAGGAATGCAATCGAGAAGCAGGCATTAAATGCCCTCATTTATGTGGCAGACGTCATCCTCTTCATCCTTGATCCAAGCGAACACTGCGGATACGAACTCTCTACCCAGAAGCAGCTCCTCGCTGAAGTCAGGGGACTGGCGCATGCCCCGGTTCTGGTTGCAGCAGCAAAATCTGATCTCAGGTCATGCCCTGGCATCCTGAACATGTCAGCAGTATCCGGGGAAGGGGTGGAAGAGGTGCTGGACGCCGTTCTTAGAGAACGACCAGCCAGGCCCACTCGGACACAAGGGCAGACCCTGCAAGAAAACCAAGAATAGCCCCGCCATTCAGTGGGGGAAGCCCTGCCTGCGGCTTCCCTGAGAAGACCATGATCAGGAGGACGCCAAGGCCGATGAATGATCCAACTGCAGCTCCCAGTGCCGGCACCGGATCTGCGAGAAAGGTGAATGCGGATACAACAAGGATAGCAGGCATAATTGCATCCCCCATCCCCATCAGAAACGTTCCCCGCTCCCGTTTGGCCTGCTGTATTCCTTTGTCATCAGTGCCTCGTCCTTCTTCAGGCTGGGCAATCTTCTCATAGGTTCCGGTATACCCGCGTTTCTTCGGGATGATGAAGAGGATCGGCATCTTCTGCTCCATCACGCCTTCTGCAAGCGTTATCATGTGTTTTGTCCGGTAGACCGAGATCGCATCATAGACTGCAAGGATTGCTAGCAGTATAATCACCGGCAGCACTGCAAGCGAAGCACCAAAGATGGCAGCAACCCCTGAAGCAAGGATTATCCCAAAGAAGTTGATGATATACCACCGGGGATATTTGAAGAGGAGTGTGACTGCTACTCCGGCAGATGCAACGGCTCCGGCAAAAGAAAGGATGCCATCGCCGATCAGGTGCTGGAGAATTGCCGAGAAGACATAGATATAGGTGAGAAAGATAGCACCGCCGATGATAAGCGAGATCAGGTTCTGCCTGGCCTGCCGGATGAGCAGCAGGAGAAGCGAGGTGATGAGAAGAATTATGGCCAGGAAGATGAACGGGTTTGCCATTGAATCCGGGTCTTCAAATGCGGTCAGGCCTGCGTCGTCCACAGGTGCTGCGAGGAGCACCCCGCCGATCATGACGGCGAGGAAGATGATCGGCATGCCGATGATTGCGGGTAGGTTTTGTCTGTCCATCTGTGTCTGCTCCGGATAGGTAACTTAATCATTATGGTTCTTCTTATGGTAAAACATGGATCTTCGTGAATATATCTGGGATCTGATCCTGATTGTTGTGCTCGTGGCAGCAACCCTCATGCTGGTCCTCCGCCTCTGGCAGGATACGACAATTGTCATTGGAGCAACCCTGATGATGCTCGCTCTTGGCGGCCTCTTCCTCTCCCTCGGGATGAAGATCCGCAGGCTGGAAGAGAATATCATCGCCCGTGAGAGGACGATGCGGGTCAATATGGAAGAGATGTCTGTCAGCCTCAACCGCAAATATGACAGAACTGTTGAGCAGCTCGGTGAGATTGTCAACAGCCTGACACGCCGGATGTACCGCTGATCTGTAGGGTTTTGCCTCTATGGGAGTACAATTACGACCTCTCCTGGAAGGGTGCCGCCACACAGTCAGGTGGGATGATCTGGCGGGAGTGGCAGCCATCGATGCTCATAATACCCTGTACCAGTTCCTCTCGATCATCAGGCAGGCAGACGGCACACCGCTCCAGGATGAATCGGGACGGGTGACATCACATCTCTCAGGCCTGCTCTTCAGGACCGCACATTTCCTGGAGCATGGGATCCGCCCCTTCTATATCTTTGATGGCCCGCCTCCTGTATTCAAGGGGAAGACGCTGGATGCCCGGCGCGATATCCGTATGGCAGGTGAGGCAGAGCGGGCTGACGCGCTCCTGCGGGGTGATACGGCAGCAGCCTACCGGGCGGCAACCCGATCCTCAAAAGTCGACTCTGCTATTGTGGGAAGTGCAGAGCGGCTCCTTGACGCACTCGGTGTCCCCTGGATGGTTGCCCCCTCTGAAGGTGAGGCGCAGTCTGCATACCTTGCTGCAGAGGGAATTGCAACCTATGCCGTATCCCAGGATTATGACTCCCTCCTCTTTGGAGCGCCATTGCTTCTCCGCAATCTTGCGGTATCAGGGAAGCGGCGGATCCACGGCAGGCAGGTGACGGTGGCCCCTGAAGAGATCCGGCTTGCAGAGTTTCTGGATTCCCTCTCACTAACCCGTGAGCAGCTTATCCGGATTGCAATCCTGGTCGGGACAGACTATAACGAAGGCATCTATGGGATCGGCCCGAAGAAGGCATTGAAGATCGTCACTCTAGGGACGTTTGAGGAGACCATTGAGGAGAAGCTCCCGGACCTGGATGTCGATCAGATAGAAGCATTCTTCCTGGCACCTCCGGTCAGAGAAGATGTCTCGCCGGAATGGAATGATCCCGACCCAGACCAGGTTATGGCAATCCTCTGTGATGACTACGGCTTCTCCCCCGACCGGATTCAGCCGGTTCTTGCCAGGATTGCCGGGCCGCCCAGGAATACCTCCGGGCAGATGCGGCTTGATGCATGGGGCTGACCCCGCAAACCTTTACATGATGGTGGGTGTTATGAGGTCAGTAATGCCATCTGGTTTCCCAGGCAATTCTACAGAAGAACATACCCCCTTCATTATAGGTGTTGCAGGAGACAGCGGGTCAGGCAAGACGACCTTCACCGAGGCGATCCGGGTGATTCTTGGGCCCGGGATCGTCACGACGATCACTCTTGATGATTACCACCGGTATGACCGGAATGAACGTGCAGAGAAGCAGGTCACCCCGCTCCACCCTGATGCCAACCGGTTTGACCGTCTTGCAGCAGATCTTGGGGCACTACGGCAGGGCCGACGCATCCAAAAACCGGTATATAATCACGAAACCGGCACTTTTGATCCCGAGGAGCCTTTCGTTCCGGGCGATATCATCATTCTTGAAGGTCTCCATACCCTCTTCACCGAAGAGATCCGGCAGATGATCGATCTCTCCATCTATGTCGATCCCGACCCCGCCGTCAAATATGCATGGAAGATCAAACGGGATGTCGCAGAGAGGGGACACTCCCGCGAGGCAGTGGAAGAGGAGATCGAGATACGAAAACCAGATTATGAACAGTACGTTGAATTCCAGCGGGCTTTTGCGGATATCGTGGTGCACATCGGGGAGAGCATCATCGCACCGGATGCCGACCCGCCACTCTACTGCGTCCAGCTGATCCAGAAACGTTGCAGCGAATGCCTCCCGCAGGTCCCCCTCACCCTGGATCTCGCACGGGTGATTCCACTTGAAGACGGGCCCTTTGGCATCAGCGGCGATGAGATGACGCTTGATGGCCGGGAGATGGTACGGCTGACGCTTGATGGGTATCTTCCCTATGGAATTGCCCGCGCTCTTGAGGAGAGCATCGAGAACCAGACAACGATATGTGCCCTGCAGTTCTACCCGGGCAGGCAGGTTACTCCGACAAATATCATATCGCTTCTCATTGCGTGGAGGGTCATCTGCCGTGAATGCAACCTCAGCCGGGCACCCAAAAGACAGTCAACCTATTTACGGTGACAGGCGCTAATCACTGATCTGATTATGGACAGAAGAGAGCATTTTCTGATCATTGGCCGTGATCTCGGGGGGATATTGCAGTTCCTTGGAGTTGTAACTCTCGCTCCGCTGGTTGTGGCAGTGATCTATGGCGAATGGCATATATTGCCGTTTATTGCTCTTGTCCCGTTATTATTTATCCTTCTTGGCAGTTTCCTCAGAACCCTGCCTGCTCCCAACAGGCAGGCCCGGCTCTCAGTAGCCCTCAGCGGGGTGGCCATAATCTGGCTTATTGCCTCACTCATCGGCGCTCTCCCCTTTTACCTTGCCTGTGGCATGCCTTATATCGACGCTGTCTTTGAATCGATGTCCGGATGGACAACAACCGGACTTACAATGGCAGAGGGACTTGACGACTTCCCCAAAACAATCCTCTTCTGGCGTTCTTTTATGCAGTGGCTCGGTGGCATCGGGATTGTTGCGTTTACCGTGACAATGGTGCACCGATCAGGGCTTATCCAGAAGGAACTCTACCGTTCAGAGGCGCGTTCAGAGGCATTCATGCCGAGTGTTGTCAGTACGGCAATCCAGATGTGGAAGATTTATTTTGTGCTGACGCTTGCAGGCATCCTCCTTGTCTCTCTCTCCGGAGTCGGACCCTGGGATGCCATTAACCTCGGGCTTGTTGCGATTGCAACCGGCGGGTTTACCATGTACGATGGGGGCATCGCACACTATAACAACCCGTTTATGGAACTAGCCCTGATCCCGGTGATGATCGCAGGCGCCCTCCCCTTCAAGCTCTACTTCCTGCTCTATGCAAAACGGATCTTTGCCTTCTTCCGCGATCTTCAGGCCGTTCTGCTGTTCTCTCTCATAGGTGGAGGAATCCTTGTCGTCACCTATGATCTTCTGAATATTGCAGGCTATACCCTCTCAGATTCCGTCAGGCAGGGGCTTTTTATGACCGTCTCTGCCGCGACCACTACGGGTTTCCAGAATACTGATCCAGCACTCTGGCCGACAGCCACAATCATCTTCCTTGTGGCACTGATGATCATCGGCGGCGCATCCGGGAGCACCTCTGGCGGTATCAAGCTTGGCCGGGCAATCGTCTGTTATGAAGGCCTTGTCTGGTGGTTTCGGCGGATCTTTGTATCCGGCCGTGCTGTTATTCCGTTCAGGCATGAAGGGCGGAGCATCCCGAAGATGGTTGCAGAATACGAGGTTTCCAGGAACATTCTTGTGGTTCTGCTCTATGTCATCATCATCTTTGCAAGCACCATCCTGATCATCCAGTTTGAAGGCCCGGGCTATGATACGAGCCACGTGATCTTTGATGTTGTCACTGCTGCCTGCAACAACGGGATCTCAACAGGCCATATCTCTCCTGAGATGTCAGATGGGAGCAAGATCTTCTTCATCATCCTGATGTGGCTCGGCCGTCTCGAGGTGATCCCCGTCATCGTGCTTCTTGTCGGGCTTCTGAAAGGGTTTGACCGTACATGATCGGCTTTTGTCAATCCCGATTACGTTAGCACAAGTTCTATACTCTTACGCAGCCAAGTATTCTGGAATGAGACAGATAGCCCTCTATGGAAAGGGCGGCATAGGAAAGTCCACGACATCCGCCAATCTCTCAGCGGCCTGGGCAGAAGAGGGACGCGATGTCCTTCAGATCGGTTGCGATCCAAAACATGACAGCACCCGGATGCTGATGAATGGCACCGTGATCCCGACCGTTCTCGATCTGCTCAGGGATAACGGGAGTGCTATCCCGGTTGCGGATGTCATCTACACCGGCTATGCAGGTGTCAGGTGCGTTGAAGCAGGGGGTCCTGATCCCGGTGTCGGGTGTGCTGGCAGGGGCATCATCGCGACATTTCAGCTCCTCGAGAAGCTCGGTGCGCTCAGGGGAGATATCATCGTCTATGATGTCCTGGGCGATGTCGTCTGCGGCGGGTTTGCCATGCCGATGCGGGAGAGCTATGCCGAAGAGGTCTACCTGGTTACATCCGGGGAGCTGATGTCACTCTATGCGGCAAACAATATCGCAAAGGCGGTTTCCCGGCTCAGTGCAAACCGGCGAAGCAGGGTCCGCCTCGGCGGGGTGATCGGGAACGGAAAGAATATTGATTGTGAAGAGGAACTTGTTGCTGAATTTGCAGAGGCGATCGGTTCCCGGCTGATCACGTTTATTCCACGTTCCCCAACTGTTCAGCAGGCAGAACTGAATAAGAAGACCGTCATCGAGTATGCCCCCGCTTCGTCCCAGGCAGAGGTCTACCGCCTGAGTGCAGGCGCAATCCTTGGCAATACCGAATACTCCATTCCAACACCATTAACCATTGATGAACTCGAGTCTCTTGCCTACCGATATCTCAAGGAGTGAAGGGTGCACCTTAACCGGCGTCCTCTCGGTCACCGGTTTTCTTGAGGGTGCCGTCACCGTGATCCATGGGCCGTCAGGCTGCACCCATCATAATGCCTCTCTCCTTCATGCCTCACTGGCAGAGATCGGTGATCTGGAGGTTCCCCGCCTGGTTTCAAGCAACCTCCAGGAGAACGAGGTGATATTTGGTGGGGAAGCGGCGCTTGAAGAGGCACTGAGGGCCGCAGACGAGCTTCGCCCAGGCCTTATCTGTGTTGTATCAACCTGCCTTGCAGATACAATCGGCGATGATACTGCTGCTCTCTGCAGGGAGAAACGATCAACACCGGTTGTCCATATACCTGGTGCCGGGTTTCTTGGCGGTGGTTTCTCTGAAGGGATCAAAAATGCCCTCCGGAGCCTTCTGACCCTCTCGTCCCGCCAGGATCGGATCTCCCGTGATGGCGAGGTGCTTATTGTCGGCGAAAAGAACCTCGAGTACGAGGCAGAGGAGAACTACTGCGAGGTAGCCCGCCTCCTCTCTCTCCTCGGCCTCCATCCGGGCATCCGGTTTGTGAGGAGGATGACGGCATCTGACTGTGCGAGGATCAGTTCCGCACCACTTGCAATCCTGCGTGACCCCGGGCTTATTGAGGTGGGATCTGATCTGACCAGGCGGTTTGGCACAACCGTCCTGCCAGGCTTTCCGGTCGGCCCGGACGGCACCCTCAGGTTTCTGAAAGATGTCGGTGAGGCGGCGGGCATCAATCCCCTGGAGGCTATCAGGGATGAGGAAGGCCGTCTTGATGATCTCTATGCCCGGTTTGATGATCTGGTGGGAGCCGAAATCAGGATCGATTCCCATCATGCCGATCCGGCAGCAGTTGCTGCAGCCCGGACGGTGATCAGACAACTCAACATGACTGAATCAGAGACCGGAACCCCTCTCCGGCTCCCTTTTGATCCCCCGATCGGGACTGAGGGCACAAAACGGATGCTCCATCTCTTCCGGAGGTGTCTTGGTCGTGCCTGACTGCACAAACCCGGTCTGGCCCTGTGCACTGACCGGGGCAGCGGCCTGTCTTGCGGGGATCCAGGGCCTGCGTGTGGTGATACACGGCTCAAGCGGCTGCTACTATTACCCGAAATCTCTCATCAAAGCTCCTCTTACCGGGTCTTTCATCCTGGAGAAGGAGGTGATCTTCGGCGCAGGTGATCGCCTCCGCCAGGTGGTCAAAACGGCTCTTTTAGAGGCAGAGCAGGTAGCGGTTGTAAACTCCTGTGTGCCTGCACTGATGGGTGAGGACCTGGCAGCAGAACTTGCCGGGTATCCGGTTATACTTGTTGATTCACCCGGATTTGTCGGCAATGCAGAGGCGGGGTATGGCATCGCACTGGAAAGCCTTCTGCAGACGCGACCTCCTGCCGGTGAAGGGGTGAATATCGGGGGGATCTGTCTGCTGGATCTCTTCTGGCGCGGCAATATGCATGAAGCCGCCCGTATACTCGCCCTTGCCGGCATCCCGATTGCAACCGTCTTCTCATGGGATCAGCTGGGTTCTTTGCAGAAAGCAGGACCGGTTACCGTGACAACGAACCCGGACTACGGTATGCCATCCGGAAGAGACGGCGGGACGCTTCTTGGCATAGAAAATACACGCAACACGGTTTTTGCCCTCCTGGATACCTGGCCGGATGCGGATCCGGATCCGCTTATTGCCGGGTGTGACAGGGCAGAGGAGCTTGTGATCGCCGCCTGCGAGAAGTACCTCAGGCGAAATGATCCCCCGCTTGCCGTTATCTGTGCCCAGTCCGGGTATGCCGGCTTCTTCTCAGATCTCCTCACCCGGTATCTTGGCGCTGAGAGACCGTGCATACTGCCAAGAAACGAAACCGACACCCCGGCTGTCACTGATCTGGATCAGATCAAAGAGGCACTTGAACGGGACTCCTATAATCTTCTTCTCGGCTCCTCCTATGAGCAGCGGATCCTGCCAGATGCAGGTTTTATCGGGATTACCCCGCCTGACCGGAGCAGGGTGGTGCTTGGCAGCCGCCCTCTCGCCGGGCCGGAAGGTACCCTGCATGCGGCTGAACTGGTTCTGAATGCCTGCCTGGACCGGAAAAAAAGGGAATAATATGGTATCCTGGTCTATGCTATTATCCGGATTTCCTGAGATACACAAGCAGTCCGGCACCCGCCACTGCAGCCAGCGGCAGAAGGAGTGATGCGGACGCTGGTGTTGGCTCCGGCGTTGGTGTTGGCGTTGGTATGGGCGTTGGCGTTGGTGTCGGCGTTATAACCGGTGTCGGTGTCGGCGGAGGGGTGGGTGTTGGGGTTGGCGTTGGCGTTGGTGTGGGTGTTGGTGTGGTGACGACCAGGCGCTCGAAACTTATGATGTTTGAATCTTCTGCATAACTGGCAAAACCCTGTGGTTTCTTCCAGCGTGCCTGTATCTCATGAACGCCGGGTCCCATATCCTTCAGGGTGAATGTACCTCTGTCTGCATCGGTATCGGTGAATACTTCTGAGCGCGTGAGCTCAATGCCACTGAGATCAGCAGTTCCTATCCGTGTCGTCTCAGCACCTGCCGGTCCAATCAGGATCACATCAACCTCTGCATAGTTATTGTTATCACGGTAGAACGATCCCACATTCGGACTGATAATCTTCACAGCAAGATGTGTTGTGTCAGGGAGACGCTCAAGCTTCGTGACCGACTCATGATGGTAGGGATCAGCAAGGACGACATCAATTGTCAGCTTGGGCTCAAGAATCCTGACAGATCGTGTTGCATCAACTCCTTCTGTCCGGTTATATGCATAGTACCGTCCATGGTAGTCCAAGACGAGAGAATCCAGAATATCGACATTTGCCGGATCTGAAACCGGTATTTCATTGAGCAATGCTTTGCTGGTATCGTCGTCCCGGTAATGATGCAGGGCAGTGACAGGATGGCTTCCAGCAACCTCCAGATTGGTGAGATCCAGCCCCCGTTCATGGACAAAGATTGTATCTCCGGATTTAATATCCCGTGCAGATGCCGGTGATGCCAGCACAAGACCGATGAGCAGCAAACCCACCAGTACCCACCAGGCAGATTGTTTCAGTATCATAATTTGTAGGTGGCGAGGATGAATAATATAGGTATCGCCTGCCTGCATGGTGCTATAGCAGATCCCCCGGACCCGGTTGCAGAGATCAAAAAAGCCTGGCATCTGCCTGATGCCAAAAGAAGAAATGCAGAATGTTTTTTTTAAATAAGGGAAGAGTCAGGGGAAGAGATTCCCCCACCTTCTCCTCTCATGTAGTACAGGTTAGCTACCCTGAGATCCAGTATGCGACCGTGTCGGGGTTGGCTGAGATCCAGGCGCGTGCTGCCTCATCATCAGGTACGCCATCCTCGATACTGGTCATCACTTCTGCAATATCAACAGCTGTCCACTCGAAGCGCTCAAGGATCGCATATGCCTCGGGGTCATCTGTTGCAAGGTTCTGGCGTGCAATCGTGACAACATCCTCTGCCTCACCATAGACGCCCTTTGGGTCATCAAGGAACTTCAGGTCGAACCTGCCGAACTTCCAGTGCGGAGCCCAGCCGGTGACGACAATCCATTCTTCCCGTCCATATGCAGACCTGAGTTCTGCTGCCATGCCTGCACTGCTGCTTGCAACCAGCTCATAGTCAAGGTCATACTCAACAATTGCATCCTCGGTTGCCGACATGATGCCTGCTCCAGGCTCGATACCGATGATATTGCCCTCAAAGTTGTCTGCAGCCTCGTTCATCTCCTCAATTGAGTCGATGGTGACGTACTGCGGCACAACAAGGCCGATCCGTGCATCTCCTGGAATGTTGTCCTGCACGTAGTCAAGCCGGTCTCCATACTCCTCCCAGTACATGCTGTGGGTGTGGGGGAGCCATGCGGTTGTTGTGAAGTCGATATCACCGCGGGCAAGGCCTGCATACAGCGGTCCTGCATCGACTGCGACCAGGGTTACCCGGTACCCTGCCTCTTCAAAGACCTCTTTCATCACGTGGGTACTTGCAATTGCACAGTCCCAGGTGACATAGCCAATAGATATCTCTTTTGCAGGCTCTGTCGGCTCATCCACACATCCGGCAACCAGAAGTGCGGAGGCGAGCAGAAGCCCGGCCATAATCATCATGATTTTGTTTCTGGAAATCATCATTTACACCATCCAATTCACTCAGTTTCGTGAATATGTCTTATGTCTGATAAAAGACAGTTTGAACTTAGTGACTTATCTGTAAAAAAAGTTGTGGGTCTGTTTTATATTTGCTGGCTGGTTGCCTTCTCACTCCTCCCGTCCCTTCTCTGTCTTTATCAGGTTCTGGGTGATACGGTCAAGAATGATTGCAATGATCACAATGGCAAGGCCTGCCTCAAAGCCCATCGCGATATTGACCCGCTGGATGCCGACAAGCACCTGGTAGCCAAGCCCTCCTGCGCCGATCATGGATGCAATAACAACCATTGAGAGGGCGAGCATGATACACTGGTTGACTCCTGCCATAATGGTTGGAAGGGCAACCGGGAGCTGAACCTTTATCAGTTTCTGCCGTGGTGTAGCACCGAACGCATCTGAAACCTCGATCAGCTCAACCGGTATCTGCCTGATACCCAGGTTGGTCAGCCGGATTGCCGGGGGCATTGCAAAGACGACTGTTGCGATCATGCCCGGTACATTCCCGAGACTGAAGAAGATGACAGCCGGAACAAGGTAGACAAAAGCAGGCATCGTCTGCATAAAGTCAAGAAGCACCCGGATTCCGGCATTGAATGTATCACTGTTTGCTGCCAGGATACCAAGGGGTATGCCGATGATGAGTGCTATAATTGTTGATGACAGCACAAGTGCCAGCGTCAGCATGGCATGGCTCCAGAGCTGGAGATTCCAGATTAAGAGAAGCCCGGCAATACTCAGGAGAGAAAGGCGGAGATCCTTTCTTGTGATAAAGAAGATGATCACGCCGAGCACCAGGATCATGGCAAGCGGCGGCAGGACCATCAGGAGATCCTGGAAGCCGTTGAGCAGGAACCTGAGCACTGTCGTGATGGCATCAAGAAGCCACCCGAGGTTTGCGTCTATCCAGTCCACAACATCGGACACAACCTGGCCGATTGGAATTTTAGGCAACAATTGGTTCACTCTCCTTGCGTGCAAGTGCTGAGAGGACCGATCCTCTCACGATGATTCCTTTTAACCTGGTGTCTTCATCAACAACCGGGATCGGATACCTGCTCTCTGCAATAAGCGGAATAATATCAGCAAGCGGGGTATCTGTCTGGATCATCTGAATGTCGTTGATAACGATATCCTCAAGCGTCTTGTGGTCTTCCTGTACCGCCCTGACAACATCGTCAATTGTGACGATTCCCTTGATAATGCGGTGCTGGGTCACGACAAAGAGGTTTGATATGCCATACTCTTTCATCAGCCGGGCAGCAAGCCGTGGCCCGCTCTTGCATGAGATGACGGGGTCGGCTTTCTTCATGACATCCTGTGCAGTCAGTACCCGCGTCATATCGACATCGGCAACAAACCGCTCAACGTACTCGTTGCTTGGATTTGTCAGGATCTCTTCTGCTGTCCCCACCTGGATGATTTTCCCATCCCTCATCAATGCGATCCGGTTTCCAAGTTTTAATGCCTCGTCGAGATCGTGCGTCACAAAGATGACGGTTTTGGAGAGCCTCTCCTGCAGATCAATCAGTTCGTCCTGCATATCCCGCCTGATCAGGGGGTCAAGTGCGCTGAATGCTTCATCCATCAGCAGGATCTCAGCATCACTTGCAAGCGCCCGGGCAAGTCCGACACGCTGCTTCATCCCTCCTGAGAGCTGATCGGGCATACTGGTCTCATACCCGGTCAGGCCAACAAGCTGCAACGCATCCTGGGCCTTCTTATGGCGCTCCTCGAGAGCCATTCCCTGGATCTCAAGGCCGAATGCCACATTGTCGATGACGGTTTTGTGAGGGAGAAGTGCGAAGTTCTGGAAGATCATGCCGACCTGTTGCCTCCTGAACTCGCGGATCTCGTCTTCATTCATTGCAACGATATCCTTTCCCTTGATGATGATCTCTCCTGCAGTCGGCTCAATGAGCCTGTTTAAGCATCGTAAGAGTGTCGATTTTCCACATCCCGAGAGGCCCATCAGGACGAAAATCTCGCCTTTATGCACCTGGAAAGAGACATTGTCAAGACCGACTGTCTGCCCGGTCTTCTCAAGAATTTTATCTTTTTTCTCTCCTTTTTTCAACAATTCAAGCCCTTTTTCAGGCTTACTGCCAAAAACCTTGTAGATATCGCGTACTTCTATCTGAACCTCTGGTTCATATTCATTCTCCATTGAAACACCTCTGTGCTATTGACACCATGCGGGTGAATAAAGCTTTCAAATGAATAACTACACTCACTGATAGATAATATAGTTATGTACTCATCATGTGATGGACGCTATGTCAGATTCCAGTATAGTACCTTTCTGATTCAGACTTAACAGTTTTCGAATATTCTTAAATAAAAATTAATGGATTCTCAGCCGCCAGCGCATCTTCCAAAGAGATCAGCAAAAGATCAGCGGGTATCGTACGTGATCGACAAACGCTTTACCATGTGAGGGACAAATCATATACCATAATGGCACAGCAGAGACGTTCAAAAAAGAAAGAAGAGGTCAACTGGGTGAAGATTGGGGCTGTCGGCTTTGCAGTCCTCCTTGCGTTCATGATGGCACTCTCGCTTGTCGGCACCGCATGGATTGGCGGCCTCCGCTCCATTGAGCCGGGTGATCTTGTTGTTCTTGATTATACGGTCTATGCAAAGGAGGGTGTTCCTGTCCTGACAAGCTCAGAAGCAGTAGCCTCGCAGGCAGAAGGGTTTGTGTATCTCTCCGGTCCAATTGAGAACAATACAGGGTATGTACCGGATGATTCAATGCTCCCTATACCGGATCGGCATAACACGCTGGCTCCGTTTGCACTTCTCTCCTCTGAATTCAGGGAAATAGTCGAAGCTCCTATCGGTCATCGTGAACGGGATCGGATCACAGTGCCGTTCACCTTTGAGAGCAGGGACGATCCACTGGAGATGGCTATGACAAGCGACGATGTGGAGAAGATGGGATACGAATTTGATGATCTGTTGGTTGGAGAGATGATTGTGCTTGGCTTTGTCGAATCTCCGGAGATTCTCGTTGATGATGCAGAATCCAAAAGCATGCTCCGGATTGCATATGTGAAGGAAAAAACCGACGATATGGTTCTGGTCAGGTATGGCTATGAATACGCGGTTGTCACCATAAACTCCGTCAGGGCTCTCTCATAGATCCAATACCTTTTTTATCTCGCATCCCAAGAGTCTCCACTACTATGGCAGTGAAAGTTCTCTCCTTTTACCAGGATGGATGCATGGGTTGTCTGGAGCAGGAATCGATCAATAAGGAAATTGAAGCTGACCTGGAAATAGAGATAGAGGCAATTGATGCAAAGGAGCATCAGGAATATATCAGCAGGTACGGGCTGAAAGTAACGCCGACGACGATCATCCTTTGTGATGACCAGGTTGTTGAGAAGGTGGAAGGTATTCTCCTCCAGGAGGAGTTTCTCGAGCTCCTGACGAAGTACCTATGATCGCTCACCGTAGATCCGCTTGATAAACCGTGCTTCTGTATAGGATCCAGGTTTCCTGATCAAAGCCCCGTCTCTCTTCTTAATCCGGGTAATACGAAACTGGCGTCCTCCAACGGATGTGATCTCTCCCACGGTATAGGTTGTTTCACCATCAACCTCCTCGTAGAGGGGATGGGTTGTTGCACCCTTATGCAGGGATGCCCGGACAATGACTGAGTCGATGACCCGGGTCCAGAGGCAGGTGATCTCCCCTGCTGCTGCTCTCTTTCGCCGGGCAGCAGAGACCTCAATCCCTGTCACTTCAACACCAAAGATATCGTCACCGACATCGGCAACAAAGGTGTTGCCGCAGGTGACAACGTCATCATCAGCAAGCTCGATTGTTCCCTGCCGGGATTCTCCCTCCAGGCTCACGATTGCACGTATCTCAATGACTTTTGGTACCTTGAGGATCTCACGATGCGTATGACCGCAATCACGGCACTGAATTGTTGCCGGCGACCCGTCCCGGATGATTCCATGATCTGTCTCCTCCTGACAGGCAGGGCATCGTGCGGTTATTGACATATCTATATTGTTTGCATGCTGACATCATAAACAATGGAGATCAGAGAACATATTCACTGCCAGGGCCATGCGAATGTCACCGGCAGGCATCCGACAACATTTGAGATTACCCGTGACGACGAGCTCACCCTCCAGGGCGACTGTATCATCGGCGTATCCGCAGACAAAGCTGCCCTTGATCTCCCGGATGCATTCTGCGACCTTCTGGCAGATGATCATGCCGTCCTGAGGACGCTGCTGAAGGCAGGAGGAGTGGTATGCGAGATCCGATCATCCGGCTCAGCAGCGATGGCTCTTGATCACGAGACTGATCTCGTCTGGCGCCGGAGCGGGTATGTCTGCGGCCGCACCATCGGAATCAGATCAGATCATGTCGCCCGCACACTCCCGCGGGAGCTGATTGCCGCTCTTGCCAGGGGATCTGCAATGGAGGTTACCCTGATAGCAGAAAGGCCGGACTAGCAGGGATCCATAAAGCGTCTCTCCTTATTCCTCTGTTATCTCGAGGATGCGGAGTTCGGCTTTCGTCAAAAAATCCTCGCATTTCTTAATAAGCTCGATTCCATCCTTATAAAGCCGGACGCTCTCATCCAGCGGCGTGTCCGGGTTTTCAAGCATCCGGACAATCTCGCGGAGCCGTGTTACCATCTCTTCATAGGTCTCAGTCATAACGCACCGTCTCTATTGTTGCATCGGCCTCCCCATCCGGGAGATAGATTGTAAGGTTTTTGCCCGTCTCCAGTGCCTGCACACTCCTGATCAGCATGCCATCAGCCAACAGGAGCGCATACCCGCGCCTGAGAGGGGCACGGATGTCTGCGGACCGCAATGCACCCGCAAGGTGTCCGATATCTTTTCTCTCCTGCAGGAGCCGTGTGCTGACTGCCCTCTCAAGCCGCTCACGGAGTTCTGCAGCAGTCTGCTTCATATCGCTGATCCGGCGGTCAAGCCTTCTGCCTGCCATTCTCAGCCTGATATCCTCGAGATCGGTTGAGAGGCGATCAAGCCGCTCAAAGAGCAGGTTCTGCATGGATGCCCGCTGCTCTGCAAGCTCCCTTGCCAGCTGATGGCGGTCAGGGACAACCAGCTCAGCAGCAGCAGACGGTGTCGGTGCCCGGAGATCGCTTGCAAGGTCAGCGAGCGTCACATCAACTTCATGGCCGATTGCCGAGATGAGCGGTGTCTCACAGGAGGCGATTGCCCGCACCACATCCGGGTGGTTGAAGGCAAAGAGGTCCTCAAAGCTGCCGCCGCCCCGGGCAAGGATAATCACATCAACGGTCTGGTCGATTTTGAAGATCGCGTCTCTGATATCGAGATGTGCAGTCTCCCCCTGGACAGCGGTGCCAGAGAGGATGATATCCATTGGAAACCGGCGCTGGATGACATTTCTGATATCCTGCAGCACCGCTCCGGTAGGAGAGGTCACAACCCCCACCCTGGTGGGAAAGACAGGTAGTGGTTTTTTCCTCTCTTCTGCAAAACAGCCCTCAGCCGCAAGCTCCTTCTTCCAGCCTTCAAGCAGGAGAAACTTGCCTCCGAGCCCGGCATGGAGAAGGCTGTCTGCAACAAACTGGGTCTTGCCAAAGGGGGGATAGTGATCGATATAGCCGGAGACGATGACATCCATGCCATTCTCAGGTGGTGGCGAAATCTTCTGCGCTGCACGCTTCCAGATGACACAATCTATCGAGGCATTCCCATCATCACCCTTCTCAGAGAGTGAGAAGTACATATGGCCGGAAGAGTGCAGGCGAAAATTCCATACCTCGCCCCGCACCCTGACCCCGCGAAGATCCGGTGTATCGAGCCTCTCCCTGATGATCCCGGAGAGGTCAGCGACAGAGAGGATCCCGGGCTCCTCATGGACAAGTGCTGCCTGTTCTTCACCGGGCATGAGAATCTATTTGTGGCAGGATGTGAAGAAACTGTGTATGCTGCGGATCGGTGCATCAAGCATGTTCTTTCATGAATATGCGCTGGAAACAATTTTTCATGGCATCTCTGCATCAGGCCTGGATACGGTTGAATTCTGGCTGGAAACACCGTCTTTCTGGACAACCGGGCAATCTGTCCCGGAGCTTATAGAGACACTCAGTGAGTATCCGTCGCTTCTGCCGATAACAGTGCATGCGCCGGTTCTTGATCTGAACCCGGTCTCGATAAATCCTGGTATTGCTGCTTTTTCGGTTGAATCTGCCTGCGAGGCTATCCGGGTTGCCGATCAGCTGCAGGCAGAGGTGATTACAATCCATCCCGGGAGGAGAACGGCAAAACGGCCGCCATCAGCAGCTGATATGCACCGGTTCAGTCTCTATATGGAGGCAGTCGAGGCCCAATCCCGCGACGTCTCTGTCACGATAGCAATCGAGAACATGGAACCCCGGGTCAATGCTCTGCTTACGACTCCGGAATCGGTTGCCAGCGTGCTTGACGATTACCCGCACCTCTCCCTGACATTTGATTATGCCCACGCCTCCGCAGGTGAGAGCGGGGCTCCGGAAGAGTTTGTCAACCTCTGTTCTGACCGGATCGTCAATGTCCATGCGAGCAGCGGCTCCCCGGCAGATATGCATTCCCCTCTTGGAAGAACAGAGGCAATGAATGCATGTGCAGCCCTGCTCTCATCGTTTTCCTATGACGGGCCGGTTATCTTTGAGATAGAAGACCTCGGCCTCAAACAAAGACCTTCCTTTGAAGAGAAGTGCGCCATCCTCTCAGGTGAGGCAGCAGCATTTTGGGATGCTGCCTGCTAAACAGGTACCTTTATCTTTTTTGAGTTCTATTATTGATTGAAACGACACAACCATGAACGATAATGCTTTTTGGAGCACCTGTATGGAGTGAGTGCTGGTATGGCGTCTGATCCACTCCATTTTATTCTCTTTTTTGTCTGCCTCTTTCTATCCGGTTTCTTCTCCGGATCAGAAGTTGCACTGATCGCGATAACACGGGCGAAAGTGAGGACACTTGTTGCAGAAGGGACACGGAGTGCGCATGCACTTGCAGAACTCAAAGAAAATACCGATCACCTCCTGATCACCATCCTGGTTGGGAACAATATTGTGAATGTATCTGCAGCAGCCATCGCAACAGCAATTGCAATCGACTATTTCGGGGATGCCGGTGTCGGGATAGCAACAGGTATTGTGGTTATCCTGATGCTTATCATCGGCGAGATCGGTCCGAAAACTTATGCCTCAAAACATATTGATGCCTTTGCACTCTTTGTATCCCGCCCGATCCTTCTGCTCAAGAAACTCTTCTCCCCGTTACTCTGGCTCTATGACAGGATAAAGAAGGTCCGGACGACAGAGGATGAGCCCATCCATGTCGGCGTCACAGAGGAAGAGATCAAGGAATGGATCGATGTCGGCGAAGAGAGCGGGGCTATCGAAGAGAATGAACGGGAGATGCTCCATTCGGTATTCCGGTTCGGGGATACCACTGCACGGGAGATTATGACCCCGCGGCCGGATGTAACCATGATCGAGGGTACCTGGCGCCTTGAGGATGCCCTTGAGATCTTCCACGAGACCGGGTTCTCCCGTCTCCCGGTCTACCACAATGATCCTGATAATATCATCGGGCTCCTCAATGTCAAGGATGTCTTCAGGGCAGTGCACAATACAAATTCGGATATCCCGATACAAGACATCATTCATGACGTCTCGTTTGTTCCGGAATCCAAGAAAATCGATGATCTCCTGAAAGAACTCCAATATAAACAGACACATCTTGCAATCATCCTGGATGAATATGGAGTATTTTCCGGTGTCGTCTCGATCGAGGATATCCTGGAGGAGCTTGTCGGGGATATTTTGGATGAGTTTGACATCGAGGAGGAAGAGGTGCAGAATCTCCGGGACGGGGTCTATATCATTGATGCCCAGGCGTGGGTGGATGATGTCAACGAGGTGCTGGAAGCCCCGCTCCCGCAGGACCCGGATAATTATGAAACCGTCGGCGGGCTGGTATTTGCCCGTCTGGGCAGGATACCGCATATCGGCGAGTCGATAACCATTCCAGAGATCAATGGCCGCCTTACAGTCACCCAGATGCGGGGGAGGCAGATCCTGAAAGTCAAGCTCACCCTGGAGAGGCCGCTGACGGACTGATCAGTATTATCGGGAGAACCAACCCATACTAAGAACCATGAAACGCATCGTTTGCCTGGCATCAGGGAGAGGATCAAACTTCCTTGCCGTCCTCTCTGAAATAGAATCCGGTACAATACACGGGCGGTGCGTCGGACTGATCGTGGACCGGGAGGGGACCGGGGCTGCGCATATCGCCGAAGAGCACGGCATCCCGGTCTCTCTCATTGACTATTCATCGTTTTCTGCAAAAGAAGAGTATGAAGAGGAACTGCTCCGGACCCTCCGGCTGCTTGATCCCGATCTTATCGTACTTGCCGGGTATATGAAGATCCTCGGATCAGCCATTATCAGGGAATACAAGGGCATGATCATGAATATCCACCCGTCTCTGCTCCCTGCGTTTCCAGGCCTTTCAGCCCAGAAACAGGCACTTGCCTATGGCGTGAAGGTCTCCGGCTGCACGGTTCATTTTGTTGATGAAGGAACAGATACCGGCCCAATTGTGCTGCAACGCTGTGTTTTGGTGCTGGATGATGATGATGAAGAGCGCCTGAGCGCACGGATTCTTGCTGAGGAGCATATCGCGCTTCCAGAGGCAGTGGCACTCTTCTGTTCTGATCAGATCACCCTCCGTGAGAGGCTGGTTCTGAGGAATCAGAAACCAGGACCTGGTCAGGTGCCCGGATCCATGACGGAGGGCTCCCGGCTATGAGGGATGCCAGACGGTTCCGGAATGGGAAAAAAATTGCCCGTGAACGGGTTGGGATCCTCATCTCCCTTGCATCTGCCAGTATATCCGGGAACCCTGAGCAGGCACAACGGTATATCGGGCTTGCCAGAAAGATCGCCATGAAACAGCGGCTGCGACTTCCAAAACATCTGAGAAGACAGTTCTGCCGCTCCTGCAACACCCTTCTTGTCCCGGGGCATACCTCCCGGGTCAGGGTGCAGCGCAGGCGGGTTATTGTGACCTGTCTTCACTGTGGCCAGGTACGGCGCTACCCGGTGGTGAAGCAACATGCCGGATAGATATGACAAGTCAGCCATTCAGACGCTGAAACCAACGATCTGGGTGGGAAAGCACGGTGTGACGCCCGAGATTACAGCCGAGATCCGATCCCAGCTCGAAAAGAAAGAGGTTATCAAGATCAAATGGCTGAAGAATGCAGATGTTGACGCTGATGCAATTGTTGTCGGAACCGGCGGCGTGGTGATAGAGACCCGGGGCCGGATGATGGTGATAGCAAAGAAGCGGAGGCAGGGGTGAAGAACTCCCTTCCTCGAAATTTATATCTGCTGATCCACCCTATACGTAAAGACTGTTAGTGAACCACAGCAGTAAGGAGTAGTGAATGACCACAGTATTTGATATCCCCGCCGAACTCTTTATCCGGAAGATTGCTCTGGAACTCAGGGAAAAACCCGAGATCCAGGCTCCTTCATGGGCAGAGTTTGTAAAGACGGGCGTTCATAAGGAGATGCCACCTGAAAACACCGACTGGTGGCATATCCGCGCAGCTGCAGTGCTGCGCCGCGTATACGTCGACGGACCGGTTGGCGTTGAGAGAATGAGAACGGTCTATGGCGGACCCCAGAATCGGGGATCGCGCCAGTCCCGCTTCAGAAAAGGGAGCGGATCGATTGCCCGGAAGATCTTCCAGCAGCTGGAAGCAGCGGGCCTTCTTGAGAAGGTTCCCGGAGGCCGCCAGGTCTCCCCGGCAGGCCGTTCATTCCTGGATAATACAGCTCACCAGCTCAAAGCTGAAGCTGCCACAACCACCCCGGAACTCGGGAAGTATTGAGGTGACCTGTACATGGAGGATGACGAGTTAGCGGAACTCCGGCAACGGCGCATGGCCCAGATGCAGCAGCAACAGCAGGCTGAAGCCCATGAGGCGGAGAAACAGGCTCAGATGGATCAGCAGATGCAGATGGTGCTCATGCAGTATCTCGAGCCAGAGGCACGTGAGCGCCTAAACACCATCAAGCTGACAAAACCTGACTTTGCCCGCGCCGTTGAGCAGCAGATTGTCATACTTGCCCAGCAGGGTCGCCTCTCCAGTACACAAAAGATCACTGATGCACAGCTCAAACAGCTCCTTGCACAGCTGGTGCCGCAGAAAAAGGACTTTAAAATCCGAAGGGTAGGATGAAGGCTGGTCTGCTCTACAGTGGCGGCAAGGATAGTTCTCTTGCTGCCGTCCTGCTGTCGCGGGATTATTCGGTAGAGCTGAACACGTTCGTCTTTGATTCCCATCGGGAGGTTCCACAGGTCGCGGCGGCGGCAGAGGCTCTGGGTCTGCCCTGGAGAAAACAAACCTTTGCGTCCGGTTTCATTGATGAGGTCATCGGGATACTCAATCGGTGTGGGTATCCAAACGAGGCCATCAATGAGATCCACCGACGGTCGCTCTGTGCGCTTGCACAGGAATATGAGGTGGTCGCCGATGGTACCCGGTTTCTAGACCGGGTGCCTATGCTTGGCCCGGCTGAGGTGCAGAGCTTTGAAGACAGGTTGGGGGTCTCCTACGTACGCCCCCTTCTTGGATATGGGAGGCGCGAGATCGATCGCCTGGTCGGCCGGATGTTCACCGTCATATATGGTGAGACATCGACGATCCCAAATGGTGATTATGAACACGAGATCCGCGACGAGATGACCAGGCGTGGTATTGACTGGTCCGGGATCTTTCCGGTGAACCATACACAGTCGCTGGTAACCGGCAACACAATTGAGAGATCAGGTTGGTGAGTAATTCATGAGCAAACTGACAAAGGGTCGAAAGATTCGTATGGCAAAAGCCACCCGGCAGAACCGGAGGGTTCCGTCCTGGGTTATGATAAAAACAAAGCGTGCGGTTGTATCGCATCCAAAGCGGCGCAACTGGAGGCGCAGCACTCTGAAGGTGTGAGCAATGGTAGAAGCAGAGAAGGAGCAGATCTATATCATCCCGCTCCGGGACACAAAACGCGCCCCTAAATGGAAGCGTTCCAAGATTGCAATGAAGGATATTCGCAAATATCTTGAAAAGCATATGAAAAGCGACGACGTCAAACTTGACCGGAGCATCAACGAGAAGGTATGGGAGCGCGGTGGCCAGAAGCCCCCGTCAAAGATCCGTATCCGTGCGATGCGCTTCTCGGATGGTCAGGTTCAGGCAGAACTTGCCGGAGAATGAGATGAAGCATACCCTGTCCCTCAATGGCGATCCGAATATCGGGGTCTATTGCCGGGCATTTGAGGAGTTTGCCGTCCTTCCCGCAACAGTCTCCGATGCCTTTGCTGACGCTGTTACGGAGAGCCTGGATGTTGAGATCGTGCGGATGTCCCTGCAGGGGTCATCCATCATCGGCTCACTCCTCACCGGCAACAGCCGCGGAATGATCGCTTCAGGCCTGATATCCCGGGAGGAGCGCGGGAAGCTGGAGGAGTACGGGGAAGTGATGCTTCTGGAAGAGACGATGAACGCCGCTGGCAACTGTATCCTGGTAAATGACGAGTTTGCGCTTGTTCATCCCGAGATGCCTGCTAGAATAACTGACCAGATCAGGGATTTTCTCAATGTCGTGGTTGAGCGGATGCAGGTTGCCGGTATCCCGACAGTCGGGATGGCAGCTGCTGCGACAAACAAAGGCGTTCTTCTCTCTCCACGGGCAACCCGGCAGGAGATCGAGCGGGTCGAGGCACTCACCTCGCTTCCGGTCGGGTGTGGATCTGTCAATATGGGTTCAAATCTGGTTGGAACAGGTGTCCTTGCCAACTCAAAAGGATTTGTTGCAGGCGGTACCACAACAGGTTTTGAGCTTGGACGTATGGAAGACGTCTTTGGATTATTACGGTGAGCTGAATGGAGTTAGCAGAATTTGAAGTACGCGGTACGATGAAGATCGGTGATGCATGGAAACCATACATCAAGGTGATCGAGGCACCGAACGAAGCACAGGCAAGAGAACGGATTTATACCCTGATGGGAAGCAAACACCGTCTCGAGAGAAGATTAATCAAAATTGAGAGCGTAGAGAAGGTCAATGGCGAATAATACCAGTGCCCGGACACCTGAACAGGAGTTTCAGACGCTTCAGATGTACCTGAACGAGTACAATCAGCAGATTGAAGCCTTCTCCCGACAGTTTCAGCTCATCGATAATGCACGGATGGATATGAACACCTCAATTGAGACCCTCAGGGGGCTTGCCGGCACAACTGATGCGGTATGCCTCCTCCCGATTGGCGGTGGTGCAGCAGTCCGTGCAAAAATTCTCGATCCCGATACCTGTATTGTTGCAATCGGTGCTGATGTTTCTGTTGAGAAGACCAATGAGGAGACTGTCTCCTATCTGACAGAGCGGATTGTTGAGATGGAAGCCCAGGGAAAGCGTCTCGCAGAGACGATCCAGAAACTCCAGGCGCAGGCTGAAGAGGTTGGAAGGCGCCTTGAGCAGCTGTACCAGGCTGGCATGGGCCAGTCTTCTGGCCGGAGCTGAACAAAGAAGCATGTTTGAAGGCCTGAAGACGAAGCTGCGGGATGTCCGCGCGAAGATCGGCCTCTCTATTGAGGAAAATATTCAGGCAGCCCCGGACTCCTCCCCCCAGGATGATCCAGATACAGCCACTGCCATCGAGGCTCCTGTTGCTTCATCTCACGGAGAGACTGCAGGCGAGGCAGTGACGGCAGATAGCCAGGCGCAGCCACCGGCTCAGAAATGGGCATCTGATGCTGATAAAAAGGTTGAGAAGGCAGGCTTTTTTAAAAAATTCGCAACGCTTGTCACAGAGCGTGAATTCATCCTGACAGAGAAGGATCTTGAGGAGCCGCTCTTTGAACTTGAGATGATCCTGCTTGAGTCCGATGTCGCCCTTCCCGTGACAGACGCCATTATCTCCCATATGCGGAGTTCGCTTCTGGGAAAACACCGGAAAATACGGCAGGATCCAGCCGGGCTTGTGAATGATACACTCAGGGACGCGCTCCGTGAGGTGCTTGGAGACGGATTTGATCTGCCATCCTATATCCGATCACAGCCCCGCCCGGTGAAGATCCTCTTCACAGGTGTCAATGGAACCGGAAAAACCACGACCATTGCAAAGGTTGCTGATTTCCTGAAGAAAGAGGGTTTTTCTGTTGTTATCGGGGCAGGAGATACGTACCGTGCCGGTGCGATTGAGCAGATCAGTGTTCATGCAGAGCGGCTGGGTGTCCGCCTGATCCATCACCAGGAAGGAGCTGACCCATCTGCAGTCCTCTATGATACAGTTGAATATGCACGGGCTCATAAGGCTGATGTGGTGCTTGCTGATACGGCAGGGCGGTTTCATAACCGGGCAAACCTGATGAGCCAGCTCGATAAGATCCGGCGTGTGATACAGCCAGATCTGATCCTCTATGTCGACGAGGCAACCGCAGGCAACGATGCTGTTGTCAGGGCTGCAGAATTTGAACGGACTGTCGGGGCTGATGGCGTTATCCTGACGAAGGCGGATATGGATCCAAAAGGCGGTTCTGCCATCTCAATTGCCTATACCATCGGCAAACCGCTCCTCTTCCTCGGTGTCGGCCAGGAGTATGCAGATATCGTTTTGTTTACACCTGACCTCATTATTAACGAGATTATGGGAGATGATGCCTGATGCTTGACTCCCTGTCAGGATCCCTCAAAGATGCGGTGAAAAAACTCGCCGGGAAAGCTGTAGTGGATCGTGCTGCTGTTGAAGAGCTCATACGGGATCTTCAGCGGGCACTCATCCAGGCTGATGTCAATGTCAAACTCGTGATGCAGCTCTCCCAGTCGATAAAGAAGCGCGCACTTGATGAAGATCCGCCAAAAGGAATGGGGGTGAAGGATCATGTGCTCAGGATCGTCTACCAGGAACTGGTTGCACTGATGGGTCCTGAGACAGAACTCTCCCTGAAGCCCCAGACAATCCTGATGGCGGGTCTTCAGGGATCAGGCAAGACGACAACAACAGCAAAACTCTGCCGGTACCTCCAGAGAAAGGGGCTGAAGGTTGGCGCGATCTGTTGCGACAACTTCAGGCCGGGTGCCTTTGTCCAGCTCCAGACGCTCTGCCAGAAGATGAATGTCCCGGTCCATGGTGATCCTGCCGAGAAGGATGCGGTGAAGCTTGCGAGGGAAGGTCTTGATGCTCTCCGTGATCGTGAGATCATCATCATCGATACCGCCGGGCGGCATGCACTTGAGGATGATCTGATCGATGAGATCATGCAGATCAACGAGCTGGCAGAACCTGATCACCGCTGGCTCGTCATCGATGCTGCGCTCGGCCAGGCCGCCCGTGACCAGGCAAAGCGGTTCCATGACGCTATCGGAATCGACGGTGTCATCGTCACGAAGATGGATGGTACCGCAAAAGGTGGTGGTGCGCTCTCGGCGATCTCTGAGACCCATTCCGGGATTGTCTTCATCGGATCAGGTGAGACGATCGATGATCTTGAGCGGTTCGACCCGGATGGCTTCATCTCACGGATGCTCGGTATGGGTGATTTACGAGCCCTTGCCGAGCGTGCCGAGGATGTGATGGACACAGATGTCGATGTCAACGCGATGCTCAGGGGCAAGTTTACCCTGAAAGACATGTACCAGCAGCTTGAAGCCCTCAATAAGATGGGCCCCCTCAAGCAGGTGCTTTCGATGCTGCCGCTTGGCAATATGAATGTCCCAAGCGAGGTCTACGATGTCACCTCTGTCAAGATGCAACGCTACCGCATTATGATGGACTCAATGACCGATGCGGAGATGACAGATCCATCACTGATCAATACCCAGCGTGCACAGCGTATTGCCCATGGCTCGGGCTCGACCCTCGATGATGTCCGGGAGCTGATCAAATATTACAAGGTTATGCAGCGTGCATTGAAAGGATTCAAAGGCGGAGGACGCTTCTCGATGAACCGGATGATGAAGCAGTTCGGCGGCGACAAGTTGCCGTAGTTTTTTTGCCTGTCTCTCTCCTGCTCGGTCCCGTTCTCCCCTCGTTTTTGCCTTGGTCCTGCCAGCTTTTTCTCTCCTGTTTAGTATAGGTTGGCACGAACCAGGATCTCTTTGAAGCTCTCGTCTGTCAGCCTGCCTTTTCGTGCAATGATGGTCCTTGCCGGGAGGGTTCTTCTCCTGCCAGCCAGGACAAAACTCCCGTCAAAGAGATCGAGGCCGCCTTCCAGAAAGTCGTCGAGCCCTATTGCGACTGATCCGGTATCTCCAACAACCATCTGCCGGGTGCAGGGAGCCAGGACGACGTCTCCTGATTCTACTGACAACACAATTGCCGGCCTGACTTTCCGATCCTCTCCATGATCAAAGGGGAATGGAACAAGGACGACATCGCCTGGATGATATCTGCTCATTCTGGGCTCTCCTCTTACTTCTCTTACTTCTCTTGTCTTCTCCACTTACTTCTGTTCTCTTCTCCATTTACTTCTGTTCTTTTGACTCTTCTCCAAAATTCTGGCTCTTCGCTGATCATGAGGGTTTTCCTGAATTCTTCGGAGCGTGGGAAACGATCCCGGGGAAGAGATCCTGATTGCAGCAACCGGAAACATTTGGGAGTGAGTGAAGCAGGTGCGGCGCGGGTATAGGGGGGCGGGGTCAGGCGATGGGGATAAGGCGGACAGAGGTGATAAGCCCTTGCTCGAAAGAGCAATCCGTCAGGACGATTCGTAGAATCGGGGCATATCTCCTCTGGCTGCCCCCGGAGTATTCCCGCCCCTCCCGCGCCAGCATCTGCGGCAACCCGGCTCAAACTCCCTTGCGAAGCATTTGCGGACGGGTCAGGGGCGGTGGGGGTTTAATCTGATACGCAAATACGAGCGGCCCTTCTCCAAGGTACCACGAGACTTGTCTCTTGGGTCTTCTACCGCCAATGATCGTAAGGACAGCAGCTGAAGTCATAGATATGGATGTCAAAATATAGTATTTTTTTATTATTAAAATTAGTCATATAATTGCGATTTGAGGCCATTTGTGTAGTATGATAGTCTTTGGATAGGAATGACCTTCAGAACTATGGAGAAGAATCATACAGAGAGTGATTACGCAAACAGGGTATTCAAACCGCTTGTTTTGCCTGGCAACGGGCATAGGTTCTCTCATCAGCTGCCAGACGCAGGTTTATTGTGGCAGCGGTTCCTAGTTGTATAGTACTTTTTCCCGGTTCCAGGGCTCGAGATACCCGCTGGGAAGCCATAATGGAGATGTATATGAAACGATTTGCTGTTATTGGCCATCGTGCCGTCACCGACCCCGGATTCCCGCTCAATGATATGCCCGGGAGCGCCGGACGGATGGATGTTCTCTGCCGGTGTGTGAATGCCTCCTTCTTCCTCTCCCACGGGCTCAGGAGGGATGTCGAATGTTTTCTGATCCTGAAAGGCGCAGCAGCGGCCGGTGACTCCCCGGTGAGCCGGGATGAGAGCCTGGAAGATGGCGAGCGGACCATTCTCCTGAAGGGTGAGACGATCCGGTCACTGAACCCTGATGAGCGAAGTGCGGGAGCCCTGATCAAAAAGGCGCTTGCACAACCATGCGGTGACGACTTCAGGGAGACGTCTCCGGGTGTATTCATCCGGTGCGGAGGTCTTCTGCGGCTGCTTGCCGACTATCCGTTTGCTGTCCTTGACGAAGGAGGAACTGATATCCGGTCCCTTGAAACCCTCCCCGGGAACCTCCTCCTCTCTGACCACCTGAACTTCACTGACGCCGAAGAGGAGCTGATAGCAGACCTTCCACGCATCTCGGTTGGCAACAAGATCCTCCATGGGGATCACACCATCACCATCTTTCTCAATGAAGCTGATCGGAGGGATGCATGATGTCACTCCTTCCTCTTGTCGGTTCAATCCTTGAGAGCGGCCCGATCTGCGATCACTGCCTTGGCCGTCTCTTTGCACGGCGATCCTTTGGCCTCTCAAATGCAGAACGCGGCCACGCCCTCAGGGTTGCCCATGCCCTGGATGCACACATCCGCTTTACCGGCTATGAAAGAGGGACATGTTTTGTCTGTTCAGATCTCTTCACCCGGATCGACTCCTGGGCAGCGCGTGTGGCAGATGCCCTTGATGGGATTGAGCATGATACATTTGTGATAGGAACCCGGGTTCCCCCGATGATGGCTGAGTCTGAAGAGATGCTCTGGAGCGACTTCTCGCTTGGTGACCCTGAACCCCTGAAATCCGAGATGAACAGGGAGGTGGGAAAAGCCGTTGCCGCGCTCACCGGGAAGACTGGTGACCCAAAGAATCCCGAGGTGACTGTGATCCTGAATATCGCTGAGGAAAAAGTCGAAGTTCAGATAGCACCCGTCTTTTTCCATGGCAGGTACAGGAAACTTGAGCGGGGCATCCCCCAGACACACTGGGACTGCCGCTCATGCCGTGGCGCAGGCTGTCCGGAATGCGGCGGTTTAGGAAAGCAGTACCCGGATTCGGTTGAGGAGCTGATCGGAACACCTGCAATCGGGCTCTTCCAGGCAGCAGGCGCAATCCTCCACGGCGCCGGACGTGAGGATATCGATGCGCTCATGGTCGGATCGGGCCGTCCCTTTATCATGGAGATTCCTGCTCCGCGGAAGAGGCAGATTGATCTGGGTGACCTTGAGTCTGCGATCAATACTGCGGCTTGCGGTCGTGTCACGGTTACGCTCACACGGTGGAGTGGCAGGAGGGAGGTGGAAACCCTTAAATCGCACAAAGCGCATAAAACATACAGGATTCTGGTCGATATCGAGGGTCATACCTCCCCAAAAACGGTCAAAAAAGCTCTTGAAGCCCTGAATGGGGCAGTAATCAGTCAACGCACCCCGCAACGCGTTTCACATAGGAGAGCAGATCGTATAAGGGAGCGTATGGTTGTTGGTATCCGGTGTCTTGGTGTCGAGGATGACCGGTACCTGATCGAGGTGATCGGGGAAGCGGGACTCTACATCAAGGAACTGGTATCAGGGGATAATGGCAGGACGAATCCCAGTCTATCAGAGATCCTCGGTATCCCTGCAACAGTTCTGACACTCGATGTCATTGCTGTCGAAGGTATGCCGGAGAATGGAGAAGAGTAAAGATGGCACTACATAACGGCCCACGGAAGAAGACTCGATACAAGTTTAAGAAAGCACTCAGAAAACGTGGCCTTCCACCAGTAACCTCGGTCATCCAGGACTTTGAAAAAGGGCAGAAGGTTCATCTGGTTGTCGAACCGAGTATCCAGAAGGGTATGCCCCACCGCAGGTTCCATGGAAAGACCGGCACGATCATCGGATCACGCGGCCGGTCATGGGTCTTAGAGGTCAAAGACGGGAATGCGACGAAGACAGTCATCGCACGACCACAACATCTAAAAGCACAGAAATATTAATTCATTTATTCTGGTGATTGACATGAAAGTAAAAGCATTTATTAGCGAGGAAAGGGTTACCCTTCCGGAACTTCGCGAGTCGCTTCTCGCCATTGAGGCTGAGCGTCTCGAATCTGGAAAAGAGATGTCCTACGAGCTGAGGAAGAGCATTGAACATGTCAATCACCTTACAAAGCTCTCTCCTGATGCTTCACGAACCCTTCTTGATGCACTGCTTGAACTGGAGAAGATGAAACCGGATATTGCATACAGGATCGTCAATCTGATGCCACGGAACAGGGACGAGCTCCGGGCAATCTATGCCAAGGAACGCTTCACCCTGACACCTGAAGAACTTGATGCGATCCTCGATCTGGTTGCAGATCATAGCTGAGGTTATTGGTATGAGAGCGGAGAAGAAAGAGAGTCAAGCGCTAGCGATTGATGTACTGCAGCACGGCCGTCCAGACGATCCACGCCCGATAATTAAACGCGAACCACTTATCCAGGCAGTCGGTGTTGACCAGTTCAAACTGCTTGAGATTATTCCAAAGACTGCGGATATTGAGATCTATGAGCTGCTCTATATCGGAGATGGTGAGCGGCCCAAAGTTGAACGCGTGAAGCGGCGGCTCCGCTACGAAGAGCTGACCACAAATGCAAAACTTGAACTCCCGTATGCCATTGAGCAGATCGTCAAACAGAATGAACCGCGGTTTGTGGAATTTTTTAATAAATCCGTTCCAATAAGCCTGAAACAACACATGCTCCATCTGCTTCCGGGTATCGGGAAGAAGATCCTCTCCGAGGTGCTTGAGGCACGCCACAGGAAACCCTTTGAGAGTTTTGAGGATATCCGCACCAGGATTAAGGCGCTTCCTCACCCTGAACGGATGATAGTTGAGCGGATTCTTGAGGAGATCATGGATCCGGATGTGAAATACCATCTCTTCACATCACGATGAGAGCCAGGTACGATCAGCACTTTCTCATTGATCCCTCTGTTGTTGACCGGATCGCAGGAGCTCTTCCGGTTGATGGCAGACGGGTTCTTGAGATAGGACCCGGGCGGGGGGTGCTTACCCGCGCACTCCTTGACCGTGGTGCAACCGTCATCGCTGTTGAGATCGATTCTGAACTGGTTCTCGCACTGAAAGACGAGTTTTGCCAGGAGATAGAAGCCGGGCAGCTTGAGATCATTCATGGTGATGCCGTCAGCTGCCCGCTGCCATCGTTTGAGATTGTCATTGCCAATCTCCCCTATTCTGCCTCATCTCCGATCACCTTCCGTCTTCTTGAGACGGGCTTTGAAGTGGCGGTTCTGATGTACCAGTGGGAGTATGCACGCAAGATGATGGTTCCAGCAGGTACAGCTGATGCAAGCCGTCTCTCGGTGATGGTGCAGGCACATGCAAAAGTCAAGCCTCTTATGGAGATATCGCCGCGTGCCTTCTGGCCCTCGCCAGAGGTCTGGTCAATGGTTGTCCGCCTCACTCCAATTGATCCGCCTGTTCCAATTGCTGACAAGCAGACGTTTTCACTCCTTGTCAGGACACTCTTTTCCCACAGGAGAAAAAAAGTAAGAAACTGCCTGAAGAGTGGCAAAGGCATCTTTGGCGAGGATCAGATCACTGCCCTGATCGACAGTCTTGATGAAGCGACCCTCTCGGCACGGCCCGAGAACCTCTCGCTCCAGCAGTTTATCGAACTTGCAAATACTCTTTCAGCTGGTATGAAGAGGTAGCATGCACCCGATCCATCCAGAGGTCTATGCGCCGGCAGAAGATACCGTTCTGCTCAAAGAAGCAGCACTCCGGGTTCTCGCTCCAGGCGATACCGTTCTTGAGATCGGGTGCGGCAGCGGCGAGGTCTCAGAGGGACTGGCAGGGCATGCAGGCCTTGTTGTTGCAACAGATATCAATCCCCATGCTGTACGCTCTGCCTTTCAACGGGGTGTGGCAGCTGTCAGATGCGATCTCTTTGATGGTATCTGCGGGAGGTTTGATCTGATCCTCTGTAACCCCCCATACCTCCCGACTGAAGAATCCGATCGCATCGACGACTGGCTTGAATATGCCCTTGACGGTGGCAGTGACGGCAGGGAGACGATCACCCGGTTCCTGGCAGCAGCTCCCCGGCACCTGACAGAGAGAGGGAAGCTCCTGCTTCTTGTCTCCTCACTGACCGGGATTGACGATGTAGTCCTGCTTTTTAGGGAGAACAGGATGATCGCCTGTATTGTTGCTGAAGCGCAGCTCGACGGTGAGCGGCTTGTTGTCCTCCTCGGCATGATCGACTCCTGCAGCGCCTGAGTGTCAGCTTGTTTTCAAAAGGGTTACCGGCAGCAGGGCTTCCTGGCGGGTGGTTTTACGCCTATGCCTGCTTTGAGGGGCAGAACCGGCAGAGTGCATACGGCACATCCCCCTCCTTCTCTTTTACCGGGCAGCAGACGACACCGCCTCTCAGCTGAACCCTGAACCCGCCGGGAAAGGGTGTGCCGATCGGATGTGCCGGCTCTTCAAGGACAAAGATGAGAAAACAGGAGAGGAGATAGTAGAGGAGCCTCCCCATCGGGGTCATGTGCGCATCATCAGTATGGTGGGGCAAGAGGCATGCCTGCTGAACCATCCGGCAGAATGTCTGGAACAGGTCAGGATCAGGTATCTCTCCGGGCAGCTCTTCCAGGGCACCATTCCTCTCCATCAGGAGGATCCGGTGGTGGGTGCCGAATATCTGCTCATGGACAGATGCTCCATAACCTTCCTGGTAATGAGCAGGCAGGCTCTGTATTTCGCGCCTGAGGGCTGCTGCAATCTCCATCAGGTCACGCGGAGTATAGCGGCGGATTTCTGAGGCAATGAAACCGGCAAGGCCGGATTTGGTCTGCTGCCTCCCAAGTTCCAAAACAATGCGGGAGATCTCGTCTTCTGCTTCGTCTAAGGTAGCCGATACTCTGTTGGTCATGGTGGGAACCGGTATACCAGTCTTGGCGGGTATCCTGCATGAATCTTGCCTGTTGTCTCTGTTCAGGACGGGTATCCAGGGCATACTCATTGTCAGTTCAGGCTGCATCTGCAGAGCCTTTTGCATCGCTTCCAATCCAAACTATAGTATACCCTGACATGCCATTTATGTACCAATGGCCAACGGAATGACAGTTGCTGAAAAGATATTCCAATCGAAATGCGGCCGGAGTATTCGTGCAGGTGACGTTGTCATGGCAGGAATAGATGCGGCAATGATCCATGACATCACCGGGCCTCTTGCCATCACCCAGTTTTGGGAGATGGGCGGAGAACGTGTATTCGATCCAGAAAAGATTATTCTCCTTTTTGATCACCAGATACCGGCAGATTCAATTCCGGCGGCGAAAAACCACCAGATGATGCGAGCCTTTGCAGAGGAGCAGGGGATTGTAAACTATGATCTCCGTGAAGGTGTCTGTCACCAGGTGGCACTTGAGAAAGGCAGGGTCGGGCCTGGTGATATCGTTGTCGGGAGTGACTCCCATACCTGCATGTATGGCGCTGTCGGTGCATTTGCAACCGGTATCGGTTCAACAGACATGGGATTTGCCCTCAAATACGGTGCTCTCTACTTCCGTGTTCCTGAGACGATCCGGGTGGATGCAGAAGGATCATTTGACAGGCGGGTCGGGCCAAAAGACCTTATTCTCAGGATGGCCGGAGATATCGGGGCAGATGGTGCAACCTACCGGGCGCTTGAGTTTGGCGGATCAGCCTTCTCTGGCATGTCCATGGCGGGGAGGATGACCTGCTCCAATATGGCAATCGAGATGGGCGGCAAGGCAGGCATTGTCCCCCCTGATGAAACAACCCTTGAATACCTGAAGGACCGGAGATCCGGAGATTCCATGGATATTGCACCTGATGCTGATGCAGTCTATCTTGAGAAGAGGCAGTATGATGTCGGATCTCTTTCGCCACAGGTTGCCGTTCCGCATAATGTCGATAATGTCGTTTCTGTGGAGGATGTTGCCGGGAGAAAAGTCGACCAGGTCTTCATTGGATCATGCACAAACGGCAGGTTCGAAGATATGCAGGAGGCAGCAGAGGTTCTTGGGAGCGACTCTTTCAATGAGAAGGTGCGGGTGATCATCATCCCGGCATCCCGTGACGAGTACCTGAAGACTCTCAGGGCAGGGCTCATCGAGCGGTTCGTCGAGGCGGGTGCACTTGTTGAAGCGCCCTGCTGCGGCCCCTGCATGGGGGGCGCGTTTGGCCTCCTTGCACCAGGCGAAGTCTCGCTCTCCACCTCGAACCGGAACTTCCGGGGCAGGCAGGGGAGTACTGAAGCAGAGGTCTATCTCTCGTCTCCGGCAACAGCTGCTGCAAGCGCACTCTATGGTGAGATCACCGATCCAAGGGAGGTGTAAAGAACAATGCGTGCCTGGAAATTTGGAAACGATATTGATACGGATGCAATAATACCGGGTCGTTTTTTGACGATCTATGATGAGAAAGAACTGGCAAAGCATGCATTTGAGGGGACGCGTGATGAGTTCTCCAAGCAAGCAGCAGAAGGTGATGTCATCGTTGCCGGCAGAAACTTCGGCTGCGGGTCGTCCCGTGAACATGCCCCGCTTGCCATCCGCGGTGCCGGTGTCAGGGTGATTGTCGCCGAATCATTTGCACGGATCTTCTACAGGAACGCGATTAATACCGGTCTTCTTCCCCTCACCTGTCCGGGTGCAGGAGCGATTAAGGACGGCAGCAGCGTGACTGTGAATACCAGTGACGGGTACATCGAGTCCGAAGGGAAACGGTACCCGACTGAACCTGTCCCTGATTTTCTCCTTGAGATTATCAGGGCAGGAGGACTTGTTGAATACGCATTAGCCCATCCGGAGATTAAGACATGCACAGAGTAGCATTAATTGGAGGAGACGGAATTGGCCCTGAGATAGTCTCTGCAGGCCAGTCCGTCCTGGATGCCGCAGGTGAGCGGTATGGTTTTGACATTGACTGGGTGGATTTTTCCATTGGATCTGATCGGTATCTGAAGACCGGAGAACTCCTCACCGAGGAGGATATCGAGGGCCTTGAGGCCTGTGATGCCATCTATTTTGGCGCAATCGGTGATGACCGGGTAAAACCGGGTGTGCTTGAAAAAGGAATTCTTCTTGCGCTACGGTTTCATTTTGACCAGTACATTAATCTCAGGCCGATTAAGCTTCTGCATGGCGTCTCAACCCCGCTTGCGAATAAAAAGCCCGAAGATATCGACTTTGTCGTTGTCAGGGAGAATACCGAGGATTTCTATGTCGGGATCGGATCGCGGTTCAAAGGCGCAGAAAAAACCAGCCTCGAGGTGATCCGAAACCTCTACTCGATCAAGTTCGGTCTCGATGTAGAGAGCGATGCAGACGAGATCGCCTACCAGATCGGCCTGATCAGCCGCGAAGGCGCAGACCGGGTGATCCGCTATGCATTTGAGCGGGCAATGGAGCGTGGAAAAAAGTGTTCTTCAGTCGATAAAGCCAATGTCCTCTCGGATATCTACGGGCTCTGGCGCGAGGTCTTCACCTCGGTTGCCTCGGACTATCCCGGCGTTGAGACAGAGTTTACCTTTGTGGATGCAGTGACGATGTGGTTTGTCAAGAATCCGGAATGGTTTGATGTCGTGGTCACCCCGAATATGTTTGGGGATATCGTAACAGATCTCGGTGCCATGATCCAGGGGGGTCTTGGGCTTGCTCCCGGTGGCAACATCAATCCGGATGGGATCTCGATGTTTGAGCCGATCCATGGTTCAGCACCCAAATACAAGGGGATGAACGTGGCAAATCCCCTTGCAACCATCTGGGCTGGCTCACTCCTCCTGGATTCGCTCGGCGAGAAGGATGCTGCGTCTGCTGTCCTGAAGGGTATAGAATCCTCTATTGTGGCAGGACATGTCACAAAGGATATGGGCGGGTCCCAGTCGACGAGCAGTGTCGGCGACTGGATAGCTGACCGGATCAGGTCCGGCGGATAAGCAGCATACAGCCTGCTGCAAGCAGCAGTCCGATGATTACAGGCACCGGTGATACCGGACTCCTCTCAGGGGGTGTCGGTATTGGTGCTGATGGATCTGGTGTTGCAGGTGGTGTCGCAGCAGTGGGCTGATATTCCGGGCTTAAATCTGCAGCAACACCGCTCGTCCTCCCGGATTCCACACTGACCAGTCTGGAATAGGGGATATACCCATCTTTTTCCAGGCTGATCAGGTGGAGGCCGGGATCGGTTCGTGCAATGCTGAATGCTCCTTGTTCATCGGTTGTACCGAGATAATTCAGGTTCTGGAAGACAGCTGCCCCTGGCAGGGAGCTGATGGCAATGTTTCCGTTCCCGTGATGCGTTGTGCCGGTTCTCGCGAGCTCTATATCCAGGGTGACGGTTTCTCCAGCGATGATGAAGGCAACTCCACGCCAGTTCTGATAATTTGCTCTCTTCAGCTGGATACGGTTCATACCAGAACGAAGTTCAGGAACGGTGAGTGGCGTATAGCCGCGAAAGACGTTTGTAATATAGACCTCAGCTCCTGTAGGTTCTGAGGTGATCGTGATTGTGCCGGTGGGCTCAGCCGCAGCCGGAATGGTACAGAAGGCGAGGCAGCATATGCCGGCCATACACATGAGCAACAGTCTTGTCTGCATAGCAAACCTGTAATTATACCTGTGTGGTAGATAATGGTTCGTGCAGGCTTCTCACTTCAGCAAAAACTTTTCTTCTCTCCTGCTGGCCTGCGTACTGGTCGTGATGCCTGCTGGTGCTCTCATTCAGGCAAGATGGTTTTGAAAAATAAAAATAGGTCTATTTCCAATTCGCTATTGCATCATCCACGGTCTGTTCAAGGGAAAAGATTGCAGTAAAGCCGGTCAGCCTGAAGATCTTCTCCACCTCCGGCCGTAGTGCGCAGAGCACGATCTCCCTGTTCTGTTTCTTCAGCTCTTTTTCAACAATCAGGAATGCCCGCAGCCCTCCGCTGCTTATGTATTCAAGACCTGAACAGTCGACAATCACCGCCCCTTCCTGCTCTGCTGCAAGCTGCCTGAGCTGCTCTTCTGCCAGGGGGGCTGTTGTGGCATCTATTCTGCCGGTGATGACGGTAAGGGCTGTTCCTTCCCTTTCGCTTGCAGTAATTTCCATTGTCTCCATTCCTTTACCAGTACCTGTATGCCCTGGTATATAAACGGTTTCAATCTCAATGGTTTTAGAGAAAATTATAAATATTATTATGCACTAACCAGGGGTTAGCCACACCACAGGTGTGGCAGAGGAGGAATGAAACTATGGTATGGGGAAGACGAAGATATCCATTTGGATCACTTGGCCGGGAGATCGATGATATGATGGCAGAGATGGAGGCGCGGTTCCAGGACATGTTCTCCGGCGCCCGCCCCATGCTCCCGGAAGGTGGAATGGCAGACCGCATTATGCCTGCACTCAAGGGCGAGTTCAGGGTCGATGTCAGCGACCATGATGATGACGTGGTCGTCGTTGCGGATCTCCCGGGACTTCAGAAAGAAGATGTCCAGCTCCGGCTCCATGATTCCAGGACCCTTGAGATCGCAACCCGGCAGAGCACTGAAGAGAAGGATGAACAGGAGAACTACTTCATGAGAGAGCGGTTCTATGGATCGATGCGCCGTGTCGTATCGATGCCTGTCGACGTCACCGAGGAGGGTGCTTTAGCGACATTTAAGAACGGTGTCCTTGAAGTACGCCTGAAGAAGACAGAACCGACTGCGGTGCGCCCGATCCAGATCGAATAAACACTTTCTTTTTTTTGCGATGGCTTGATGGTTTCTCGTGTATAACAGGTACAGCAATGGAAAAGAAACGGGTCAGTGACTACATGACCTCTGATGTCGTGACGGTACGATCTGATGGTATCGTCAAGGACGTCATCGAACATATCCGGTCAACCCAGCACGATGGCTTCCCTGTTCTCAGGGGCAACAAGGTTGTCGGGTATATCTCCGCACGCGACATCATCGGGGTGCATCCATCAACAAAGGTAGAGCAGATCATGTCCCGCCACCTGATAGTGGCCGACCCCGAGATGTGCATCACCGATGCAGCACGCGTTATTTTCCGCTCAGGCATCCAGAAACTCCCCGTGGTCGATGATACAAACGAACTTGTCGGGATCATCTCAAATGCCGATGTCATCCGCTCGCAGATTGAGCATGTCTCTCCTGAGAAAGTATACAACTTCATGACGACGCTGACGAAGCTCTATGGCATAGAACCAACTCTTGAGCGCGGGATGGTCCCGGTTGATCGGATCCGGCCGACACAGGGGAAAATATACCAGGATGAACTTGAAGGCAGGATGTATGAGACCAGGAAAGGCCTTGCCGAGCCTGTTATCGTTGTCAGGAGACCGGGAAAATGGATCATGGTGGATGGACATCACCGGGCAATTGCTGCTAAACGGCTTGGGATCAAGAACCTGGAAGCCTATATCATCAATATCGACGAGGATATCCAGCTGGGGCTTGAGCGGACTGCCCAGAGCATGAAGCTCTACACACTCGATGATATCCAGGTGCTTGATTATGCGCGGCACCCTCTCGTTGCCATCACCCACCGGCTTATCCCTCATGACTAGAAGAGACTACAGGCAGGAAAAAAACAGTCTGCAAACAGGTGTGTATTCTCCTGCTCTCTTCTTTTGCAAGGGGTAGAACGAGGACTCTTTCTCCAGAATTCTGATCGGCCGGTCAGGATCCCTCGCACCGTGTATCAAAAGCGTCATTTAAGACGTACTCTTTCACCACCTCGCCGGCCATAACATCCACCTCCGGCCAGAGCCGTGTCCGGGAGTGGACCACAACATTATCCTGTACTCTTGCACGCGGGCCGATGACGGTATCATTTTCAATAGAGCACCCGTCCCCGATTCTACAGTCATTGTCGATGATACTCCCGCTGACCGTAGAGCCCGCACCGATCGTCACGCCTCTGTAGAGTGATGAGGAGAAGATCTTTGCCTGCTGTATGATGGTGCAGTTATCGCCAATTGAGGTATAGGGCCCTATGATGACGTCTTCACCAATGCTTGTCCCGTTCCCGATAGATACCGGCCCGATTATCCGGGATCTCGCACCAAGGGTAATGCCATCGCCGAACCTGACAGGGCCGGTGATCTGTGCATTCATAACATTGAGTGTCCCCTCTATGCTCGTTGTTCCGACCTCATCCAGTTTCCACCGTTCTGCCTGCCGGAGCATGGATGGAGACCCGACATCCGTCCAGTTGCCATGTGCAAGCCAGCCTTTCAGGGTATACCCGTTCTCCATCAGGAGCGGGAAGAGGTTCCGGGCAAAATCAAATGGAGTGCCTGCAGGAATAAAGTCGAATATCTCCGGGTTGCAGACATACATCCCGGTGCTGGCAAGATTTGAGAATATCTCACCAGGTGATGGTTTCTCCTTAAATCTCCCGATTGTAAAGGTGGCATCAAGCTCTGCTATGCCGTACTCACTGGGATCATCGATACTGATAAGCCCAATCGACGCGATCGCATCGCTCTTTTTATGTTCACGGAAAAATTCAAGAAGATTGATGTCAGTTACATGATCGCCGCCGACAACGAGGAACGGCGTGCCGTCAAGATATTCCTGTGCATTCTTCACCGATCCGGCAGTCCCAAGCTTGGTCTTCTCTTCAACATAGGTGATATCCGCCGAGCAGAGGGATCCGTCACCGAGCACCTCTTTGATCGCATCGCCAAGATACCCAAGCGTGATGACGATATCAGTAAAACCAAGGTCTGCAAGATGGACAACCAGGTGCCGGATGGATGGAACCCCTGCTATCGGGATGCAGGGTTTTGGCCGCTCAAACGTCAGGGGGCGAAGCCGTGTCCCCTCGCCGCCGCACATGATGCAGACTTTCATAGTATGAAGATGGACTTGCTATCAATTAATTGAGATGGATCTTGTTTGGATACACTTTTCACCTTGTACTTTGAGATAAGAGGGTATGGATGCTGGTTTCACCTGCACCCTCTGCGGGCGGTGCTGCATGGGGTTTGGCAGGTACATTACCATTAACCAGACGATTGGCGGGGCATATGGATGTACCCTCTCCCTGACAAAGGAGAGCTTCATGGCCACACTTGATCCGGGGCGGTTCAGTCTCTTCAAAGAGCGGTCATTCCTCCTGGAAAACCCGCATGCCTGCCCTTTTCTCAGGAAAGACGGGCAAAGAATCATCTGCACCATCTACCAGTCCCGTCCCCGCTTCTGCAGGGAATATATCTGTCATACAGGAAAAGTGCTGCATGACGGGGAGGTTCTCGGCGTGATGAAGGGAAGGCGGGATCTCCAGACAGAAGATCCCACTCTCAGGGAACTGTGGAATGCGCTGAAAGAGTCATATGGAGGATCCGGTGATCCTGCCTGGAAGCAGGCAGTCCAGAAGGCACTTACAGATGCCGGATATGAGGTTGTTTTGTATGCATGACGAAGGAATGCGATTACTTGATGTTGAAAAGGGAAAAGTCCCCTGTCTGCCGGGGAATCCGGTGACACTGGACCGGTGCAGATTCTGTGCACATTCACGGTATTTTCTTGTGAACGGCAAACGGGTCATCTCCCCTGCCCGGGCATACTGTTCACGGAGCGGTGATACTGAGGAGGTGGACTTACAGCATGTGACCCGGGTCTGGTGCGATGACATGGATGCTGAAGGATACCGGAGCATCATGTCGATCATCAGCTGAACCCGGTTTAGAGCCCTTTCCAGAACTCCCACCATCTCCGCTCTGCTGCCGGGGGATCACGCGTCCTGCCTGCCTCCCGCTGCCACTCAAGATCCAGGATATGGTGGACAACCCTGACCTCTTTTTTCAGATCAGATACGGTGGCTGTGAGGTTATCGAGGGATCTGGCAATATCTTTTACCTCCTCAAAACTCCTCTCGCGGGGTGGCGGGTTGAATTCGCCATCCTCTTCATATTTCTCTATGCCAGCCTCAATAAGGCGGAGAATTGCTTCATTCCGTTCAATACGCTTTTCACGTGCAAACGAATCGATCTGGTCAGCCAGATCGCTTTCCAGGGTAAATGATAACCGGATGCTCATGACACTATCCCTTTTCCTTACCTGAATCCGATTCAGAGAGGCCAGTTTGGCTTATGAGACCCTCTGACGTGGCGAAGCGAGCTGGATTATCCGGTCCATGTCAATATGCGCCTCAAGGTGCTCAGCAAACTGATCATATGGATCACATTCCGCTGCCATAGTAAATTCAAGCCCCTTTGTTCTGTAGAGGTACGTGAGGAGTGCGGAGACTGCGGACTGGTTGCTGAAGAGGGCGTGCAGGTATGTCCCAAACACAAGCCCGTCATCTGATACTGCCCCGTCCCCTGAAAATGCCTCTCTACCTCCAATCCGCTCTGATCTGCCCATATGTATCTCATACCCGCTCACGGTATCCATTGCTCCAAGAATTGGTCCGATCGGCTCTGCTTTCCTGGTAACCCTGATGGTTGTCTTTGCGTACTCGGAAAACCAGGTCTCAACAGGGAGGAAGCCGATTCCCTCGTATGAAGCAACGTCTGTTGACTCTATGCAGTTGTCATGGATAGTTCTTCCGAGCATCTGAAATCCTCCACAGATCCCGATTACTGGAATGCCGCGATCGCGAGCCTCCTCTATCTCGCTGATTGTTCCATGCTCCCTGAGGTGGAGGAGATCCAGAACAGTATTTTTTGTTCCCGGAATGATGATGCAGTCATAGTGCTTCAGGCTCTCCCCCGGCCGGACATAGGTGACTGACGCATTCCGTTCAAGGGTTTCAAAATCAGTGTAATTGGCAATTCTGGGCAGGTGGATGACTGCTATTCTGACAGGCGAAGAGGATGCGCGCTTATCCTGGAGTGAGAGCGAGTCTTCACTTGGGATTGTCAGATCGCATGCGGGAACAACACCAAGTACCGGGACATTGCAGTATTCTTCAATGAGTGTCACGCCGGTTGCAAAGATCTCCTTGTCTCCACGGAACTTGTTGATGATGATACCGGATACAAGTGCACGGATGTCTGGCGGAAGAAGCTCAATTGTCCCATAGAGTTGTGCGAAGACACCGCCCCGTTCGATATCAGCAACAAGGACAATTGGAATCCCAAGCCGCCTGGCAAGCCGGATATTGGCAATATCCCTCTCATAGAGATTCAGCTCTGCTGCTCCCCCGGCTCCTTCGCAGAGAACGCATCCTGTCTCCTGGAAGAGCCGCTCATAGGCTGAAACCGCCACCTCAAGGAGGTTTTCGGTCTCTTTGTAATACTCCCGGATTGGAAGGTCCCTGTATGGTTTTCCAAGTACTATCACCTGTGATACACTATCCGCTTTTGGTTTGAGGAGAATCGGGTTCATATCGGCTGTTGCCACCTGCCCTGCGGCAATTGCCTGCATCGCCTGGGCGATCCCGATCTCTAATCCATCCGCGGTGACATAGCTATTCAGGCTCATATTCTGCGCCTTGAACGGAGTAACCGCATATCCCCTGTTCAGGAGCGCACGGCATAGACCGGCGACAGTCACGCTCTTTCCGACGTGCGAAGCGGTTCCAAGCACCAGAAGCGACATGGTTCAGTACGTACTCAGCCTATTGGAATAAAAAGGGGCATCATCTGTCTGTTGCCAATTACCCGTCCCGCACCACATACAATAAATAGAGATGAACGTCCAGTACTGGTTAATGAACAGTGGCATATGCCCGAAATGTGGACTTCCCAGAGAGCTGTGTATCTGTGAGGAGGTCGCCAAGGAACAGCAGAGGATCCTGGTCAAGATTAACCGCAGGCGATATGGCAAAGAGGTGACAGTCGTCGATGGGCTTGATCCCTATGAGATCGATCTTGAAGACCTCTCGAAATTCCTGAAAGGCAAGCTTGCCTGTGGAGGAACAGTGAAAGGAAATACTATCGAGCTGCAGGGGAACCACCGTGACCGGGTCAAGGACCTGCTCTCGCAGAAGGGGTATAAGATTGACAATATAAACTGATCTTACCCTGACTTTTTTTTCAAAAAAAACTGCTGCTGTCAGATGGGACTATTCCGGAGGGTAACCGCTTTCAGATAAGAAAACGGAATACCATCCAGCCGATGAAGACCATCATGGCTGAGTATTTCAGGCCAGCAAGTGCCCTGCCCTCTCCCATCTGGCCTGCCACGAGCCCTGAGAAGAAACCCTGTAGAATGACTGCATGGGAGAAGATCCGTTTATAAAAATCGATATCGATCGTGGCCATGAATCCTGCACCAGCACCGGATCCTTCTGCAGCCTGGCCTGCTGATGCCATCGTTTCAAGGAACGTTGACGTGAGGATGCCGATGACAAACATGTAGACGAAGAAGGAGATGATGATGATGACGATGTAGATGAACATATTATTCAGCCGATCTGTCTTCAGGGTGACAAACTCATAGGAGTCAATTGCTGCTGCACGCAGTACATTGGATATGTCGCCTCCTGCACGGCTTGCCTTTGCGATTAAATCAACACTGCGTGTTGCAAGTGGTGTCCTGAGCCGTTCACCAAACCGGGTGATCGCCTCGACAAACGGTACACTCCATGACATCTCCTGGTCGAGCCTGCGGATATGCGGGGTTAGCGCCTTGTATTCAGCCTGTGCAACAAGGGCCACTGCCCCGGGGAGTGTCATCCCCGATTCGTTCATGCCCGCAAGATCGCGGAAGAAGTTTGGGAGCGCCGATTCAAGGCTCTGCTGGCGGCGGTTGTCAAAGAAGTCGAGGAGGGAGAGCGGGGTGATGATGATGAGCACGGTCACGATCAGAATGTCATCAATGATGGTTGTCCCAAGGACGCGGTCTATTCCATACTCGCTGACTGCAAGGTAGAACCAGACTGAGGCGATTCCAAGGGCAAGCGGCACGGTCAGGAAGAGGGAGTGTGCAGGGCTCTTTACAAGCGATCTGATCGGATGGCGGATGAAGCCTGAGAATCCCTGCTCTTTCTTCTCCCGTCTGATAATTCTCTCCCTGATTCTCTCATCAGGAGACTCGTCATTTTCTGGCTTTTTTGAGAGAGCGAGCCTCCGCATCCTAGGCCTCCGGTGTCATTGAGCTTATCATGACGAGAAACATCATGCTTCCAAAGGGCATTATCAGGTAGATGATCACGTAGAGAAAGAGCGGATTGGCTGACCCTGAGAGCATCGACATCACAGACTGGAGGATGACCAGGAAGAGTGTCCCTGCAACAAGCGCGGTGACATAGGATTCGGATATCAGCCCCAGTGTCTCAAGAAATGCCTTCTGCTGCTGCCGGTTCTCGAATGCATACTGGTTCGCCTTCAGCTTGAAGTATTCAGTCAGGTTGCTTCCGCTTGAGATCGCCCCCATTGCACCCTGAAGAAACTCTTTTAGTCTCTCACTCGGGGTAATTGTTGAGACAATCCTCATTGCATCAATGAGATCCCGGCCGAAGAGATCGAGTTCGCGTGCAATATACCGTGCCTCTTTTGCACTCTCCCCATACACAGGCGACTCTCCAAGCAGGCGGAAGATCTCAGCAGGCGTGATGCCTGCAGTCGACATAGCGGTGATATAATTGATCGCATGAGGCAGGGTTGCGTCTATCTTTCGTTTCCGCTCTCCCGCGACAATGGAGGGGTAGACCAGGAAGAGGATATAGGTGGCACCACCGATAACCAGAAGCGAGATGATGGTGATGGCGAGCGTGCCAGCCAGAAGCTGGTATTCAGCATACTCATACACAAACCCGGGCAGGGCGCCACGGTAGACGATCATCTCAGGTATTCTGAGAAGGTATGTGAAGATCCCAATAACAATACCGCCAATCAGCCCTGCGATCACCGATGATATGGTGGCTGTTGCAAGATATGCCTCAAACGGGGTGTGGAAGCGTGCGGAGATGAGGCTCCCATGCAATTCGCTGTAGCTCTCCCGTTTCTCCCGCATCCTCGCACCGAGAAGATTGAAACAGAATCGTTCAAACCTGTTCATACAGCTCAGCTCGTATCCGGGTGATCACATCGTCAGGATTGCGGTAATATTCCATCAGGATGGCTGAAACATCCTTGTAATGGCGGATCTTTGTCACCCTCATCCATTCAAGAACCTCCTGCCTGCGTTTCAGCTCTTCTGCAATCCGCTCATCATTCCAGCCCCGTTCTTCCATGATCTCCTCAAGGATATAGGACTTGCCAAGGTACTGTATCTCATCAGTTGAGGGCTTCCAGCGGAATACTTCATTGGTGATCAATTCGTTTGTCCGTGGATCGATATCCAGGATCTCGATGATCGCCTTGTTTCTCCGTATCCGCTGGCCGCCAACCCGTGCCTGTACCTGGACAGAGACCAGGTTGAGTGCGGAGAGCATGTTTCGTGGCACATTCATAGGCGGGTTCTCCAGGCGGTGAACCACGCTTGGAACCGAATCGGCATGGATCGTTGAGTAGGTGATATGTCCGGTGCTCATCGCCTGGAAGAGCGTCAGGGCTTCCCTGCCCCTGACCTCGCCAACCAGCAGGTACTCCGGCCGCTGCCTGAGTGCGGCTCTCAGGAGCTCATAGAGATCGATCTCGCCCCGGCCGCCGGTATCAAAGGAGTCGCGGGTGACACTTGGGATCCAGTTTGCATGCGGCAGTTTCAGTTCACGCGTATCCTCAAGCGTGATGATCTTTGCAAGCGGGGGCATAAAGAGCGAGATCGCATTCAGTGACGTGGTCTTCCCCGATGCTGTTCCCCCGGCAAAAAGGCAGGATTTTCCGCTTTCAACAGCAAGCCAGAAGAATGCAATGGAAAGCGGTGAGAAGGTCTTCCATTCGATGAGATCAGTCGGGGTGATCGGCTCCTCCCGGAACTTCCGGATCGTGAAGGTTGAACCATGTGCGGTCACTTCGGTTCCAAGTGTCATCTGGATTCGGGATCCATCCGACATTGTCGCATCCAGGATCGGCTCTGCAATCGAGATGTATTTTCCTGCTCTCTGGGCAAGTTTTGTCACAAACGAGTCGAGCTCGGCGGCATTTGTGTACGAGAGATTTGTCGCAACCGATTCATACCGTGTGTGGTAGACGAAGATCGGCGTCTTCAGGCCGTCACAGGAGATATCCTCGATAAAGGGATCATGCATAATCGGATCAATGATACCGTCTCCAAGAAACTCCCGGTCCATTCTGTAGAGGATCTTCTCTCTCTCAACAGGATCAAGACGTATCTCAAAGTCGTCAATGATCCGCTGGCTGGCCTCGCGCAGGAGATTTCGTGTCTCACCCTGGGTAAGCCCGCGTGTACTGATATCAAGTGTGTCGAAGAGCCTGTTTTTAATCTCATTGTAGAGCTCTTCCTCTCCAGGTGTCAGGAGCGGCTCGATCACCTGGTAGGCATACTCGTGGGAGATGACATCATAGAGGATCCGGATGTATGCATAGGGCGGGTGAACCGGGTAGACCTCCACCTCCTCAACACCGGGTGCAGGGGTGTATTCAAGGTCAACAAGCGGCCCGTGAGTTTCGGGATTGTATTCTTCGGTTTTCCTGCTCAGAAGCCTGAACCTGTCGAAGAAAGAACGCTTTTGTGCGGCCCTGGCCGGTAGCTCCCCACCCTCTCCTGGTGAATCCTCTCCGGCTGCATCGTCAATCCTGTCATGGTATGTACTATCGATTGCCAGGTCTTCAAGTGGGAGTGGATGGGGGCTTTGGTTGGATCCGGATGTACTGTCTGCCTGGTAGAGCGCCTCTTCCTGGAGCGTCTGGGGGCTGTCATCACTGCTGGTATACTGCACCGGAATCTCTTCCTCCCCGGTATGCCGCTCCATTTCTTCTTCTATCTGCTCCTTCTCTTCAGTATGCAGAACCTGCTCCTCTTCGGTGCCTGCCCCGGTATCCTCCTTGCGTGTGGCTGCGATGAGATCCTCAACCAGCACTTCAAGGTTGTCTTCGGAACCCGGCACCTCTTCCTCCTCCTCCGGAGGCTGCTGCTTTCTCTTCCAGAACCAGAAGCTTCGTTCCCTTCTCCCGCTGTTCATTGGGCCGCTCCATTCTCTGCTACCTGGATCTCAAGATCTCCACCCGGATACTGAAAGGTCTTTCTGGATACGATCCTGATGCCGTCACGGATACGGCATTCGTATTCTCCTTCCAGAAGACGAAAAGATGCCTTTCCGGACTGATCCGGCATGTCTGATCCGACAATAAGGCCCCTGCTCCAGATCTCTACCCGAAGGCCCGGCACGATCCATCTACCCTCACAAAGACTGATAGTAACTGTTCCGGCACCACCCTGATCTGAAGAGCGTGCCGTCTTTTCTGGTTTGATGGTTGCATGGGCATACAACCGTTTTGGATGGAATATCCGCATCCGTCTGGCACGCTCTGCTGCTTCGCCGGCTGTGGCCGGGAGAGGGGTATACATCGATCTGATGGGAAGCCTGAGTACGGCGGTATCGCCAAAGATGGAGCCTGCCTGATCAGTATATTCTGCGCCTGCAGGCTCTCCGGAGATGAAGATGACGGCAGCTCTCTCTATTGTATCATCCTGGTAGAGAATTTCGCCTGTAAAACCTGTTCTCAGGGCTTCCTGAATACACTCTCCAAGCAGACCGTGTTTCATGTCACTTCCAGTCTTTCCGTATCGGATTCATTGCTCGTTGGCTGCCCCCCGCCAAACGGAAGGGAACTCCATGCCATTGTCGTTGCACTCGATGGTTGTCTGGAATATATTACATTACAATTCCAAACCTTTTATCCTCCACCGTGTACCCCCTATCCTGAAGGCCGGTTCTCTTAATCTTTTGAATTCTCTGCCATACCATATATAATCTATCAGTCAGATACCTTCAGGTTATGATACCTCCCCTGATCATTCCGTTTCTTGCAGCTGCGGTGACGTTTCTCTATGGATCGGTTCTTGATCTCCGTGACAGGAGGGTGCCGTTTAAAACATGGTACCCGATGATTGCCGTCTCGCTTCCATTTGCTGCATGGACCTATTACCAGCTTCTTATCTCAGATATGGCACTCTTCATGCTCATCACCTCGGTAATCCTCATCTTCTGCTGTTTCATGTATGCAATTGCATACTTTGGACTCTTTGGTGGTGCAGATGCCTGGGGTCTGATCTTCATTGCGCTTCTCATACCCATCTTTCCGCTTGAGCCACTCTTTGGGTATCCTCCTCTCCCGGTCTTTGCCTTCAGCGTCCTGACAAATGCCCTGATACTGAACCTGGGGATCCCACTCTTTCTCCTGCTCTTTAATATAATTCAGGGGAATAAAGCCCCCCTTCTCTATAAATGCATAGGATTTCCGGTGAAGGCTGAGGATATCCGGTCTGTCTTTGGCTTTGTTATTGAAGATATTCAGGAGACGGCTGAGGGGATATCACGCCGGTTCATTCCATTCAGGGAGGCTGTCGGGAGGATGACACGGGACGATCGTATCTTTACCCGTGATCTCAGGGACTATCCTGAGGAGTATCATAAGGATTTGTATCTCTACTCGCGGGCAGGCTCTGTCTGGATCTCCTATGGGGTGCCGTTCTTCATCCCGATCACAGCCGGACTGATTCTCTCCTGTACTGTCGGAGATATCCTCTTCATCCTGATGAGGGCGGTTCTGGGAATGCCGGTCTGACATGATGACCGGCAGAGCCGGACATATTTTTGGGGTGGCTGAAGAGGTGTATACTAATAAGCATGAATGACACCTACATTATGGTAGATTTTTTATGAAACTGGTACCCGATACGAGCGTCGTCATCGACGGGCGCATAACATCAATGATACAGAACGGAGAATGCAAAGATGCCACAATAATCATACCCGAAGCGGTCTTTGCAGAACTTGAGGCACAGGCAAACCATGGACGGGAGATCGGCTTCTCGGGCCTGACAGAGATCCAGGAACTCTGCAGGATGCGTGATGAGGGGCTGATTGATCTGAAATTTGTCGGCGAACGGCCCCGCCTTGACCAGGTAAAACTTGCAAGCGGCGGCGAGATCGATGCGATGATACGAAATGCCGCAATCGAGTATGATGCCTCGTTTATGACTTCTGATATTGTCCAGGCTGAAGTGGCACGGGCAAAAGGTATTTCTGTTATCTTCATGAAGGCGCAGCAGGAGAACTTCACGCCTCTTGGAATCGATCACTTCTTTGATGAAAATACAGTGGCTGTCTACCTCAAGGAGCGTGTCACCCCGTATGCCAGGAAAGGCCGGCTCACCGAGATGGAGCTTGTTCCCTTACGCGATACCCCAATGACAGAATACGAGCTCCGGAGGCTTGCCCAGGAGATCCTCGAACGAGCCAAACGCGATCCCGATGGGTTCATCGAGCTTGAGCAGCGCGGTGTGACTGTTGTTCAGATCGGATCCCTCAGGATTGCCATCACCCGCAGGCCATTCTCAGATGGCATGGAGATCTCTGTTATCCGCCCGATTGCCGATGTATCTCTTGAGGATTACCGGAATGCCGATCGGATCAAAGAGTCCATTGTAACTGACGGTTGCGGTACGTTAATCGTCGGCCCGCCCGGGTCAGGTAAATCGACACTTGCCCAGAGCCTGGCGATGTATCTTGCCGAAGAGAATTTCGTTGTCAAAACAATGGAGACGCCCCGTGATCTCCAGGTGCCTGACCACATCACCCAGTACACCTCATTGAACGGGAGCATGGAGCAGACTGCAGAACTGCTCAGCCTGGTCAGGCCGGACTTTGTGATATTTGATGAGATCAGAAAACCAGAGGACTTCTCGATCTACTCGGATCTGCGGCTCTCAGGAATCGGGATGATCGGTGTTCTCCATGCGCAGAGGGTGCAGGACGCAATCCAGCGGCTTATCTCACGGATAGAGTTCACGCTCCTTCCCCAGGTGATCCCATCAATCATCTTTGTATCCAATGGCCAGATTGAACGGGTCTGTTCTGTTACCCTCTCAATTGACCGGCCAGGCGGACTCGCCGCATTTGGCATGGAGATCCAGCCAACACCCGTTGTCACGGTGAAAAACACCGATACCGGGAAGCCTGAGCTTGAAATCTTCCACTATGGCGGCGAGACTATTGTCGTTCCCTTTGCCGCTTCACAGAACATTGTTCCGGAGGAGCCTTCCGAAAATCCGGTGCAGGCGGCAGAAACTCCTGCTGCCAGCCACTGGAAGGCAATAGAAAAGGAGATCCAGAAAGAGATCGGGAGATTCACTGAAGGTGATGTTGATGTCATCATGATCTCTGATACCAAGGCGAGCGTCTATATCGAGGATCGAGATATCCCTGCGGCGATTGGAAAAGGCGGAAAGAACATCTCTTCCATTGTCAATAAAATCGGGGTCGGAATTGATATCAGGTCACGGTCGGAACTGGATGAATCTGCAGAAGAGGATGAGGAGATCAGCACTGCTGCACCCAGTAATTCGGGAGTTTTGATCCGGACCGATAAGAAATATCTGATCATCGACTGCACCGACCATGCAAAAAAGATCGTTGATGTCTTCTCCGGCAAGGAGTATCTCTTCACCGGCACCGTTGAGGAGAACGGGGAGATCCTCCTTGCAAAGAATAATTCCATTGCCCAGGAGATGCTCAGGCGCTACACCGAAGGAGAAGAGATCACGGTTCGTCCGGTTGATTAGATAAAAATTATTGTGGAGGCGGATTATTGTGAGTGACGTACAGCCGGGTGGCTCTGGTGCGGGTGAACAGGATGAATGGATGAGATCGTTTGAATCAGATCCTTCAGGAAAGGAGAAGTGCTACATCAATGTCGCCTATCCCTACCCAAGCGGGGCAATGCATGTTGGTCATGGCAGAACCTATATTGTACCTGATGTCATTGCACGGTTCTGGAGGATGAGAGGACGGCAGGTCCTCTATCCGATGGCGTTCCATGTCACGGGATCGCCTGTTATCGGGATCTCAAAGCGGATTGCCCGCGGAGATGAGCAGACCATCTCTCTCTACCGCGATGTCTATAACGTCCCCCGCGATATCCTCTCCAAATTTTCTGATCCTCTCGCAATTGTTGAGCACTTTTCAGATGAGTATGAGCGGGTGATGCGGCGGGTCGGTCTCTCCATCGACTGGCGGAGACGGTTTACCACGATCATCCCGCAGTACTCAAAATTCATCGAATGGCAGTTTCATCATCTCTATTTGCAGAACCGGGTTGTCAAGGGAGAACACCCGGTCAAGTATTGTCCCCAGTGCGAGAACCCTGTTGGGGATCATGATCTGCTTGAAGGAGATGCTGCAGAGATTGTGAAGTTCATCTTCGTTCATTTCCAGGCTGATGGTTTCCTGATACCTTGTGCGACACTCAGGCCGGAGACGATCTACGGGGTGACGAACCTCTGGATCAACCCGGGTGTCAGGTATGTCACAGCCCTGGTTGATGGAACCACCTGGCTTCTCTCACGGGAAGCAGCCGATAAACTCGCATTGCAGAAACATGATGTGGAGATCACAGGGGAGATGGCGGGATCTGATCTGGTTGATACGACTGTAACCCATCCGCTCTCCGGTGAAGTCCGGATACTGCCTGCTGATTTTGTCGATCCGGATATGGGATCCGGTATCGTCATGAGTGTGCCGGCACATGCTCCCTATGATTATATCGCGCTTGCAGATCTCCAGGCAGACGGACTCTATACCGATATCAAACCGGTTCCGCTCATCAGGGTGGACGGGTATGGTGAGATCCCGGCTATGGAGGCTGTTCTCCGTCGTGGTATCAAAAACCAGCTTGATCCGGCGATGGACGAGATCACCCAGGAAGTGTATGCTGCTGAGTTTTCACGGGGAAAACTGCTTCCACTCTGTGGTGTGCATGCCGGAAAAAGTGTCCGGTCAGCACGGGAGGATCTTGCAGAGGTGATGGAGCGGGAGTATGAATCGATCTGGTTCTATGACTTTGACCAGCAGCCGGTTGTCTGCAGGTGCGGAAGCAGGGCGTATGTCCGTATTCTGGATGATCAGTGGTTCCTCACCTACAGTGACCCTGAATGGAAAAGAGAGGTGCATGACCAGGTAGAGAAGGTTGCTTTTGTTCCGCCTGAGGTGCGTGTGGAATTTGACCGCACTGTCGACTGGCTGAAGGACTGGGCATGCACACGCCGGGTTGGCCTTGGCACAAAGGTTCCCTGGGATCCGGACTGGCTCATCGAACCCTTATCTGATTCGACCGTCTACATGGCATACTATACTATCGCACACAAAATCAGTGCGATACCTGCTGAAAAACTCACTCCCGCCGTCTTTGATTACATCTTCCTTGGTCGTGGAAATCCGGAGGGAGTTGAGCAGGCAACCCTTGATGAGCTGAGAGCCGAGTTCCTCTACTGGTATCCATATGACTACAGGTTCTCTGCAAAAGATCTCATCTCGAACCACCTGACATTCCAGCTCTTCCACCACCGGGCAATCTTCCCCGATGAACTCCAGCCAAAGGGTATGGTTGTCTTCGGCATGGGGCTGCTTGATGGGGCGAAGATGTCGTCAAGTAAAGGAAACGTCTTCCTCCTTGATGATGCGGCAGACGAGTTTGGCGCAGATACTGTCAGGATGTTTCTGGTTGGCTCAGCTGAACCATGGCAGGATTTTGACTGGAGAAATGAGCTTGTTTTGTCGACCAAAAAACAGATTGAACGGTTTGTCGGGTATGTAAATGATCACACCGCTCATGGCGATGGAGGAGATATGGATCACTGGCTTGCATCCCGTCTCCAGCAGCGCATAGCCAGAACGACAGAAGCTCTTGAACTCTTCCAGACCAGGCAGGCTCTCCAGGAGGCATATTTTGGTATTGAGTCTGATCTCAAATGGTACCGGAGACGGCTGCCTGCCAATACACCAGGAGGAGCGGTGCTCAGGGATGTTGCCAGTGCCTGGGTGAGGCTGCTTGCACCCATAATCCCCTTCACCTGCGAGGAGCTCTGGCAGGGTCTTGGAGAGAGCGGGTCTGTCTCATTTGCAGAATGGCCGGTGTCAAGGCCTGATCTGATCAGGCCTGACCTTGAGCTTGCAGAAGAGCTGACCGGCCGGACCATAGAGGATATTGAGTCGATTCAAAAGATCCTCCCGATTACACCGGAGAAGGTCACCCTCTTCCTTGCGCCTGAGTGGAAGCTGGATGTCTTCAGAAAGGTTGCTACTGCTGCTGATCCCAGAATGGTGACAAAAGAGCTGATGAAAGATGAGGCCATGCGGACACGTGGAAAAGATGCTGTGAACACGATCACGCAGGTGACAAAACTGATTCACAGCCTGCCGCCGCAGCTTGTTGCAAGCATCCAGTCACAGATGTTTGATGAGCATGCAATATTTACACAGGCTGCAGCTTTTCTTGAGGAGGAGTTCTCTGTTGCAGTGGATATACAGGCAGCAGAAGAGAGCAGCCATCCGAAGGCGAAGATGGCTCTTCCGTTCAAACCGGCAATTGTGGTTGAGTAGAAGGCTCATACTCCCCCGGGGCGTGTGATTCCTGCTGTCTGCTGGATGTGCCCTGCGGGAAAAAATTATTCTTCTTTTGGCTTTGCCCGTTTCACACGCTCTTTTGTGGAGAATCCGGTGAGGAGATCAAGGTAGAGCCTGAATTTTTTGTTGGTATCCAGGATAAGGTCGTCATCAGCGTTGATATCGGATTCTGTATCGACAAAAACAGTCTTGTTCTTCTCACCCGGCCATACTTCCAGCCTTTTGAGAGCGCCATACGCAATCCGGTAGCGTCCGTCCTGCTCCACCGGCTCGGCTCCGAATGTTTCCCGGAGTCCGCGAACCATCCTCTCGACAAGATCTTTTGTCTGTCCTCGCTTTACTGGGTATTCCTGCATAGTATAATGTATGAGGGGTGTCTATGTAATTTTAATGTCCAAAGAAACAAGTGATCTCAAGATCATCTCACGTGATCTCAGTCGGAAGGGATCTGTTGTGATGATGGGTTTTCCAGGCTCTGGCCTTGTAGGGAGTATCGCTCTGCAGTATATGGTTGAACAACTTGAGTTCGAGCATATCGGTGATATCACAAGCCGCTTCTTCCCCCCGATGTCGATGATGCAGAAGGGGGTTATCAATGCAGCTGTCCGGATCTATGAAAAAGAGCAGTATACTGCTGTTATTGCAGATATCCCGATTCATCCGACGATCTGTTACGAGGTGGCAAATGGCATCCTTGACTGGCTTGATCAGTTCGATATCAAAGAAATCGTAACGATTGCAGGCATTATCACAAACGAGTCCGAAAAGAGGGTTTTTGGGGTGGCGAGCAATGCCGAATCAGTTGAAAAAATCGAAGACCACGCCATCATCCTCCCGATGGGAAGCATCTCCGGGATAGCCGCAAGCCTCCTCACAGAGTGCAAGTTACGGAAGATTCCCTGTATCGGGCTCCTTGGAGAGACCGTGAACAATCCGGATCCACGTGCGGCGATATCTGCTGTTGAGGTACTCAATGAGCTGTATGAACTGAATGTTGATACAAACCCGCTCCTTGAACAGGCAGAGGAGATCGAGGCGACGATGCAGCAGTTTGCTGAGGAAGTGCAGTCTTCGGAAGTACCCCAGAAGAAGGAAAATCTGCCGATGTATGGGTGAGCACTATGAATGTTGCAGCATTAACAGGTATTTCTCCACAGGTTATTACCGATCTGAAACAGGGCAAACCACGTACCATTGAACTCCAGAGCGCACATAATATCGTGACACTCTCGGAGGTTAATCCGGGAGATCATCTCTTTCTGACACACGTAGCCCCAGAAGATCTCTCAACCGGAGACTCAGGCATTATCCTGGAGGTTCAGGCGGTATCAATCTCCATGAAACGGATGGTGGAGTTTTCGCATGGGTCATTTTTTGAGGAACGTGAACGAACGTCTGCACGGGTGAAGCTGCGGTACTGTGGCACCTCAATTATCAAAAGCGTCATCGAGAATAGCTATTGCAAGGCCACAACCGTGGATGTTATCAAATGCACCTGCTTCCATGCGGTATAAAAAAAATTATTATTTTTTTAGCTTTTGTACACAGAACCCGACATTCTCTCCAAATCTCCGGATAGTGTCAAGTCCTTCGGTATCTGACTGCACTTCACCGGCTTCTTTGCCAAAGGCCATGTTCCAGTAGGTTGATCCGCAGACGATCATGTCATTGATAAGATAGAACATCAGGAGTTCCTGGATCGTCGCCGTGTGCCCGCCTCTTCGTGCTACTGCAATTGGTCCGCCGACCATTCGTGAGAGGAACTGGTCATTCCCACGCGACACCATACCGATCCTCTGGATGGCAGCCATCAGATCTCCACGTGCCGTTCCAAAATAGACCGGGCTTGCAAGAACCAGGCCATCGGCCGAGCGGATCTCCTCGATCATCTCGTTCACACCATCATCAAGTGCACATTTCCCGGTCTTTTTGCAGGAGTAGCATGCAATGCAGGATGCTATCTGCTTTCCCCGGAGGCTGATAATTTTTGTTCCGACACCTTCTGCCTCGATTGCCTTTCTGCATTCTTCAAGCAGACATTCGGTATTCCCCCCTGCACGGGGGCTTGCGTTCATCAGGATTACTGTTGCCATGATATAATCGTCTTCTCGATTGGATGGTGTATGTAAAAAGGGTGATGGTTGGAGTTTGTATGTGGCCGTTTTCGGATGCTTACTCAGAGTTCAGCCAGTCATAGAGGAATACTGCAACCAGTGCACCAGCTATCGGGCCAATGACATAGATCGGGAAGAACTCCCAGAGGTTATCACCGCCGAAAAGGGTGTTTCCGACATAGGGGCCAAATGTACGGGCCGGATTGATTGCTGAACCTGAAATGTTTCCGATTGTGGTGATGATACCTGCTACCGTAAGACCGATGGTCAGCCCTGCAAAGCCCTCGGGTGCCCGTTTATCAACTGCCACCCCCATGATGACAAGCATCAGGAGGAATGTTCCAATGGCCTCAACCAGGATCGCCTGGCTATAGGTGATACCCGGGAAGGGGGCAGTTGCACCAAGTCCGCCGGTGGTGACCGATTCAGGACCTGCGCAGGCAAAGAAGAGAACACTTGCCATAGTTGCTCCGATGAGCTGGGCGATGATATAGGGTGGCACTTCTCTGGTTGGGAACCGTTTTGTTGCCCAGAGTGCAATCGTTACAGCCGGGTTGATATGGGCGCCGGATATTCTTCCGAGTGCGTAAATGGAAGCGGCTATTACAAGACCAAAGGCAAGACCGATGGCAAGCCAGTCCCCAAGTCCACCGAGATACCCAATACCGATACTAAAATCAGACATGGGTTGTTCTCCTTTTGCAAGCATCAGGGTTATTGCGGCTGCACCTGCTCCAAAGAAGACGAGCATAAATGTTCCGATAAGCTCAGCAACACATTTTTTCAGTAGAGACATCTCCGCACCTCACGATTTCATTGCATTATAGCATGGAGGGCAGAGAATGCGTGGGATGCTCAGTTTGAGCTTCTTTGCCGGGAAGGGATATCCACCCTCCCATTTCTCGATCTCTTCCCGTATTGCATGGTCCATACAGACACCCATGCCGCATACAATACAGATTGCAACAGCATCGGTGTCTTTTCCCTGTTCTGCACAGATATAGCATTTCATGGTCTTCACCACGGATCAGACTGCATCCTTGTATTCACAGTACTGGTGCCTGAAGTCAACAAGGCATGCGGCTGCACAATCCTTGCAGGCACGAACCGGGGCTGCTGCCCATTCCTTGTTGAGGGCGATGATATTGGTCATCATCGTGGCAGTTACCGGCTCACTTGTCAGCAGGCACGGGTAGTCTGAGAGCCGCATCAGGGCTGATGCCCTCACGGTGATGGCACAGGCGGGGTATGCATACCATTGCGGGTTCATCAGCACCTCGTTCTCGTGTATCGGAGAGAGATCGATCTCACAGCCAGCCACTTTCGGGACGAGCTTCTCGCCTGATCCGGCAGTTCCTCTCCGTGCCCGGTCAAGGATCTTCCATCCCCGGTAGAGCATATCCATGAAGTCGCAGTTATGCAGTTCAGCAGCAGCACCCCTGGTCGGGTTGAGCTGGACGAGGTTGTGGAAGCGCTTGGTGAGGAGATCAACGATCATCGGTGCGTTGAATCCGTCGAGTTCCAGGATATATTCTGTTGCACAGGCTGATGCACCGGTTGCAACCGAGAGGATATCGAACTCGCTCTTCATGGTATCGACACCGGCATCCAGCGTCTTCTCCATCACACCGGTGACTGCGTCAATGGTTGCCATGATCACGTCATCCTTGCACATGTTGAATGTGGACTGTGCGATATGGTGGGCAATATCTCCGACACAGTATGCGGGGATTGTGACGATATTCCCATAATGGACGCCATCATCAATTGCTGCCTTCACTGCAGGGGTGATATGCTCCCGGTACTTGTCCATGTATTTCCTGACATCAAATGAGGTGTGGCCGGCGCCATCCATCAGCTCAGCCTGGGCTTTCACTGGATTCTTATAGATCTCCTGGATCTGTTTCACCTCTTTTGCGCTTGCATCAGCAAGGGTGTCGCCTTCCTCGATCTGTGTGGCAAAGACTTCCCCGACACCATATGATGTGTTCATTCCCCAGGATTTTGCTGCCAGTATTGTTTTTTTGTGAGCTTCAGGAATATCTGTCTTTTTCAGGATCTGGTTCACAACGGCACTTGTGCTCCCCGGGATCAGCGCAAAGTCGACCACACAGGTTGGTCCGTAGAATCCTGCATAGCGGCGTGCAGATTCACGCCCGATGAGCGCCTCAGACTTGCCAATCCGGCTGACAAAGGCATCCATGCTCTTGGCAAATGATTTGTCCTCGTCAGAGAGGATCTCAAGCACAACCGGTGTCTGGTAATGCTCAACAAACGGGTCGTCTTCCGGGCGTATAGTCTTTGTAAGTCCATTTAAGGCGTTGAAATGGGATACAACCGATGTCTTGTGGAGATTAATGACTGCTTCACTCTGCCCTTCAATGGGCATCATCTTCTTCACAGCCTCCACATAGGGCTCAACATCTGACAGGGTGAACTGCGTCCCCCGCTTCTGCTTAATGGTCTCAACATCTGCCCGTTGGGCAGCCATCGCCTCAGCGATAATTTTTCGATAGAGTTTTGTCATTTGTCACACCTCTCATAATCGGATCGATCCGATTAAAGCTGGGGATAGTTCTGAATTATAATAATAGTTTCTGAAAAGAATCATGAAGGTGTATGATCCGGCAGGCGGAATGAAGAAATAATGAAGAAATCATTAAAAGGTGATCTATCGAATACTCTAATCAGAAATACAAATATTCCTGCCTGGAAGGTGATGGCTGTTAAGCAGATACTGATTGTTGAAGACGACCCCCTGATTGTACAGATGCTCACTGTCATGCTCAGAAAACTCGGGTATGGGGTGGCCGGGGTTGCGGCTTCTGCTGATGAGGCGGTCATGCAGGCGATTGAATCCAATCCTGATCTTGTACTGATGGATATCGGACTCGAGGGCAGGGCAGATGGCATCTCGGCAGCAACAGTCATTTTCCAGTTCTTCTCAATACCTATCGTATTCTGCACAGCTCATTACAGCAGTGATGTCCTGGCACGGGCAAAAGCAGCACAGCCGTTTGGGTATGTGACCAAACCATTTACCGATCGTGAACTCTTCAGTGCGATCGAGATAGCAATCAACTCCTATGAGAACTCCCAGTACCGTTCCGGAAACGATAACCGGAAATTCAAGGAACTTCTTCATCTTGACCAGGGTGTGTTGTTTCTCGACCCACGCGGCCGCGTCCTCTTCATGAACCCCTATGCCGAACATATCCTTGGACTGGCTCATAAAAAGGCGTTTTTCCACCCAATCGATAAAATCGTCAGTTTTAAGATGGCTTCACTAACGACGAAACAATATGATACCCTGTGGGAAGCCATCCGGGAGAGTGTCGTCATCGGAACAGGCCATGACATCATTATCCAGAACAGGGCAGGAAAGAGGAAGGCAGTTCATATGAAAGTCCTGCTGAGAAAGAATATCCGAAAAGATATCATCGGCTATATCCTGAAACTGGAAGAAAATATAGGCAAAACCCGGCAGATCAGAAAGTAGCCGGAAGAGGGCGGGTGAATCCGGCTGTACGATAGCATAATATAGTTGTTTCATCCTATTCTGGCATATGAGAACCAGACACTTTCTGCTGATAGCTCTCCTGCTCACTCTTGCACTTGTCGTGGCAGGATGTGCTGAAACACCGGTTGAAGAGCTGATTCCAACACCTGCTCCTGTTGAGACACCTGTTGAGCCTGATGAGGCTCCAGCGGAGTTACAACTCACTCCGGGACCGCTTGGCCAGATGCCTGCTGGAAAGGCAATCTCTGTATCAGCCGTCAAGGACCCGATAAAAAATGAGATCAGGGTTCAGTTTGATGGAGGAGAAGGGATGACCTTTGTTACCCGGATAGATGTGACGATGTATGCATCAGACGGCAGGATCGAAGAGCAGAGTATTGAACGGCCTCTTGCACGGGGGAAATCCATCACCTTTACCGGGACACGTGGGGTGGATCGGATCAAGGCAACTGCCTACTATATGACGGGCGAAGTTGTCGTCGTCTATGACAGAATCCATGTGAGAGAGCTGTAATCTGCCAGCTGTTCTCACACTTTTTTCTTCCACCTGATGAGGAGGCCATCATCCATCCGCTGGACATCATCAAGGACAAGCCCGGGGAATTGGGACTCGTCAATAAATCCTTCTCCATCTGCTAACGTCGGGGAAGTACTGCCGCCGATGATCATTGCGCCCAGGTAGACGTTAAGTTCATCAAAGAGCCCCTGGCTGATAAACGACCATATCACGCTTCCGCCACCCTCGACCATCAGTGTGTTGATCCCGCGCACCTGCAGTTCTCTGAGGAGGCAGGTGAGATCAACTGTATCATCGCCGCACGAGATGATCTCAGCGTGCCTTGAGAGCTCCCGTACTCTGTTTTGGTCTGCAGCGGATGTGACTGCAATCAGCCGCTTCCCCTCACCTTTGTTGAGAATGTCTGCAGTGGGTTGTGTCTCCCCCCGTGAATCGATGACGATCCTCACCGGGTTCTCATCTCTTCCACGCCTTCTCCGATCCTCCCTGAGGGCGGGAGATTTGACGGTTAACGACGGATCATCTGATCGCACTGTCCCGATACCGACAAGAATTGCATCCACATCCGCACGCATCCTGTCAACACGGGCAAAGTCCTCCTGTCCGGATATTCTGACCTGTCTCCGTTCCCGGGTTGATATTTTTCCATCGGCACTCATTGCGGCATTGATGATGACGTATGGTCGCATGCAAAAGTGAGGTTTGGAGTTAGGGCTCTTATAATGATACGGTTTCTCCTCCGGACTGCCAATCCCTTTTTTACTCTCTGAAGCGATTCATATAGGCATGGGAAACCTTACTGTTGCCGCACTTGCTCCACCTGATATTCTTCGTGAGATCGGAAAGAAAGGGACTGTATCAGATATTACGATATATGATCTGAAACGAAACCAGCATACCGTCACCCTGGTTGCACCATCCCGCTACCCTGAGAAGATATCTTCTCTCTTCTTCTCTGTCTCACTGGCACAGGCTGCACTTCTTGTCATCGATGAGATAACCCCCCGGCTTGGGGAGTGTATTCTGATGCTTGATGCTGCCGGGATTCAAAAGGGGATAATCGTGCTCAGGAACTATCTTGGCCGCGACCAGGTTGAACCGCTCCTTCGGGGAACGGTACTGGAAGGATACCAGTACTGTGAAGAGAACTGGATCGGAATCAAGGAACATTTTCTTGAACTGGCATCAGGAGTGCCATCTGAGAAGCCGCAGAAAGGTGAGGCTCCAAACGGCACAATGGCAATCGATCATCATTTCAATGTCAAGGGAATTGGAACGGTTGTCCTTGGACAGGTTGTCTCTGGCTGTCTCCGGAAACACGATCAGCTGACGGTTCTCCCTGATGAACTGACGGCAACACTCCGGTCCATCCAGAAACATGATGATGACTATGAGTATGCGGTTCTCCATGACCGGGTCGGCTTTGCCCTGAAGAATATAGAGGCTGATCAGCTTGACCGGGGTTTTGTCCTCTCAACTGATCCGGCTCTCTCCAGTACAACTGAGATTGACGCTGACCTTGGGCTTGTGCAGTACTGGCAGACACCAATCAGGGAAGGTATGGTTCTCTACTGCGGCCACTGGATGCAGTTTGTAAGCGGTAAGGTGACAGGGGTTATGGAAGCAGCTGATCGTGGCAGCCAGCATATTGCCCTCAGGCTGGATAAGCCACTCATCTATTATCCCGGTGATAGAGCGATCATCCATTACCTGGAAGGAGGCAGGCTCCGTGTTGTCGGAACCCTCGCCCTCTGAGTTTTGTCTGTAAAAACCAGTATGCAACAAAAAAACACTTTTAATAAGCATGAAGGGGGATATATAAGTATATGGTAGGTGACACTGCATCCCCATTTTTCGGAGGGAACTCCACGCCGTCTCTTATTTTTCGTATATGGGTTTTTTCTGCACTTACACTAACAGCATATCTTATAACCTATCATGGTATTCAGCATGGTATCACTGATGTCTACCCGTTCCTCTTCTTTATCCCCATCATTATTGCCGCATTCTTCTTCCCACGGCGTGAGACGATCATTGCTGTTGCAGTCGCCCTTGGATATTTTGGCCTCGTCTACTCGCTCGCAGGCCATGATGTCTGGATGGTCTATACTTCCACAATAAATTTCACTCTTTTTGTTTTATTTGGCCTGCTCGTATCCAGTATCTCTGAAAAGGTGCGTTCCCGTTCAAGGAGGTATTCAGGGGTTCTTGAACAGGCAAAATCCTGCAACTGGATCATTGACCGGAGATCAGGGACTATACAGGATATCAACTCGTATTGTGTTCACCTGCTTGATTACATACCCCATGATCTCCATGGCAGGCCCATGCGGAATCTCTGGCAGGAGCAGGAGAAGGCTGATACACTCCTTGAACAGATTGAGCAGTCTTTGGGTGTTGGGGATCAGGAGGCTGTTCTCGTTGGGAAAGACGGCAGAGAGCGTTTTGTCCGGGTGTCTGGATCCATCCTTGATGATGAAACAATCGGCATCTCAGCTGTGGATATAACGCCTCTGAAGATGGCTGAGCAGAAACTCTCACGTTTTGAGGCTACCTACCAGGCAACACTTAATTCAATACCTGAGCCTGTACTGGTTGTTGACAGGCACCTGTCCGTTATCCTTCATAATAGTGCTGCAGCCAGGGGGTATCAGCAGGAAGAGGGACAGCCCGGCATAATCGGGAAGAACATTGAAGATATCTATCCTTTCCTCTCGTTTCTTCGGGACCCGGAATGTGTTGAGAAGATCTTTCTGAAGAAGATCCCGGTTACTCGCGAAGTGAGGCATGAGGAAGATGGGGTACTGCACTGGTATGATACCACAATCCATCCATTGGGTGCAGATGACGGCAGGGATTGTGCAACGGTTATCATAGAGGATATCACACAGAGGAAGAATACCGAATCGCTCTGGAAGAAGACCGAGGCCGCACATCGGGCTATCTTTGAGAATGCGGGTGCGGGTATACTTATCCTTGATGAGGACGGGCAGATTCACTCCGTGAATGATGAGTTCTGCATGCTGACCGGGTACCAGAAGGAGGATATCACCGGGGAAACTATTCTCTCCCTCTTCCAGGAGCGTGATCAGCAGGTTATGCAGTCATGCCTGCTCTCCAGGCAGGATCCCGATCTGCATGAAGAATATGAAGTGCAGATCATTGCTGCAGATGGGGACGTTCTTGACTGCATGCTTCTCACCGCTCATATAGCAGACACCACCCACCGTATCGTTTCGATCATTGATATCACCGAAGAGCACCGGATGCTTGAGCTGATCCGGGATCATGAGAATAACTACGAGCAGCTTGTCAGTAACCTGCCTGTTGGCGTTTTTATTATCGTGGATGGGAGCTTTCAGTTTGTTAACCCGGCACTCTGCTCGATGACAGGCTATTCTTGGGAAGATTTCAAAAACCAGCCTATAAGCTTCCTCTTTCCGGAATCAGGCCTTCTATTCTCGGAAAAACAGCCAGGAGATAGAGGGTACGCAACAAAAGACGGGACAGGACGGATGGGCGAAGTCGTCTGCAAAAAATACCTGCATAATGGTGAAGAGGTTACCCTGGGCATCCTTCTTGATACAACACAACGGACTATCCTTGAAGATACGCTTCGACGTGAGATTGAATGGAAATCAGATTTTGTCATGATAGCCTCTCATGAGCTCAGAACCCCTCTCCAACCTGTCATGGGCTACTTAAGCCTGCTTCTGCATGATCCGGATGGCTATCAACTCTCCGGTGAAGTGGTTCAGCTGCTTTGGAGCTGCCAGAACAATCTTGAACAGGAACGCCGGATCATCGACCGGATGATCGATCTATCGATCGCTGATTCGGCATCACTCTCTCCCAATCTCAAGGAGGTCTCGATATACTCCCTTATTGAGGAACTTCTGGCGGATCATGGGTGCCGTCAACTGGCCATGGTCTCCAATGATCTGCCGGAGACGCTCACAATCAATGGTGATCCGGCTCTCCTCTACCAGGTCTTCCATAGCCTGTTATCCAATGCTGTGCGGTTTAGTGATCCCCCACGAACAATCTCGCTTGGCTATACATCTGATAGTGAAAACCATTTCATCCATGTTGCAGATAATGGATATGGCATTGATGAGATCGAAAAGTGCAAAATTTTCGCACCTTTCTATATCACAGATTCAGAACAACTCAGCCGGACGTATGATCGGCTGGGCATCGGCCTCTCTATTGCTGATAGGTATGTGCGGCTTCATGGTGGCGGGATAACGCTTGAGAGCAGGGTTGGAGATGGGAGTATTTTTACGGTAAGACTTCCCATGGTGATACAACTATGACGAAGACTGTGATGGTGGTTGATGATGACATCCCCAATCTTACCGTGATGGGTCTGCTCTTAAAGAAGATTGGCTATGAAGCAATCACGATAAACAATGGCTGGGATGCACTCTCTGCTATTCAGGAGAAGATGCCGGATCTCATCCTTCTTGACCTGATGATGACCCCGATCGACGGGTGGCAGGTTCTCGATGAATTAAAGAAAGCCGGGCTTGACGGAGTGCCTGTAATGCTTTTTACTGCCAAATATATACGGGACGAGGAGATTGCTCCATATAAGGATGATATTGTGCTCATTCTCCAGAAGCCGGTATCTTTCAAGGAACTCGAAGCAACCCTGCAGGATTACTTCTCAAAAACCAGCTGAAGCAGTCACAACTACTCAATAAAAAATATTTTTCCTGTATGAAACAATACATTTCCAATAACTTTTATTCTTCATCCATTCCTGAGAAGAAGACCATTCTTACTGGCCTTCGAAGTGTTGCCTCACACCGGGGACAGGTTGCAAACTCCGGCCCCGGACCGCATGTGGCGCATCGCACCTGCGGAATGAAGGTGTTTTCACAGTAGGGGCAGAGCCAGGTTTCGTGCATCTCACTCCTCCAACTGGTCTGTCTTTGTTTCTGCTTTCATCACCAGAAGCGTGATATCATCTGACTGGGGTGCATCGCCGACAAATGCTGCAATATCCTCCATAACAGCATCAATAATCCCTGATGCGGTTCTTCCCTGGATCTCCATCATCACCTTCTCAAGCCGCTCCTCCCCGTAGAGCTCCTGGTTTTTGTCTTCTGCCTCTGTAACGCCGTCGGTGTAGAGAATGAGGAGATCTCCTTCATGGAGCGGAATCTCGATTGTCTGAAGCTCGATCTCCTCCATGACACCAAGGGCTATTCCCTCAGCCTTCAGGAGGGTGATCGAATGATCATCGCCACGCAGGAAAATCGGGGGGTTATGACCGGCATTCACGTATGTCAGTGTTCTCTTGTGTGCATCAAGGATGGCGTAGAAGAGCGTGACAAACATGCTTGTCCGTGAATCCTCGTAGATGAGCCTGTTTGCCTGGGCTATTGCAACAGCGGGTGAAGGCTCATCTGCGGTACTTGCCCGGACAAGGGTTCTTGAGAGCGCCATGAAGAGGGCAGCAGAGACTCCTTTTCCTGAGACATCTGCGATCACAAGACCGTAGCGACCCTCATCAATTGGAATGAAGTCGTAGAAGTCTCCCCCGACAAAGAGGGCAGGGACACTTCTTGCAGCGAGATCAAAGCCCTTGATGATGGGTGCCCGGTCAGGGAGGAAACTCTCCTGGATGCTCCGGGCAATCTCAAGCTCCCGTGAGAGGCGTTCCCTCTCAGCAGTCGTTCTCTTGAGGTCCTCCATCATAGTATGCAGATCCTCTGCCATCTGGTTGAAATTTGATGCCAGGTCGGCAAACTCATCACGTGTCCCGCAATCGACCCGGTATGCCAGGTCTCCACTCCCGATAGCTTCTGCTCCTTCACTCAGCCGCTTGAGCGGCCGGGTGATCGCCTGGGAGAAGAGGGCTGAGCCGATGATGGCAGATCCGATCAGAACCACCATGGTAACGATGAAGAGATGTCGTGTTCTGGTGATCTGGCTGTCGATCTTGGAAGCCGTTTTTGCTGTCTGCTCCTCAAGCCTCTCTCCTGTCTGGAGAGCCGGTGCGATGACCGTCTCAACCGGCATCACAACAGCAATGCTCCACCCGGTGCTCCGGACAGGGGCATAGGCGATAAATACCTCATTCTGGTCAAGCGATATTCTGCTGATCCCGGATTGTCCATCCACCATCTTCAGGACAACTGCCCTGAGTTCACGGTTTGCTGACTCCAGCAGATTCTCGGTGGTGAATGACTCGTCCCAGAGCCGATCGCCTGCATCCAGACCAGGCCTGCTGATGACGTGGCCGTCTGCATCAATGAGCATCGCGTATCCGTCACCGCTGATTGTGGTTTCGATGATCATCTGGTTAATGGTCTCTATGGTGACATCAGCTCCAAGCACCCACGTATAATCGATATCCTGGATCAAATACGATCCCGTGACCGTGAGGCCTTCACCGCCCGCATCGATATAGGGGCGTGACCAGACGACCTGCTCGCTCAAACGTGCGTTCCGGTACCAATCACGGGTTCTGGGATCAAATGACTCCGGGAGATCAGCTTTTGGGAAGATCCTGACGATTCCAGTCTCTGTTCCGATATAGCACCAGGTTATGTCAGGATGGGTTGTGGCAACAGGTATCATGATCCGTTCCATCTGCATGAGCCAGAGGCGTTCTTCTGGTGTTGGGCTGCTGCCCGGTGTGATAATCTCGCCTGACTGCGTTGCAGTATGGATTGGGGGGAGATCAAAGATCCCGCTTCCATATACTGCCATTGTCATGATGGCTTTCTCAGTATCCTCAAAATACAACGAGATCTGTTCTGCCTGGTCAAGTGCTGCCCTCAGGATATAGTCTTCTGCATCTTCGATCAGAGCCGAGGTACTGTCCCCGACTGCCTGCCTGCCGAGACTTTCACTCTCCTTTATCGCTGTTGTTCCGAGTGTGGTAATCACAGAAGATGCTATTCCGGCTGCGATGAGAAGTGAAATTACTGATATTGCAAGAAATGCAAGTAATATTTTTGTTCTGACGCCCATTGGAGGGATCGGCAGCTTCATCAGTATATATTCATCCAGAATGATAATAACTCCTCTGGTATGGATGTGACCGATCCCGGTTGGGAGGGATCCTTTCTTATCTGATTGGTATCATACCACTCATCTGTCTCTATGGGAACTGATGATCAGCGTTTTCGTCTCTACCTTGGGATTCTTCTCCTGGTCTTCCTCGTCGGATCTCTTGGCCTTGCGGCACTTGAGGGTCTCTCGCTCTTTGAGGCGGTATATTTCATCATCGTGACTATCGCAACAGTCGGGTATGGCGATATTGTTCCAAAGACCGATGCCGGCCGCACCCTTGTCCTTCTGTTGATCCTTGCCGGTGTCGGCACGTTTCTTACCGTCATTGCCTATATCATAGACATGACGGTCTCACGGAGCAACCAGCAGGCCAGGAAGAAAAAAATCGGGATGCTGATCGGCGTCTTCTTCTCTGAGCTTGGTGTTCCCTGTATATACCGGCTGAAAGACGCTGTTCCGTCTGTTCTGTCAGGCAGAGATGATCTCCTCATCGGGGATGACTGGGATGCGAGACGGTTTGGAGCAGCCCGAAAGAGTCTTCTTGGGATGGAGTGCCGCTGTGAACTCGGGAAGATAGATCTGGTGGCTTTGGAACAGTTTCTCTCACGGAAGCGGGGAGTGATGATCCAGCTCCTCCAGCACCCGATGCTCTTCGAAGACGAACCGTTTGCAGAGATGATTACCGCGCTCTCCCATTTTGGAGATGAACTCTCGGCACGGCGGGATCTGAGGGATCTCTCTGAACCTGACCTTATGCATCTTTCCCGGGATTGTGAACGGGTGGTTCTTCACCTGCTTATCGGGTGGCTCGACTACATGGAGTACCTGAAAAATCACTACCCGTACCTCTTCTCGCTCTCTGTGCGGACAAATCCCTTTGATCCACACGCATCAGCTGAGATTGCTTCCTGAACTGCTAAAAGCCAGTCTTCTCTGGTGCATTCCGGAATGTATCTTCAGGAATAAAAATCTCAAAACGGGCACCTTCTCCATAGGTGCCCGTCTCCTGAATGCCCATGCCTGTGATCGAGAGGATCTCGCGAATGAGAAAGAGGCCAAGCCCCATCTTGCTTCCACGGATATGGGTGAATATCCTCTCTTTCATATTCTCAGGGATGCCGATACCGTCATCTTCGACAACCAGCACGCCGTCGTCTCCACGTTTTTCAAACCAGATGGTGATCTTTGCTGCTCCCTCTGCATGGTGGATGGTGTTCTGAAAAAGGTTTGCAAAGACCTTGAAGAAGAGGGGATCGGAATAGATCTCAAGATTACCTGTCTTCACCTCTATTGGAATGGATCCGGTATCTGTCTCCTGCATGGCACGGTGGATGACCGTCTCTGCATGCTGCCAGACCGGATCAGCCATACCGAGGTTTTCATAGTCTGCGGTGAATGAGATCTGGCGCTGTATCGTCCTGACCGCAGCATTGAGTCTGCTCATGTAGTTCTGTATCTCGGGATCATCGGGGAGTTCTTCCCGGATTAACGATCCATACCCAAGAATTGCAGTAATCTGGTTCAGGATATCGTGCCGGGTGATTGAGGAGAGGAGGTTGAGTTTTTTGTTTGCCTCCTCAAGGCTTTTCCGTGCCCGGTATACCTCTGTTATATCCCGAATAAAGATGATTACCCCGTATTCATTACCGATTTTATCCCTGAGCCGGTGGGAACGCACCTCAAATGTCCTGTTGTCGATTTTTCGGTGAACCAGCACGGATTGCTTTTTTGGGTCAGGGGATCCCCACCGGTTGAGGATGGCTGTTCCATCAGTCCCTTCCACGTCCCTGAATGTCTCGCCAACTGTCAGTGTGGCGGATTTGTTCATGTCAATGATCCGATAATCCCGATCAAGGACGATAATCCCATCTTCCATAGATTCGATGATCCTGTCGCGTGCAAGGGGGACAATAGAGAAGAGCCTGATACGGGCATGGCCGCTGACAAGAATGCCTGCTGTGAAGATAAGGGCAAACGGTGTCCAGTCCAGGCCCGGATGGGGATCGATCCGGAGGATATGGAGTATATTGATTGTGAGAGGAACGAGTATTCCAAGAAAAAGCCAGGATATCTGGCGCCGGATAAGACCACTGCTGTTTGTGTAGGTGTAGAGGAGGATACCAATTGAGGTTGCAACCAGGAAGAATGAATAGATGATGTGGATTGGGTAGAGTGGTCCATATGAGACTTCCCAGATGACAGTGCCAAACAGATACTGCCTGGTTACTCCGGAGTAAAAGAGATAATGGAGACTGTTTGTTGCAACCAGCATGATGGTTATACCTGGAATAATGAAGAGTGCAAGTTTTTTTCTCAGGGTAAAGAACGGGCCCATACCGGCGTATGCAAAGGCTATCAGAAACAATGCAACGGGAATTAAGGCAATCCCGATGAAGGATATGGTTGTTGCGGCAAGCTGGAATTCTGCGTCAGTAAATATGTAGAATACTGCGTCTCCCGCACACCAGATGGCAGCAAATACGAAGAAGAGGGTGATAGGCAGCTTCAGCTCCCTGTCCCAGGTATTGCGGAGTAGAAATCCGATGCTCACAAATAAAAGAGACAACATGAACAGGAGAGGGGTCAGGATTGAAAACTGGATTGCCATTGGATAGCTGCCTGATTACACCTCTTGTTTTATAAGCCTGTCCATCAGCAGATCCAAAAAAAAGAGGGTGGATGGGGTGCAGATACACGGCTTTCATCTCGTCTGGCTTTCTAAAGGGTTATTGTGGCTTTTTTTTCAAAAAAAGTGAAACAAATGAATCAGGATCTGCTCTGTTGCGTCCCCGTTTCCTGGGAAATCAGTTGGAGCCTGCTCATGTACATCAGGGAATTTTCTATAGGTAAAATTAAATTTATAGTTAAGTATATATTTGTCATGACACTAGTAGGGGATGGTGATAGTATGGTATGTACAGCATATGCCCACCTGGAACCAGCAGCCATCTCACGGATTGCACACCTTGAGGATGAGCTTGGTGTTGTTCTTCTGGCTCATGAGAAGCCGACCCCGGTTGCACCGCTATCTGAAGCCGATCTCATGCAGATCCAGGAGATCGAGAAGAAGATGGGTATCAGGCTCGTTGCGTACGCCTGACCTGATATCCTGCTTTTTTTTGAGGATCAGCGGGTTTTATCCGGCTGGATACACCCTTTCTGCTGTATGCCTGATGCTGCTCTTTCTCCGCTCTCAAGGCATGCTCCCCTGGTAGAACCAATGCATTCAATTGGTACGGCAGTACATCCCCTCTCTATCCGGGGTGTGCGATGCTCTGGTTTCTGTTTGCTCTTGGCGGGGCTGTATCCCAGGCAGTATACGCAGGAATGGTCAAACGCCTGCTTACAGAGGAGCGGCTGTACCCGCTTGCAGGTTTTTCGTTTCTTGCTGCATCGTTTTTTCTTGGTATTGTGATTCTGGCACTGGGGATTCCCCCGCTTGGGCCCGGCCTCTTCCCTGCCATCTCGGGCACGGTCATGATTAATATCCTTGCGACAATCCTGCTGTACCGGGCTCTCACCAGAAGCGATCTCTCACTCTGTATCCCGATGCTTGCCTTCACACCTGTTTTTCTGCTTGTGACGTCCTTTCTGATCCTGGGTGAGATCCCAACAACAGGCGGGGCTGTCGGGATGCTGCTCGTGGCGTCTGGAGCCTATATTCTCCATCTTGATCCCGGTGAAAACCGCTGTGCAACACTTGCCACGCCCTTTCAGAGGCTCAGGCATGATCGCGGTGTCCAGTCGATGCTTGCGGTTGCGTTTCTCTTCTCGATATCTGTCAACTTCGATAAACAGGTGGTGGAAAACTCTGATCCATTCTTTGGCTCAATGATAGTCTTCACCCTTCTTGCGACAGCCTTTCTGGCTCTCACTATTTTTGACAATCGGAGAAAGGGGGTGAAGGGATCTGTTTTTTGTTCTTCACCCTCTCTGCTCATGCTTGCGTATCCTCTTGTCGGCCTCATCCTGGCTCTTGAGATTGTGATGATAAACCTCGCCTATACCCATGCGATTGTTCCGTATGTGATCAGTATCAAGCGACTTGCCATCGTCTTCTCTGTCGTCTTTGGGATACTTTTCTTTGGGGAGCAATCGGGACTGGGCAGGATTACTGGCGCGATTATCATGGTTGCCGGTGCAGGTGTCATAGCGATCCTTGGATGAATCCTCTCTCAAAGCGGCTTTTTTACTGTCTCCTGATTGCCATCAGTGCAAACGCAATCCCGGCTGCTGCAGCGAAAACCCCAAAACCAGGAGTCACTGGTGGTTCAGGCTCAGGTTCAGGTGTTGGTGTCGGCTCCGGTGTCGGTTCAGGTGTCGGCTCAGGGGTGGGTGGTGGTGCCTCAAGCAGGGTGAAGGTAGTGTGTGCAGCAATATCCGGCTCGATTGCTTCAACCGTTACCATATAGTCATCCGGGATAAAGTCGGTTGTATCAACGGTAAATGACCAGGTATTCTCCTCCACTCCTTCAACGACTGTCGTTTTTCCGGCTGTCCCGGTAAAACCTGCAGGCGTCTCCTTTACTGTCGGTGCAAAAGAGAGCGATACAACTGTCACGATCAGTTCGTTTCCTGCAGCAAGATTGGTGGTTCCGGAGATCTCAAAGGTATCTCCTGTATTGTACTCATCAGCCAGTGCATCAACCTCGAGTGCTGCTCCACACGAGATCACGGCAAGGCCGATGAGTATGAGGGATAGTAGTATCCGTTTCATGGTCTCGCCTCCTGTCGCCATGCTATCTGTTGGCATGGCTGCTTTCCTATCTCGCCCCGGCATCATAAGGTTTCTGGCTCCATGAAAATGACCATGACGTATCCCAACAATCACCATCAGGGGATGCCTGCTTCCTACCGCGGTCTGGTGTTGGATTTAATCTGCTGACCGGCACATTTTCTGTGGGTTCTCAATTTTTTTTCTCGCGGGGGAAAGGAGATGGAGCGGGTCATCGAAGAGGTGAAGAGGATTGATGCCATCATCGACCAGCTTGATCAGGGATTGCTTGAATCAGAGCTGGTCAGGAAGTTTCTGAGGAAACACTATGAGAAGAATGAAGATGAATAGATCTTTATTTTGGAAAAGAGCGGCATCATGAGCGTTTTGCCTGGGCAGACATCTCATGGCTGGTGGTCTTCCCACTGCATTCAAATGAACCGGCGTCAATGAGTGCAAGCTGATGGCGGATCTGCTGGAGATGTGCAGCCCGTTTTTCATATTCCATGATCCTGGCAGTAATTGCGTCTTCAAATGGCTTGCAGAGAGGGAGGATCTCATCTGAGAAGTACTGAAGGATATGGGTTCCTCTTCCTTCTGATTCTGCATGTCTGGAGATTGCCAATACCACCCTCTCCATCTCCAGAAAGAGATCTGCTCCAAACGAATCTGCATCGAAATCGGTCATGGTGCTCGTCTCTGTGTCCCTGCCTGTCTCCCTGCCTGTGGTGGCATCCCCCGATTTCCTCTCTGATGGATGCCCCAATCCCCCATTGTCCAGGGCTGCTGAACCAAACTGGCTGTGCGTTCCTGGTGGCAGGGCAGTAACCAGTGCCTCGATCATCATCGTCAGGGTGGATACCCAGCGGACGTTCTGATATGCCTCCTCCTGCTCAGGTTCGGGTTGAAAGAACTCTTCTGCACAGGTATCAAAGAGACAGAGATATGCATGCAGGGCGGGATGGAGATCCTGGTTATGGGCGATCATGGATCGGATCGTTCTTGTCCCAACCCGGAGTTCCCCGGTCGTATCTGTATGATAGGGGTTTTTGCTCTTCCTGGCAGCTGAGAGAGCATGGCAAAAAATCTCCTGCAATCCATGCAGTGTCAGGCGGATCGGCTTTGTGGGTGCACCCTTCTCGTTCCGGATGGGATCACACCTGATCAGAAGGCCTTCATCCACCAGTTTTTTGACCATTCGGTGGACATATGCCGAATCGAGGCTCAACACCTTCGAAATATCATATACTGTTGCTTCCCTTGTGATGGCGATATACCCAAGAAGCCTGAACCTGTTATCGATTGCTGTCATACCTTCGATTCTTTAGTCTGTATATGATGCATTCTTCTGATATAGTTTCGTAATCAGGCTGGATCTCCAGTTGAAATGGCAAATGGAAATACAATAGAAATTGTGGAGACAGAGAAATGCCGGTGCCGGATCCTGACATTCCTCTTCAGAATGGTTTCATGGCGATACTTTGTGCGTCTTCCCAATTATCCGGTCTTTTCAGCAATGCCGGTTACGCGTGCTTCCCGCTTACTTTGTCATATCATAGACCTGTTCGGGAAGGAGCGCTGTCAGGGATTCGGTGCTGACGGTACCCCACTGGCTGATGTTGATGATGACATCTGCGAGTATCTCCGGGGATGGTAGTTCGATGACAGCGACGAAGTCATACCGGCCAAACGTGTAATACAGGCCATGCAGCACCCCTCCTGCCTGCTCGATCTGCTCTTTTGCCTTCTCATCCCTTGCCCTTGCTTCCTTCAACTTTGCAATAGCCTGATCGGTCAGTTTCCCAAGGACGATGAATAGTGCCATAATGCACGGAGATGGGAGTATCAGACCATAAAGGTAGTGGTGTCTCCAAATGGCGGGGGATGCAGATGGAGATATTACGGGCTAAGGAAACTGAAATTCTCCATCTTTGCCTGCCCGGCCTCTCGTATTGATGCTATGACTACAGCCTCGCAGGCATTCTTCTGAGCCGGATGCTCCTTAATGGTTTACTGCTCCGTATTAGTGCATTGATGCCCTCAGGTTTCTTTCAGGCTCTTCAGGCATAATCGTGCTACAGCATCCATAGCTCACCTGAGTTCGTCGAGCAGACGACCCCGTTTATCCCGGGCACAGGCGTGGTCTGGATCTATTGCCAGCGCCCTGTTGTAGGATGCTATTGCATCTGCAGTCTGGCCAAGCTCTGTCAGTGCATCGCCCCGGCCGACCCAGACGTCTGCATCATCAGGATCATGTCTGATATAGCTGTCATATGATGCAACGGCATCCTCGTAGCGTTCGAGGCCAAGAAGCAAGCCAGCCCGGTGTTTCCATGCATGTACATGATCCGGTTCAAGCTCGAGTGCTTTTTCATATGATGCAATGGCAGCTTCGTACCTGCCCAGTCTCTCGAGCGCAACAGCCCTGTTGGACCATATAAAGAAATAACCGGGATCTAGCTCGATCGCTCTGTCATATGATGCGATGGCAGACTCGTACCTGCCGAGTCTACTCATCATAACGCCCCTGTTGTTCCATGCCATGGGATCATTATTGTTTATCTGGAGCGGCCTGTCATATCTGGCGATGGCAGCCTTGTATTGCTGGAGGGTCAACTGCTCAGTGGCCTCATCGTACATCTCCACAACGTCAACCACTGTTCTCTCATGCGGATGTCTCACCGTAATATCCAGTGCTGCCATGTAGACCCCCATGCCTGCTGTTGCAATGAGGAGAATGATGGTTATGAAAAAAACCCCGGGTTTCTTCATCAGCCTGCCCCCCCCTTTTCAAGAATTTGCTTTCGGTTTACTCGTACATAAGCGTTACTCGCATATGATTGATACAGCATGATTGATACAGCCGGGTTTTGTCTGATGCAGGTTCAGTCTCTCCAGACAATAGTGGGATTTACCTCAGGATTGTACCTCAGGATTGTACCTGATATTCAGTTGGTTTCGTCCCCACCCCTCCGCCAGACACCACCCGGCACAGTTATCTCAAACCTCGCCCCCTCGCCATACACCCCGGTCTCGGCAATTGTGATCCCGGTAAGTGTATGGAGTGATATTATGGCAAAGAAGTCGCACAAATCATCAATTGCTTTCTTTCCAGAATGCCAATCTTTTTTTTAAACAAGGTTTGTTACGTTACCTATGGTTGCTTATTTTGTCTTAAAACCTCTCCGAAATATTCAATATGAATGAAAATAAAGCAACACATATAAAATTTATTGGGGATTTAAATGTGGAAGGAGCCTAAAACGATAAAAGGAATGGTTAGAAAAGCCTCAACAGGAGATGGGAGAAAAAAGACGGATTTTGAGAAGTTTTTTGATGGTGCTGGTTCTTCCAAGAAACGAAAAAAATAAGATACGGTTTGATTATTAATGGCTCGTAAAAAAACACCTTCTGACTCCTCAGATTTTTTTGAATCTTTGGTATGGGATAGTAAAGCTAATAAGCCTAAAAAAACTTCCAATCTAACCCAAACCAAGAGAAATAAGATAAAAAATAAAGTGATGGTTTGTGAGTTTCGAGGATGTAAAAACCCAGCCCAAGAAGTGCATCACATTGATTGGAAGCGAGATAATAACGTTTATAGCAATTTGATTGTTCTTTGTGGATTTTGCCATAATAATGCACATGGGAAAAATCCTACTGGTGAAATTCTCGATAAAACAAAATTAAAAAACACTGTTCGTAATCGTTCAAAAGATAAAGCGGATACAATCAAAGCGATATTAAAGGGCTCTTCATAATTATTGGGAAAAAGGATACATACCTATTGGAAGGCGGGATAGCGGTAATACCGCTCCTGGTCTATCCCAATCCTTGCCGATTTTTATATTGTTGCTTCTATGTATTCAATGGTTCTATCGGTTCAAAGGGGGATACTTCATGCTAGCAATTCCTACAAACCCACGCCTCAATAGCGGTGTATTCCCTCATAAACCCGCACATATCCGTGCATCTGATACACAAAGTATGGGTGAGTTATGAAAAGTGGCTTAAATCGCTTCGATGTTGATGAAAAACAGTGGTTCCAGTGGAAATATACTTTTGATCTCAATTTTCAAAGAAAAAGGCGCATTTGAAAAACTGACAGAGAATCTGCTCTGGTGGGTGAGACTGGCGGGATCATACACCTATATTCAGGTTACGATTGCATAAAAACGCATTGAACTTAAAATTGGGATGCCCCAGCCCGGATTTGAACCGGGGACAACCAGATCTTCAGTCTGGCGCTCTCCCAGTCTGAGCTACTGAGGCTTTGGGATTACAATATACGCCAGATCTCTATTTAATACATCCGCTTTTGCTCTATTGTGATAAGAAAGCAGTCAGGAATGCCCTTTTAATTCTTGTCGTCTCAATATTTACCTTGGACTTTGGATATTGCTCTCTTTTCAGAATCACAGGAGTATAAAGAAAAAAAATCAATCCCGGCACATGAGCTAAACATGAGCTAATAATCTCTATACGCGCTTTTTCCGGGTCGTATTCCAATTATAACAATCTGATAGTCCGGGCCGAGCTCAAAGATTATTCGCCAGCTTCCTACTCGAAGTCGGTATGTATTCTTTATCCCTTTTAATTTTCGAATATCCAGATCGGGAGCGAATCCTTCCTTTAATTGTTGTAGTTTATTGTTTATATGCTATTGTTTATATACTGATGATCGGGCTCATCAATTAATTCAAGTTCTCGTTTTGCCCGATTCTCTAGGAAAACCCTATATTTCATGGAGCACCAGAGTCCCTTTCTTCTTTCGCTCCTGGTACCCGGCAATCAGGCTAATCTCATCATCATCCGGCTCAATCTCTCCAATGAGCCGGGTGTCTATGATACTTTCAATCTTCTGAAGGAGAAAGAGTATATCATTAATATCATTTTTTACTTCTGCCATAACCATTCATCAGCCTCAGTAAATTTACTTCTTCCTGAGAAATCTTACAATTGCCCACATAACAATACAGCTGGTGACACCTGATCTCACCTCCCATCCCTCCCCCCTCACCGCCACCGCCCCCATTTATCACGCAATGGAACAGATACATATCCATGAGATGGCCTTTTGGCAGTGCAGGCAGAGGAGAAAAGAAGCAGGGGCCAACCCTTGAGGAGCGGGTGCGGGAACGGATGCCGGAGATCATCCACCTGACGCACAACGACCTTGACGCTGCCGGAGCAGATGCAATCCACAGGCGTGTCTATGGCCATGACGAGGTCTTTACCATCTTCTCGCCGGTCGGCAGGTTTGTCAAAAACCTCAATACGCTGGCAAACATCCCCGGCAGGGGCAATATCATCTCCATCTCGGATCTCGGGTACCAGAAAGGAGTCGACGAGGCTGCCCGCCGCGCAAAAAAAGCCGGCTGGCAGATTATCTGGCGCGACCACCATCGCTGGAAACAGAACGAGATCGACGAGATCAGAAAGTATACCGGGGAACTCACCATCGACACCTCCACCTGCGGTTGCGGGCTTGTCGCCCGGGCAATTGCAGCCGACGATCCGGTATCTGTTGAGATTGCGAAGGTCGTCTGCGACTATGATCTCTGGAACCATACCGATCCGAGATCCGCAGTCCTTGGCCAGATCGGATCCATCAACAAAAACCTCCGGCCGCTCCGGGACCGCCTGGAAGCAGGCATCTTTTCAGACGACTGGATCAGGACAACGTACCACGCCATTGAAACAGAACGAAACCTGGCTGTCGCAAAGAGCATCAGGAAGACAAAAGTCAGGGAAGGGCGGTTTCGAATCGCCTTTGCACCTCTCTACAACTATCCAAGCGAAACAGCAGCTGCCATCCGGGATTCATTTAATACCGATATTGAGGTTATCGTCTCTGACAACGGCCGTTTCTCTCTCAGGTCAGTTCCGCCGGTCTCCCATCTCATCGCCGCCGAGTTTGGCGGCGGAGGCCACCCAAACGCTTCCGGCGGGACATTTCCCTTCACATTCAGGGACAAAATATCCTTCTCCCTCCTTGGGAGGACAGCCCACTTCGATCAGTTCGTGAATGTGGCCGAAACCCTCAGTCTCAAGGATGAAAGCCGGTGACGTGACTTTCTGATCCCTCTTTTGCCCTGGATCCCCACGTGCTCTGGCTCCCCACTGGCCCTGGATTCTCACGTGCCTCGGATTCCCACTTACCTTGGGATGTACGACCCGGCAACCAGAGCACTCCAGTACCGGGTGCGGTTCTCTGCCGGTGCAAACCCTCCGGTCATGATATTATCTGCATCCACAAGCTCCAGAGCCTGCCTGAGATCGGCTTCGCCCGCATCCACCACGATCACCTTCCGGACCGAATAGGATCCCATCAGCTCCTGCAGGAGCGGGAGCCGTGAAGGCGGCACTGCAATATCCCTCTGAACCTCAAGCACTTTTTCCAGGCCCTGCTCAGTTGGTACAGGCAGGTACCAGAATGCACGCCTGCCATTGATCAGTTCAAGCTCAAGAGAGGTCGGCACCTGGGCAGAGAGAATGACATGGCCATAGACTCCTGCATCCCGCATCATCCTGAGAACCTGCCGGTATGCCATCACCTGGTCTTCATCCGGATCATCACAGAGTGCGGCAGCTGACGGCAGGGACCACCAGCAGTCCCTCTTCATCGACAAAACAGTCCGGATATCCTCTAGTATATCATCTGCCGGCGCATCAGGGAGACAGGCTGCAGCAGCACGCTCATGGTAAAACCACCCTCCCGCTGCAGGCAGATCGATCTCTTTCTGTGGCCTGAGTGTCTCTGTCAGGTAGTAGGTGACCAGGTCACCGCCAATCCCTGCGCGTTCACCAGCCCATGCTGCAAGAGCGGAGACGGACGGTGGAGAAACCGCGGATCCGAGTCCGCGTACAGGGATCATCATTCGCTTCGCCATAACTCACACTGTATTTATACGATCCGGGTGCAAAAAGCATAACGATGAGTGGCAAACCGAAACTGGTCACCTGTGGTCTTCCGTATACCAATGGATTATGCCACATCGGGCACCTGAGGACGTATGTGCCCGCAGACTGCTATGTCCGGTATCTCCGGCGGGCCGGTGAAGATGTCCTCTTTATCTGCGGTTCAGACAACCATGGGACACCGATCGTCGTCTCTGCAGAAGAAGCCGGCACAACCCCCCGTGAACTATCCGAGCGTTACCATACCCATTTTAAGGAAACCTTCGAACGGATGGGTGTCATCTTCGATCACTTCGGGATGACGGACAACGAAACCAACCACGCACGGACACAATCGATCATCAACAGGCTGACCGATGCCGGCTATGTCTACTCGGAGATCGTCAGCCAGAGCTACTGCACCTCCTGTGAACGATTCCTCCCCGATCGGTATGTCGAAGGAGACTGCCCCCACTGCGGCAAACACGCCCGCGGGGATGAATGCGACCAGGGATGCGGCCGACACCTTGAACCAGGCGAGATCGAAAACCCCACCTGCACCACCTGCCATACCAGGGCAGAGATGCGGCAACAGGAGCATTATTTCTTCAGGCTGAGCAGATTCCAGGATTATCTCCTGGATTATCTCCCCAATTTGAAAGGAACGATCAATGCCCGGAACTATGCCATCGGCTGGATCGAGAACGAGCTTCGCGACTGGTGCATCACACGCACCCTGGAGTGGGGTGTCCGCTTCCCTGGAAACGAGGATCTCGTCGTCTATGTCTGGGTTGATGCGCCAATCGGCTACATCTCGTTTACCGAAGAGTGGGCAGAGAGCCACAATGCCGACTGGACGCAGTACTGGTGCGGCGATGGGGACGTGACGCACTTCATCGGATCAGATATCATCTACCACCACTGTATCTTCTGGCCAGCCCTCCTCCATGCGGCAGGGTATGGGACCCCCGATGCCGTCGTCGCATCAGGCATGCTGAAAGTTGAGGACCAGAAATTCTCAAAATCACGCGGCTATGTCGTCTGGGCAAACGAGGATTACCTTGATGTCGGCCTCCCCTCAGACTATCTCCGGTACTATCTCCTCAGCTATACAAGCCACACAAAAGAGCTGAACTTCTCCTGGAAGGCATTCCAGGAACGGGTGAACAACGAACTCGTCAATACCCTTGGAAACTTCATCTACCGGTCACTGTACTTTGCCGAGGCAAAACTTGGCGGTATCCCGGCAACTCCGCCTGCAGCAGAGATTCTTGACGAGATCGGGAAGAGCAGGGAAACAATTGATGAAGCCTTCCGTGCATTTGAGTTCAAATCCGGAGTTGACGGCATCATGGCGCTGGCGACCTTTGGCAACAACCATATCCAGAAGAACGCTCCCTGGAAGCTGATAAAGGACAATAGGGAAGCTGCGGAAGCTGTGATTGCCGACTGCCTGCAGATCGTCAAGGCACTCTGTCTCCTGATCGAACCGGTGATGCCCGACTGCGCCCGGCGGGCCTGGGAGATGCTTGGCTATACAACACCGCTTACTGATCATACCCTTGATGAGTGTACTACTCAACTCTCAGGCGTCACCCTTCAGAAAGCGCAACCGCTCTTTGCACGGATTGAGAATGACCAGTACGAATCTCTTGAATCAACGTTTGCTGCACGGGTAGAGGCGGCAAAGAAGCGGGAACAGCCGGAGAAAGAAGAGATTCCGACAGTGCCAGTCGATCTGTTTGCACAGCTCGATCTCCGGGTGGGCAGAATCCTGGCAGCCGATCCCATCAAAGGCTCAAAAAAGCTGTTGAAGATGAGGGTTGATATCGGCACCGAAGAGCGGCAGGTTGTGGCAGGGATCGCCCAGTTCCACGACCCAGCGCAACTCAATGGATCCCTTGTCGTCGTCGTCACCAACCTCGAGCCGGCAACAATCTTTGGTGTCGAGAGCAGGGGCATGATCCTTGCGGCAGGCGATGAAGCAGCGCTCCTCATCCCGAACCGGGACGTTCCTCCCGGCACAGGGGTCAGGTGATCACCTCAGGGCATATCCGGCACCAGCAAGCATTGATCGTATCCTCTGCTGATGATCTGCCCCGCGGGTCTCGATCTCGATCTCCACCCGGATCTCGGTCGGGTGGAGCCCCTTCTCATCCCTTTTATGGATGAGATCCATAATATTTCCACCTGTATCTGCTATTATTCCAAGCATACGTGCAAGGGAACCGGGAGAATCGCTGATGACAACCGAGATCCACATCGCCCGATCCCGCCTGAGCTGGGCCTGGTGCATCACCCGGGAGAGGAGCCCGAGATCGATGTTGCCTCCCGAGAGCACCAGCACAATCCTGCTTGCCGGGGGAAAAACTGCTTTTCCTGAGAGGAGAAATGCAAGTGCCGCCGAGCCCGCCCCTTCCACGACCAGGTGCTTCCGTTCAAGAAGAAGGAGTATCGCCTGTATCATCTCCTCTTCGGTGACGGTATACATCCAGTCAACATATTTCTTCATCAGGGTGAACGATTCCCTGCCCGGCACCGGAACTGCAATCCCATCTGCAATTGTCCTGCCGGGGCTGACCGCCTCCCTGCTGCCAAAGGTAAATGCCTGGTATGCAGCGTCGCTTGCATCTGACTGGACACCGATGATCCGGGTCTTCTCCTGAACTCCTTTGATGGCGGTAGCAATACCAGCAATCAGGCCTCCGCCGCCAACCGGAACAATCACATAATCAACACCCGGCAGATCGGAAAGGATCTCACACCCGATTGTCCCTGCTCCGGCTATTACATTTGGATCATCATAGGGATGAATAAAAAAGAGGCCTCGTTTTTCAAGTTCACCCGCATACCTGATAGATTCTTCCAGGTTTCGCCCTGCAAGGACGATCTCAGCACCGTAGCCCCGTGTCGCCTCTTGCTTGGCAACAGATGATCCAGCAGGCATCACAATGGTTGCCCTGGTACCGGCACTCCCAGCAGCAATTGCCACTCCCTGTGCATGATTGCCTGCGGATGCAGCAACCACGCCGCCTTTACTGATGGCTTCCCTGTTCTGCAGAATCGAATGGACAGCACCCCTCACCTTGAACGAACCAGCTTTCTGGAGGGTCTCAAGCTTGAGGTACACCTCGCACCCGGTCATCGTGGAAAATGTCGGCGAATAGACAAGCGGTGTCCTGTGAATATAGGGTTCTATCCTTTTCCGTGCAGCAGCGATATCCTCAGGCGTGAGCATACGTCTGGATATACCTTGAAGCAGAAAAGGCATTCGTTTCTTCAGGAAAGGCCTGGATCCGGATCCATTAAGAAAGCGCCACTCAATTGACAATTCTGCCATAGGGCTGGCAGACTGCCAGTAGCAAGTTCGGGCGAGTGCCGTTCCTAAGTATCGTTGTCAGCCTCCATCTCATAACGGATGAAGTGGTCAAAAGGTCTCTTATCAGCTTCAGGAGATTCACCCGCTTCTCTTCAACCGGCATGTGGTGGAAGGCAGGCGAGCTTGTCGCAAGAACAAAATGGCGGGTGAGCCTGTTGCGAGCGGCAATGATCTCCTGAAGGTGCTATCGTCACCTGGATATGTGATTCTACGCGATCAGGTTCAGCCATCTTTACTTTCGCCCTCCGCTCAAGAACATTATAACGCGATCTGACAGAATACTTCATAATCAGTGCTTTGCATTCCATTCCTGCATCATGGAATGAGAATAATCCTTTCGCTACTGATGCAATGGTTCAGCAGGAGTCATTTGGAGTGTGAACAACATCTCAGATTCAGATCACCCGTATAAACGCCTCTTCAGCCACAAAGAGATGATGGCAGATTTTATTACCGGCTTTCTTCATCCCGACTTTGCCTCAGCCTGCGACTTTCAGACACTGAAGCGGTGCAATGGCAGTTATGTGACCGACGATCTCAGGGAGCGTGAAGATGACCTCATCTGGAGTGTCAGGTATGGTGACCGGACTCTGGTTATCTACCTGTTAATAGAATTTCAGTCAGCACCTGATCCGACAATGCCGGTTCGGATCATGTCATATATGGCACTCCTCTGGCAGGATCTGATCAGAACCGGCCAGATTTCATCCAGGGGATCACTGCCGGGGATCATTCCGGTTGTGCTCTACAATGGTGAGATACCATGGACAGTTCCTGATGATATCGGGGCGAGCATCCTGATGCCGGATCCGGTGCTCAGGTTCAAGCCGTCGGTGCCATACCTGGTGGTTGACGAACTCCGGCTATCGGTCCATCATCTTGTTGAGGTACGAAACCTTGCAGCCAGCCTCTTTGGCCTTGAGCAGTCATCTGGAAGTGAGGATCTCTTCCGGCTTGGGAGACGGCTGAATATTTGGATGAGGAAGAACCCGGATCTCGATCCATTGCGCCGGGATTTCTCATTATTCTTTGAGAATACCTTAAAGACAGATGAAGATAAACCACTACCAAATCCGTTTTGTGGGGATATCATGTTACAAGAAAAGGTCAAAAGATGGACAGCAGAGCTGAAGGAAGAAGGAATAGCCGAAGGGGTTGTTAAGGAGCGCCGTACACTCCTCCGCAGGATGAAGGCATTTGGGATGTCCATCAGTGAGATCTCAGAGGTCACCGGATTGCCGGAAGAGGAGATTCGCCACCTGATCTGAAACGGTTTTGATTCGGGTCTGATCCAGGTCTGAGCCACTTTATTCTCCACAAACGATCCTGCTTCTACTCCCTGTCGGTGGCAGAAGCCTGATATGGATCTCCTCTCCCCCTGATGACCTCACTTTTTGAGCGAGGTGCCATATCCTTCCCCACCCATTTTGTATTCCTACACTCCCTCTTTTCTTTCCATATCATTTTGTCTAACAATAATGAATTCTGTCTGGAATCTTAAAAGAAGACAGTACCTGCTCTGCATCAGTCTTGCAGCCAGGGCGGATAATTGGCTCAGAATTGGCATGTCTCTCCGTCTTCATGGGGATATGAAGAATACTGGTCACCCTCTGGTTGGCAGCTATACCAACGCAGAGACTAAATCCGTATACACCTTCTCCAATCAAAATGAAAAGAAGCGGGCCTGGGGGGATTCGAACCCCCGACATTCGGGTTAGAAGCCCGACGCTCTATCCTGGCTAAGCCACAAGCCCGGAAGGGTTATATTAGTATGTTCTCTATGGTTTTATTCTTTATTGTCTCTCTGATGCCTGCCCAGGCAGGATCCGAATCCTGATCCGGATCCGGGCTTTCTGCGGTCTTCCCGGAAAAACCTGTTATTCCGTATCATGGTCAGAAGAGAAGAGAGCATATCACCTGACCCCCGGCTGCCACCGGCTCTGCCTGTCACCATTTCTGCCTGTCACCTGATCCATTCAATTTCAGCTATCGAAACCCTTAACAATACAAAAATTACATCCTCTCCTGTTGCCGCAGTGCGGCAGATGAACATGAGGTGAATAGCATGATAGGAAATAAGATGGAAGACCTAATCAACAACCAGATCAATGCGGAACTGTACTCATCGTACCTGTACCTCTCCATGTCTGCATGGTGCACCAAAGAGACATGGAATGGATTTGCCCACTGGCTTCGCCTTCAGGCACAGGAGGAACTTGAGCATGCAATGAAGTTCTATGATTATCTCAACGAGCGTGGAGGAACAGTTAAACTTGCTGCAATAGATGCTCCAAAAGCAGAATGGAAAGATCCGCTTACCCTTTTCAGGGAGGTATATGCCCATGAGCAGAAGGTCACGCAGATGATCAACACGATGATGGCAGAAGCAATCAAACAGAAAGACTATGCCTCGGAGATCATGCTCCAGTGGTTTGTCTCCGAACAGGTTGAGGAAGAGGCAAACGCCTCAGAAATCGTCGCAAAACTTGAGAAGATCGGGGACTCAACCGGCGGGCTCTTCCAACTCGATCACCACCTTGGAAAACGTTGAATGGCCCATAACGTATCATAATACTCCCCATCTCCTTTTTAAGTTTTCAGAACTACCTATCACCGGGAGATATGTATGGATGGACAAAACGCCATTACCGCTGATCTCGGAATCAGCGGGATGCACTGTGCAACATGTGCAGGAACAATTGAGAAAGCCGTTGGTGTGCTTGATGGCGTCTCTCATGCGTCAGTGAATCCTGCCTCTGAAAAGCTCAGGATCACATTTGATCCCAATCAGGTTACTATACAGTCGATAGAGGATGCAATTAAAAAAGCAGGCTTTGATCCCGTCCCTGAAAAACTCACACTCCGTATCAGCGGCATGACCTGTGCAATGTGTGTACAGGCAATCGAAAAGACCCTGAAATCCCTTCCCGGGGTTTCCGCGGCATCAGTCAATCTCGGGACCGGGCAGGCGCACCTGGCGTTCTATCCAGACATCCAAACAGTTGATTCCATCAGACAAGCAGTTCGTGATGCAGGCTATCAGGCAACCGGCCTTGAAGGGGATGATGCATCCGGGCTTTATGAGGAGGAGGCTGCCCGCGATCTCCGTAATAAACTTCATAGATCCATCATCGGGTTTGCAGTTTCGGCTCTTCTCATGCTCCTGATGCACCTTCAGCCTCCACTTCCCCTTCCCATGCCGGTTCTCCTGTTTCTCATCACAACCCCCTTCTTCCTCTACCTGGCATACCCGATCGTTTTTGCCGCAGTCCGCTCCCTCAGGCATGGTATCCTGGATATGGATGTCATGTACTCCCTTGGTATCGGAACAGCGTATGTAGCCAGTGTCTTTGGCACATTTGGCATCTTTCTCTCAGCAGACTTCATCTTCTTTGAGACAGCAGTCATGCTCACAGCCTTCCTCACCCTTGGCAGGTATCTTGAGGCACGGGCAAAAGGAAAGGCTGGCGAAGCCATCAGGGCGTTAATCAGCCTTCAGCCAAAGAAGGCGATCGTCATCAGGGAGAAGACAGAGATCGAGGTGCCACTGGAGGAGATTGTCCCCTATGATCTCGTCGTTGTCAGGCCGGGAGAGGCGGTACCAGTTGATGGTGTGGTCATGGACGGTGAGAGCCATGTTGATGAATCCATGGTGACTGGAGAGCCCATCCCGGTCTTTAAAAGCAGGGATGCAACCGTTATAGGCGGAACCATCTCGACAACCGGGGTACTGACTGTCTGTGCAACCCGTGTCGGCAGTGATACGGTCCTTGCACGGATTATCAGGATGGTCGGGGAGGCACAGGCAAGCAGGCCAAAAGTCCAGCGTATTGCAGACCGGGTCGTCTCCTACTTCATACCGGTCGTTCTCAGCATTGCAGTTTTTGCCTTTCTCTTCTGGTATTTCATCGCTGGATCGCCTCTCCTCTTTGCCGTGACCGCACTCATTGCTGTGCTGGTTGTTGCCTGCCCCTGTGCTCTTGGTCTTGCCACTCCCACCGCCATCACCGTCGGGGTCGGCCGTGGCGCAGAACTTGGTATCCTGATACGAAATGGCGAGGTACTGGAACGATCAGGGACAATAACAACAGTGGCGATTGATAAAACCGGCACCCTGACCGCAGGCAGGCCGGTGGTGACCGATACCATACCATACTCCTGCACTGAGGAAGAACTCCTCTCATCTGCAGCCTCGGTTGAGAAGCAGTCTCTTCACCCCCTTGGCATGGCAATCATGCACGAAGCAGAACGAAGAGGGGCACCCATCCAGGAGGCCACAGGCTTTGAGACCTTCGGAGGCCTTGGCATCAGCGGCTCTGTCAATGGCGTACCTGTTCTCATCGGCAACAGGGCCCTCTTTGACAGCCGATCCATCCAGATCCCAAAAAGTGCGCTTGGTGCGATTGTCAGGTCCGAAACTGACGGGAAGACTGTTGTACTGGTTGCCATGAATCGCGGGTATGCCGGCTGTATTGCGATCACCGATCCCCTCAAACCGACATCAGCTGCTGCGGTTTCAGTCTTCCAGGATATGGGCCTCCAGGTTGTCATGATCACCGGGGATAACCAGCACACCGCCCAGGTCATCGGGGAGAGGGCAGGTATCAGGCGGATACTTGCAGGTGTGCTTCCGGGAGAGAAGGCTGGCGAGGTATCCAGGCTCCAGGAGCAGGGTGAGGTGGTTGCATTTATCGGGGATGGGATCAATGATGCCCCGGCTCTTGCACAGGCCGATGTCGGGATTGCAATCTCCGGAGGAACAGATGTTGCAGTCGAGAGCGGGGGCGTTGTCCTTATCCATGACGATCTGATCGATGCGGCTGCAGCCATCCAGCTTGCGCGTAAAGTGATGGGACGGATACGGGGCAACCTCTTCTGGGCCTTCTTCTATAACATTCTCCTCATTCCTATCGCAGCAGGTCTCCTCACCCCGTTCTTCGGGGTCACGTTCCGGCCCGAATATGCAGGACTTGCAATGGCTCTCTCCTCTGTCACAATCGTCTCGCTCTCACTCCTCCTGCGAGGGTATAATCCCCCTGCTCTCCAGGCGAGGGAGATACCTGACCAATAAACTTTTTCCTGCCTTTTTTCATGGCTTTCTCGCCTCCCCGCATGGTATGACTCGTACCTTTATCTTGTTTCAAAACAGAGATGTAACATAATCTGGGATCCCCCTCCTGCATGAGGGGGCGTGTGGAACCGGACGATACCGGCCGAGATGAGCCTGCAGAAAAGAAGTTGTCGAGTCCGGAGAATACACAATGGGATATCGTACACATGCACGCCACACCACATGCCCCGGGTGTCGTGAAGAAATCTATATGGAAGAGCTGGTTGGAGGGAACTGTCCACTCTGCGGCTCCCCGGTTGAAGAGCTTGAGGCTCAGGAAGAGCCGCTTGAGTATGATGATCTATTTGATCGATCTGAACTGTCATGGCTCGTTCTCCAGTACTTCCTCTTTAAGAAGTTCGAGGATGCCGGAGCAAACCCGCTCCAGGTCTTCCGCCTGCTCTCATCAGTTGAGGAAGATGGGGAGATAGTCCCGGCACTCAGGGAGAAGGAACAGCTCACCTATGAACTGGACGCTGAACTGTCCCGTATCGAGCGGTTATTCCCGAAGCGGTGCAGCTCATGCCGGAAGCTCTTTGTCAGGAATGCAGCAAAGAAGATCTCGGGCGATCTCCTCAAAGGCGGGATGGCTGTAGCTTACCTTTGCCGGAGATGCCAGGGATAGAAGGGAGCATACGCTTCCCTTCGCCAATCATCAGGAAGATACTACATATCATTTCGTGTCTGCAAACAGCGCACCACGGAACCCCCCATCACCTGCTCATGTGAGTATGGCGATGAAGTCCGCCACAATCGCCCGTTCAGCTGGCTAATGACTTCTACTTTCTCTAGAGGGTAGATGAAGCCGATGATCGACACGATAGAACAAAATGCCAAAACAACCCGCTATATTCTGAATAGGCGGTGCAGAGATGGCGGTTACTGCTTTTATAGGCTGAATGAGCCGAATGTAGCTGATACATTCTATGCTCTCGCCTCGCTTCAGATGCTGGATGCACTTCCGGAAGACGATAACGCGACAATCTCGTTTCTTCACTCATTTCAGAAAGAGGATGGGAGTTTCTCAAATGTGTTTGTCGGGTGCCGGGCAATTGCTGGTCTGATCATCCTTGGGGATCAGCCACAGAGAGATCCAACAGACTGGATCATCTCTTCGCTTGGGCCACCACAAGATGGTATCCGGCCAATCGAATCGTCTTCACGTTACTGTCAGATGTACCTTCTCACAGATTTATGCCGATCTCTTGCTATCAGGGCAACCGGACCGGTTCGTGAAACCATTATCAACACGATCCTTTGGAATGTACATCTGGAGGGGGAGGCCGGGTTCCAATCTGCAACACTGACAGACACCTCCTATGCCCTCTCAATACTTGTGAATCTTGGGTATCCTCTTTCGTCAATTCGCTCCAGTTCCTGTATCAGATGCTTCGAAGACCCGGAATTTGGGTTTCTTGTGGTGCCTGGTATATATCCGCCGTACTTAGAGGATATTCATGCCGGGGTTCTTGTATCCTTCCTGCTTGGATACCACCCGGCATTTCTCAGGAGTTGTGAAGCGTTCATCATGAGGTGTGTTCATCAGAGTGGTGGCTATGTCAGATCCATCTTTGGCGGTTCGGCAACTCTTGAGCATACCTATCTTGCGCTGGATGCGATGAGGATGATTGGGGGGATTCGAAAGAACAATATTGGTTGTACCTCCTATCCGGGAACTGCATGAAGAGGTTGTATGAATATGGGCATGATAGTACTCTCCCCCCATTCTGTCGGGGCAGAAGGGCCTGCTGATCAGCATACCTTTTTGGATCCTGGAAAAAGCCTTAATCTCTGGAACCGGACCAATTTCAAACCCCATTGTTTCCATTGCCTGAATCAGGGAATCGCAACAGAAGAAACGATTACTATGCACCTTTCTGGTATTTCCAGGTATGAACCTGCTCTGCATGCTTCTGAAAAGCCCATCAGTACTGAGTCGGCTGTGTATCTTCTGCGGGAGATCGCATGCACCCTCCCACTGGTCTCAACTGATGAAAGCCGCCGTTTCCTAAAGAGGCGTACCCGCCATCTGTCTGTTTGGTTGCAGAACGCACGTGAGGCTCTCTCTGATAACGATATGGAGACATTTATTCCATGAAATCCCCGGTCAAAGCTCCCCTGATGCGTATTCTGCTCGATGGCAACTCACATCGTGAGATCGACCTTGCTACCGGTGTTGGTTTTACGAAGGTGGCAACTATTCGAAAGTGGCTTGATTCGTTTGAACGTGCCGGTTTCATCACAAGAGAGAAGAACGAGGGTGCGTCTGGGTATTCCTGTCGGCTGAATTGCAATCGTGAGACAATAATGAAGATATATAATTATCTGGAATTTCAGCATCTCCGACCCGATATCCGGAATAAACCGTGGTTCTGTCCGCTCTTCACCCGTCAATTTGAAGCCCTGCATGGGGAACTGCCGGATCTGATCGATGCGATGGTCCGGGCATCACACACGTTCTTTGAAACAATCTGCCACCTGGAATCCCCGGCAGAAATTGAAAAGATATACAGGCAGACACTTCTTGTGAATCAGCTTGCCGGCTTTTCCAGCCCTGAGTTTGATGAGATCTGCATATATTATCAGATCTTTCTGCATAGTGTCATCCGGGATATCAGGTACGGAGGCCTTGGGGAAGGGTTTGCAGATGTCCTTGGTATGGTGCAGCATGCACTATCCAGGAGCGCAGCTGAATTTGAAAAGCAATACACAAACGATCCAAAGAAACCGTCTGGAAATAAAAAATAGTGGATGAACACTCGTACCTCTTCATATGCAAGTATTGCAGCTGGCGGCTTCATCGGGGCATTCAGCAGTCAGACCCTTCTCTTCGTTGGAGTTTGAATTATTGGAGCATCTACCACTTTCTCTATGTTTGGAATTATGGTGCCAGACAGATCAGATCATTGATACAGGCTATGCAGATCTCGTCTATTACCGTACCAGGGAATTGAATCATTCCCTGAAAGCCTGACTGCTTTCGTCTTCAAGGTGTTTTTTAAGGGACCTGGATGGTACCTGAAGATCACCTGCGATCTGCTCAAGGCGGGGTTCATGGCTCGCCAGGACTGTGCCGTACCCCCGCATGTACTGTGGCCTGAGCTCTTCAGCCATGCAGTCGATTACACTGAGTCTGCTCAGAACTGCCTTTTTCATGGATAATCCCAAAGGCTCACAGGAGATCCCCTCCTCATCAGCTATGGTGACGAGCCGGGAGCGAAGATCGGTGCAGTATTCCATGATCACCTCTTTCTGCAGAGGTGACAGATCCATACAATACCTGGAATATGAACTGGCTGATCCCGTTCCATTCAGGATCTCTTCAATCTCGCACAGCTTCCCGAAGATGTGCTGACAGGTAATACGAAAGTGGCGTGCCTGGTTCTCATTCATTGTACAATGTCTGCTGTTGTCTGCCAATGGAATCACCTGATAATTACCGGATTGCCGCGCGAGCCGGGGATCTCCTGCACCCAAATCGCCACTGGCTGATCAGAGATGCTGGCGTGCCTGGACAAAAAAGTTTTCTTTTGCTTGCAATTGCCCGATAAACAAAGAATTAACTATCTTCCAAACTAACTATAGTCTTTACCAGGTGATGGAGTTCACCGCTAACTGCCTTTTGTGCTGATAACTCCTGTTCATCCGAATACCAATTACTCCAACTGAAGATGCAATTTTGACATTCGCATGAAAACCGGAGGAGATACAGTAATGGATAGTACATATATATCGGTTCCAGAGAATCTGGAAGAGATACTAACCGACCAGCAACGCCGCCTGGAGGCAATGGGGCACTGCTGGCTGCCCTATGCAGAGCGGCTGCGTGAACTCGATACGCGCCTTGTAGAAGGCAGATTTCACCTTGCAGTTCTTGGCCAGGTCAAGCGAGGCAAGAGTACGCTTTTAAATGCGCTGATCGGAGATGATGTTTTGCCAAGCTCTGTTATCCCACTCACTGCTCTTCCTACGTTTATCCGGTATGGCGATCAGCAGAAGCTGCGTGTTCGGTTTCTCGATGACAAGCCTGAAATTGAACTGAAGGGTGCGTCAGCCCGGTGGCTGAACGATCAGCTGATGCAGTATGTCAGCGAGGATGAAAATCCAAAGAATTCGAAAGGCATACGCGAGGTTGAGATCGATCATCCAGGAGAGCTGCTCCGTGATGTGGTCCTCATTGATACCCCGGGCATCGGCTCGATTTACAGGCACAATACAGAAGCGACGATGAATTTCCTGCCGCAATGTGATGCATCACTCTTTGTTATCTCTGCTGATCCTCCCATCACCGAAGTTGAGGTTGAATTCCTCAGGGAGGTGAAAAACCGTGTTGGTTACCTCTTCTTTGTTCTCAACAAGGTGGATTATCTCAATGAGACCGACCGGGTGAAGGCTCTTGACTTTTTCCGCACAATACTGGTTCAGGATGCCGGAATTGATCCTGATACGCCGATCTTTGCCATATCCGCACGGAAAGGACTTGAGGCAACGCTCTCCGGGGATTCTGCCCTCTGGGAGACGAGCGGGCTCAAGGCGATTTACACTCATATCGCCAGCTTTCTGGCTCATGATAAAAATCGTGTCCTGAGAGAGGCAATCGGTACAAAAGCATATGATATCTTCCGGGAGATCCACCTCCAGCTAAGCCTTGAGAGAAAGGCACTTGAACTGCCGCTTGCCCGGCTTGAAGAGAGGCTTGCACTATTTGACCAGAAAATCAACGAAATTCAGGTCAGGAAGATACAGGCCATGGATATTCTTGCTGGCGATCACAAGCGTGTGCGTGAACTGCTTGAGACGCATGTCAGAGACCTCTCCTGTCCACTGCGTGCAAAGCTCACCTCGGTTGCGGAGAATGCCATTGTACACTCAACAGACGATCCTGACAATGCAGCAGAAGAAGCTCTTGCTGCTATCATCCCCGGATGGTTTGAGCACGAACTCGGTGAATTAACCGGGATCATGGACAGGGAGATCAAAACGCGCCTGAAAGAGCATCAGGTACAGGCAGATTCCCTGGTCGAATCCATCAGGAAAGCAGCAGCAGATCTCTTTGATATTCCATACCATGCCCCTGATGGCGAACGGGTATACACACCTGTAAGACGGCCGTACTGGGTGAGTCGTACATGGGATCGGACCTTCTCCCCGGTTCCTCCCGGCGTATTCGGGAGACTGTTACCAAAGGCAGTTTTGGAGAAACGTGCCCGGGATCGTGCAAAGAGGCATATTGAATCGCTGCTGGTGCAGAATCTTGAGAACCTCAGATGGGAGACGATACAGAATGTTGATTCAGCATTCAGAAAATTCAGCACCGACTTTGAGACGCATCTCTTTCAGACAATCGAGGCGACTCATGGTGCTATCTCGGCAGCATATGCGGAAAGAGAGAAGCATGCAGATACTGTTGGCCTCAGGCTGGATGAACTGGATCGTGCTATAGAGGAGATCCAGGAGACGATCCGCACCTTCGATATCGCCAGACCAGAAACCGGCTCATGGCAATAGGTTAAAAAAGCGATTCTGGAGTCCGGCCTGGCCAGAATCCAGCAGGTGCAGTCAGTATGACCGCCCGATCAGGGCGGCTGTACCCTCTTTTCCACAGATCAGGCAGCCGGATCCATCAATACCCTCTGTGTGAGGTCCCCTGAGCTCTGATCCCAGAAGGGCTGCATCAGTCTCTGCCTCGATTGTGTCTGCACAGGCCCGTTCCCCGCACCATGATGCAACAGCAACACCAATCCGGACGGCTTCCTTCACCTCACCGGACGTCTGGCAGATGGTTATCCGTCCTGCATTTGCTTCAGCTGCACGCTCTGCAATTGTTCTCCCAAACTCCTCAAGGAGAGGTGCAACTTCAGCAGCGGATCGGATCTGCTTCTTCTGCTTGAAACGGTCGACTGCCATGATTGTCCCAGCGTCAATATCCCGGGGTCCGATCTCAAGCCTGAGGGGAACGCCATGCAGCTCCCAGTGGTAATATTTTGCACCCGGTCGCATATCGCGGGTATCCAGCTCCGCCCGGATGCCGAGTGCCTTCAGCTCGCTACGGAGCGCCTCTGCAGCACCCATCACCTCATCGCCCCGCTTCCCGATGATTATTGGAATAATAACCACCTGCACCGGTGCGACAAGAGGCGGCAGCACAAGGCCTGTATCATCGCCATGGACCGAGATGACAGCAGCGATACAACGCTCAGAAATGCCGTAGCAGGTCTGGTAGGCGAGCTGCTGCTCTCCGTGCCGATCCTCATACCGGATATCAAAAGTCCTTGAGAAGTGGGTGCCGAGATGGTGCGCAGTACCTATCTGGAGTGTCCTGCCGTCAGGCATTATTGTATCGACTGCAATTGTATAGTCTGCGCCCGGGAATTTGTCCCAGTCCGGCCGTTTTGAGATGAGAACCGGAACGCCCAGGTCGGTATAGAACTGTGTGTAGAGCCGGATCGCCTCCTCAACCTGCTCTGCAGCCTCTTCCCAGGTACAGTGGACGGTATGGGCCTCCTTAAATGATGTGATCTCCCGGAGCCGGATCAGCGGCCGTGTATGCTTTGTCTCATACCGGAAGGTATTGACCACCTGGTAGAGCTTCAGGGGGAGATCAGCATGGGATCGAATCCAGAGAGCATACATCGGGTAGATGCTGGTTTCACTTGTTGGCCGGAGTGCAAGCCGGACATCAAGTTCTGAGAGCCCTCCGTGCGTTACCCAGTAGACCTCCTCTTCAAACCCCTTGATATGTTCAGCCTCTTTATTGAACTCATGATCGGGGATCAGTAGCGGAAACATCGTCTCCTGGTGATCTTCATCCAGGATTGCCCTGAGCCTGTTGTAGGTATTTTTCCGGATAGCAAACCCGTGGGGATACCAGACATACAGTCCCTTGACAGGATAGCGGACATCCATGATCCCGGCGCGCCTCAGGATCTCATTGTACCATGCGCTAAAATCAGCAATTGGCGGGAGTGCATCCGTCTTTTCTTCCATAATATGCCACCTAAACGACCAGTACTATGACAGCCGGTGTTATAAATGCCTCCATGAAGGCTGCAATGACAAGGAGCGGTATGACGGTTTTACAGAAGATCAGCGAATACCGAGCAGCTTCAGCCGCAGCATCACCGCCCTCATACAGCTCCCGCTGGACTGCGCCTGCAAGAAGAAACCCAAGCCCTCCTGCTATGAAGAGTGCCGGGAGCTCAAAGATACCATGGGGGGCAAGAGCGGCAAGTATATAGAGCCCTCCAAGCTCTCCACCGGCAATCTTTGAAACAGCACCAACAACGAGTCCATTTGTTGCCAGCACAAAGACTGTCACGATCCCAAACGTCACTCCTCCGAGGAATATGATTGCGGATGCCTGCAGGTTATTGATAAAGAGCAGCAGTGCAATCATTCCCGGGCCTTCCTTCATCATCTCCTCAATGTCGAGCGACTCATGGAGAATACTCATGAAGGTTTCACCGCTTGCCGGGTCATAGGCAACAATACCTGCACCGACAGCAGCAGATGCAATAAAGATGAGTATTGCAAAGAGAATGGATTTTCCAAGCTGCTCTGGATAACCCGGTGTTTCAGACATGGATCACCATCCTCATCATGCCACGTATGCCAGGCGCCATCCCGACAACGATCATCGCAAGCAGCAGCAGATACCAGAGCCCGGAATCGCCATTCTCCCTCCTGTACATCTCAAGAATATAAATTCCAGGGATGAGGACGGCAAGTTTGAGCGGGAACATCGAAAAAGCCGTTCCGCTCCAGTCGATGAGTGCAGCGCCGACGACATGCTGTTCAATATACCGTATCGGGTGGAAATCAATCCCGTAACTTGTTGCGCTTGCATCAAGGAGATGGCCAAAGATCAAAATGCCATAGAGCGGATTGCTGACATACTCCCACCTGAGGAGATACCGGATGGCTGCAATCGTTGCCAGGGTCGTCATGGCTGCCATGACGAGGATGATCACCATGACAGGGATGTCAACGACTGTCTGCGTGACCCCCCACCAGAGGAGAAGGCAGAATGCAACCAGTGAGTAGAGCGATCCGAGAAGGGCATATGGGGTGAGATAGCTCTTCGTAAAGCCGGCTTTTTCGAGCTGGCCCGAGAGGAGCAGCGAGATGACTGTTATAAAGAAGATTGTGAAGAATATAAGGGGTGTAATCAGCAGGAACCGGTAATCGGATTGAATCATCCCGGTATCCTCGATGACACGGATCAGTCCGCCAAGTACAACGTAGGGGATTGTTGCCTTTACAAAATCCGCATTGATCACAATCCCTCTTTTGGTTAGCCACATGGAAACGAGGAAGACCGATATAATCAGAATTAGGGCATATGTCAGGGTGTCAACCAGGGTATATGCCTCCCCATACCGGATAGGATCAATGTAATATTTGTATATGAAGTCACTAATCATGATTTGATCTCAAATGGCCCCTGATAACTTCAAGATACTCAAGAATAAAGTTTTTGATAAGTCGAAATGGATGCAGCTGCCCCGGGATGTCGTCATCGGCCATGATGCCCTTGACCAGGTGCCGCGGGTGCTTGACGATCTGGCGCTTGGGAGTTCCATCCTCCTCCTCTCCGGCCCGATAACCAGTGCCACCGCCGGAAAACGCGTGGCTTCTCTCCTTGAAGGCCGTTTTGACATTACACCCTTTATCACAGACCGGATCGATCCCGCAACAATCAGGTCGGTTGAGGAGGCTGGTGGTGGTGCTGATATCATTGTCGCAGTCGGAGGCGGCCGTGTTATTGACTCCGCCAAGATTGCATCGTTTAACCTGGACTGCCAGTTTGTCAGCATCCCGACTGCCGCCTCTCATGACGGGATCGCCTCTTCACGGGCATCGGTTCCGACAGAAGAAGGGAGTTCCTCGCTCGATGCCCATCCCCCGGTTGCCGTCATCGCTGATACCGGCATCATCGCAGAAGCCCCTCACCGGCTCCTTGCCTCAGGATGCGCAGATATCATATCAAACTATACAGCAATCCTCGACTGGGAGCTGAGCAGCCGTCTTCGTGGTGAGCGTGTATCAGAATATGCAGTCGCCCTTTCAAGGATGACTGCTGAGATCCTGGTAAATGATGCCCACCTGATCAGGCCCAACACCGAGGAGAGTGCATGGATTGTCACAAAAGCGCTGGTATCGTCTGGAGTTGCGATGAGTATCGCGGGATCATCCCGTCCCGCAAGCGGTGGGGAGCACAAGTTTGGCCACGCATTGCAGGGGCTTGCACAAGGAAAGATACTCCATGGAGAAGCATGCGGGATCGGGACAATCATCTCCATGTACCTTCATGGAGGGGACTGGCGGGGAATCCGCGACTCGCTGAGAAAGATTGGGGCTCCCACCACACCTGCTGACGTGGGTATTCCTGATACTGTGGTTGCAGAAGCTCTGGTGAGGGCAAAAGAGATACGTCCTGAGCGCTTTACGATCTTTGACATGGGCATCACAGCTGAATCTGCTGCGTCGCTTGTCCGGATGCTCTATATGGAGTGATTGGTATGGCTGAGTCAAAAAACCGGGTTACACTCATTGGATCAAAACTCGCAAAACCAGGCATGGAGTTTGTCTATGTCGGGGCTGTTGAAGACTGCACGGTCTGCAAAGTCAAAAAAGCATGCCATACGCTTGTTGAAGGGAGAAAATACCGGGTCACCAGTGTCAGGCCGACAACCCATACCTGCACAGTCTTTGCAGACAATGTCAGGGTGGTCGATGTTGAGGATGCCCCGGTTGTGGTGCTCATCGCAGGTGAGATGGCAATCCCAAACTCCCGCTTTGTCTATGAATATATCTGCAATCGTGAAGACTGCCGGAGCTATGATCTCTGCCACCCGGACGGGGTAAATGAAGGGGAGAAATACACCATCACGCAGGTGCTTGGGAATGCACCTGATGAATGCCTGCGGGGAAGGCGCAATCTCAAGCTGGTGGAGATCCGCCCCCTCTAGCCACTTTATTCACAATACCCAGGACCGCCTCCTCCCGTTCCCGTCTCCGAATTCATTTTTTTTGGGCAGATCCAAAACCCTCGCAACAGACCAGACTGGTACATTACTGCCTACTTCTGCCCGGCATTCCAGACCTTCTCTTCAAGCAGGAGGAGTTCCTCTGCACCCTCGAGATCTGCGATCCAGACTCCAGGTATCCCGGCAAGGCCAAAGGTTGCCCCCCCGAGCGCGCCGCAGATCGCAGCAACAGTGTCGGTGTCTCCGCCAAGTGCTATTGCCCTCTGTATCATCTTTGGATATGTCGGCTCTTCCATCCAGCAGGTGACAGCGGCATGGGTTGTGTCAAGTGCATCCAGTGAGGGAACAAGCGGGGTGCTGGAGAGGCGGGCCAGCCTCCTCCTCACCTCAGGGCTTGTACATGATTCAAGTGCATGAAAGAACGCCTCCTCCCGTGTACCGCCGCGGCAGAGGATCGAGATCATATGGTTCACCGTTGTGGAACAGGCGATTGCAACCGGGTGTGTATGGGTGACTGCAGCTGCAATGGAGCTCATAAGCACCACATCAGGCGGACGGTAAAAGATCCCAAGCGGCGCTCCCCGCATCACCGCCCCGTTTGATCTGCTCTCTTTTGGCACGCTCTCTCTTGCTTTTGCCGGATCAACACCGCGTACGACTGCTTTGAGAACAGCGCTGCTCGTCGGCCCGAAATACTCGGGATGCAGGAGATAGATCTCTACCAGGCGGTGAAGAAAATCAGCTGCCTCGAAACCGCGGCATGTGGCAAGTGTCCTGGCAAGCGCGATCATCTGGTGCGTATCGTCTGTGTACTCGCCTTTTCGGGTCGAGAAAGGGCCCCCAGAAGCCATTCTTTCAGGTATTTGTGCGACAAAATCGCTTCCTTCAAAGGGCGCACCCATTGCGTCCCCAATTGCCGAGCCAATGATTGTACCGGGTATGCGCGTGAATTGGAATATAAAGATCGCCAATAAATTATATCATGATACTCATTAGAGAGTCTTCTGTCAAAGGTGATAGGGTGCAGAAAGAAGAACTTATACATCTCCATATGCTTATGGTCACCGTAAAAAAATATTACGAGACCGTAACCGGTGACGCTGTTTCAACAAACAAATACGACTCTCTCCTCATCTCTCCCGTTCATATCCACAAAAACAAAAACTCCCACAAAGAGGCTCTTCTTACATTGGCTGATGAGATTGTTGAGAGACTTCATTCACACTCCGGACAATTATCCCCGGAATACCAGGGAAAAACCTCTTTTCCCATCGCGGTAAAACCCTGACCCTTACATGGACGAATACACTGCTTACCGGGAAATAATTTCCCGGCTCTCTTCTACTGATTCTCCCGAAGATATCCAGAAGATCAAGCAGGCTGTCTGTCGCCGCTACAGGCTTGCGGTCTTTCCGAAAAACTCTGCTATTCTGGCATGTGCAGAACCCCATGAGCGTGAGCAGCTTCGCAATATCCTTGTCGTCAAGCCAACCCGAACGCTCTCCGGGGTGGCACCCGTTGCGGTGATGACCTCTCCGCACCCCTGCCCGCATGGCATCTGCCTGCCCTGCCCGGGAGGCCCGGATCATCCGTTTGCCTCCCCGCAGAGCTATACGGGTGAAGAGCCTGCGGCACTCCGGGGGCGGGAGCATGGGTATGATCCCTATGCCCAGGTACAGGCACGCCTCTTTCAGTTTTATGAACTGGGCCATCATGTCGATAAGGCCGAGCTGATCGTGATGGGTGGAACGATCACTGCCCGTGATCCTGCATACCAGGAGTGGGTTGTTACCTCCTCTCTCTGTGCCATGAACGACTTTCCGGATCAGGGAAAAAAAGATTGCAGCTTCCTGGAAGCTGCAGCGGCAAACGAGTCCTCCCGTGTCCGCTGTATCGGGATAACATTTGAGACACGCCCGGACTGGTGCAGGAGAGAACATATCGAACGGATGCTCTCCCTTGGCGTCACAAAGGTTGAGCTTGGGATCCAGCATCTAAACGATAGTATACTCGACTATAACCGGCGTGGCCATTCTGTTGCCGATACCATAGCGGCAAACTGCCTTGCACGGGACGCCGGCCTCAAAATCGGGTTCCACATGATGCCAAACCTTCCGGGAAGCGATAGAAAGACCGATGAAGAGGTATTTCGGACGCTCTTCTCGGATCCGTCCTTTCAACCTGATTTTCTGAAGATCTATCCAACGCTTGTCACCCCGGGTTCAGAGATCGAAGATCTCTACAACCGTGGGGAGTACAGGCCATATACTGAGGAGGAGCTGATCTCCCAGGTTGCCTATGCAAAAGCGCAGCTCCCGGAATATACCCGGCTTCAGCGTGTCCAGCGTGAATTTCCGGCACGGCTGATTGTTGCCGGGTCACGGCATGGAAACTTCCGGCAGCTGGCGCAGGCGCACCTGGAGAGCCTTGGAAGGCGATGCCGGTGCATCAGGTGCAGGGAGATTGGGCGGAGTCCGGATCCCGGTGAGGGTGAGATACGGGTTGTATCCTATGATGCCTGCGGGGGCACTGAGTTCTTTATCCAGGCAGAAGCGGGGGACTCCCTGATCGGGTTTGTCCGTCTCCGGTTCCCGGGGTCGGTCTTCTCACCGGAACTGGATGGTGCTGCTCTCATCCGTGAGCTGCATGTCTATGGCCAGATTGTGCCGCTTGAGCAGGAACCTCATGGAGCCGAGATGCAGCACCGCTCCTATGGGAGGATGCTTCTCAGGAGAGCAGAGGAGATCGCGTCTGAAGCCGGGTATGACAGGATTGCGGTGATGAGCGGCATCGGTGTCCGCCCCTATTACCGTAAGCAGGGATATCTGCGAGCAGGTCCATATATGGTGAAACAACTCTCATGAAGCCCGCAACAATAGAGTTTCTCAGGAACCGGTTCTCTGATTACTATTCCGGGAGAATCAGGATGACAGCACCTCTCCGCGTACCGGAGGCGCTCGACTCACGGGAGTGGGGTTTCATGTTCTTTGGAACAAAAAGCACACCTGGTATGCGGCGCCATCTTTCTTTTCCAGGCCCGGAGGATCTCTACTCGTACCTCCGGTCGATGACACCCGCCCATGTCTTCTATTCGACTGCCTATTATGAACACCCGGCTGCACCGACAATGGAGGAGAAGGGATGGAGCGGTGCGGATCTCATCTTCGATCTTGATGCCGATCATATCATGCGCGGACCCTATGACCAGATGCTTGCACGTGTCAAGACAGAACTTCTGAAACTCATCTCCATGCTCAGCAATGAATGCGGAATCGATGCAAACCGTGAACTGTCGGTGGTCTTCTCAGGAGGAAGGGGGTATCATATTCATCTCCATTCGCTTGCGATGCGGTCATGGAAGAGTGCTGAGCGGCGGGAACTGGCAGATTATGTCTGTGGGACAGGCCTCTTTCTGCCGGCTGTCCTTGCAGATGCAAAACGGCCTGATCGCGGCTGGAGGCTCAGGGCAAAAAATGCGCTCCGTGCAACACTGACCCACCTCCAGTCCCTTCCCCGTGATGACCAGGCACGTCTCATCTCCTCTGTTGCGGGGGTCTCAAAGGATGGTGCGGAAAAATTCATAAAACGGCTTCCCGGTCTTATCCAGTCGCTTGAGTACGGTGAGTTTGGATCCTGCATTCATGATCCGGTCATTCTCTCAATGGCTTCTGACCAGGACAGCCTCCTTTCCCAGGAGATTGCAGACCGCGCAGCGCTTGCGGATGAGCCGGTGACAACCGATATCAAACGGCTTATCCGCCACCCGTCATCTCTCCACGGGGGAAGCGGGCTCCGGGTGACGCCGCTTGCAGTCCGTGAGATCGATGAGTTTGATCCCCTCATCGATGCCGTTGTCTTCTCTGATCGTCCCGTCCGTATCGAATCATCTTTTGAGACATCAATGCCAATGCTTGGGAGTAGTTATACGATATCAAAAGGTACAAACACTGTTCCCGAGGCACTTGCGGTCTTTCTCTGCGGCCGCGGGATAGCAGAGCTGGTGGGGGATGGAAATTGAGTATAACCTTTGATCGGATCCGATCCATTCTCTTTGAGGAGAGGGCAAGCGGGACGCTGACTGAGATCCCACCGGATCTCTACCGGAAGGTGCATGATGAGATTGAACGGATGTACCGTGAACTCTATGATTCCGGTGATCCCCTCTCGGACCGGTCACAGGATATGATCCGGCAGATAGAGAGTTTCAAATCATATATTCAGGAGATCTTTGTAATCAGAACCGGCAGGATCATTGAGCTTGCAATGGCAAAGGGCAATGGCGACACAATCGATCGCGAGGTGAAGCGGATGATGGTTCCCGAGGAGCAGGCTCTCTTTGATGCCGTCTCCGGTGCCGTCTCGACAGCAAGAGGAAGCCTGATCGATCAGCGGACACGAACAGAAAAACTGGTCTTCGAAACCCCATCTGAAGACCGGGTGGAGGCTGCAGACGATGATTCGTCGCATGGCCTGATGGCTATCCGGCTCATGGAAGCAGTCGAGCCGTTCATGGGATATGATGGCAGGACATATATGCTTGAGAACGAGGATGTCGTCTTTATCCCATCCCCCAATGCGAAGGTCCTCTGTGACCGCAACATAGCCTTAAATATAAGGATTCGCAAATAAATATGGTATTCGGGTTCCGGAAAAAGAGGAATTTTTCATGAAAAGACCAGGCAAATTTAATACATATTGTCCGTTCTGCAGGACACACACAGAACATGAGATCGAGAAAGTGAAGAAGGGTAAAACCACGGGTCTTCACTGGATCGACCGGCAGAAGGCACGCAGGTCAACTGTTGGGAATATGGGCAAGTTCAACAAGGTTCCTGGTGGCGACAAGCCAACCAAGAAGATCAATGTCAGGTACCGTTGCGGCACATGCAAGAAAGCCCACCTCCGAAAGGGGTACCGCATCGCCAAGTTCGAACTGACGGAGTGAGTGATAGAATGGTTCAGTTAAACCGTGAAACCCGGAGCAGGTTTGTCAGGGTAAAATGCCCTGACTGCGAGAATGAACAGGTAGTCTTTGAGAAAGCAAGCACTGCTGTTGACTGTATCGTCTGCGGGCATGTCCTGGCAGAAACAACCGGCGGCAAAGCACTGATAAAGGCTGAGATCGTAACTGCATTTGAGTGAGTATCTGATGAGTGAGAGGAACTGGCCCGAGGATGGAGAACTGGTCGTCTGCACAGTTGTTGATGTCAAGGACTTTGCAGCGTTTGTGACCCTGGACGAATATGGTGCACGTCCGGGTCTCATCCCGATCTCCGAGATTGCGCGTGGATGGATAAAATATATCCGTGACTATATCCGTGAAGGACAGAAAGTTGTCTGTAAGGTCCTTCACGTCGATACTTCCCGTGGGCATATCGACCTCTCATTAAAGGATGTAAACGATCACCAGCGTCGCGAGAAGATCCAGGAGTGGAAGAACGAGCAGAAGGCCCAGAAATGGATAGGGTTTGCGAGTGAGGCTTCCGGTGTCGATCCCGCACGGATCACCGAGATACTTCACTCTGAATATGCCATGCTCTATCCGTTCTTTGAGGATCTTGTCGTGATGGGCGATGAGATAACAAGCCGCTTCGATCTGCCCGAATCTGCTGTAAAGGCGCTGGTTGAGGTTGCACATGATAATGTCAAGGTCCAGAAGGTGATGATCTCAGGCATCATCGATATGATGTCAGACAAGCCCGATGGGGTCAACGTCATCAGGCGCGCACTCAGGAGTGCTGAGACAAAACTGCCTGGTGTTGAGGTTGAAATCACCTACCTTGGTGCTCCACGGTACCAGATCAAGGTCACCGCTCCTGATTACAAGGTGGCCGAGAAGGCGATCGAGAAGGTTGCTGCAAATACCATTGGTGTTGTCGAGCGGGCAGGCGGAACCGGAAAGCTGATCCGGAAACAGAAATAATCCGGTATTTATGAAAGGCCGGATACGGGAGTGCCCGGTGGATGGCACTATCACTCTTTCAGATCAATGCAGCGTCTGCGGAGGCTCAACACGGAGTGTCCATCCCCCACGTTTCTCACCACAGGATCGGTACGGCCGATACAGGAGGATGATGAAGGAATGGATCCGGTAATGGTAACACTTACAGTAGATGATCCTGAGAAGTATGCAGCCCCGATCCTGATCGAAGGGCTGCCGGGAGTTGGTCATGTTGGCAAGCTTGTCGCTGATCATATTGTTGATGAGCTTGAAGGCGAGTACCTGGGCGAGATCGTCTCGTATCACTTCCCTCCACAGGTCTTTGTGGATAATGAGGGTGTTGCCAGGCTCCCAAAGAACGAACTCTACCATGTGGCAACAGATCCTCCGGTTCTTCTGCTGACAGGAGACTGCCAGAGCACCTCTCCTGAAGGCCACTATATCCTCACTGAGACGTACCTCGATCTTGCAGAACGGTTTGGGGTGAAGCGGATCTATACTCTCGGGGGCTATGGTGTCGGGAGGCTTGTTGAGGAGCCACGGGTGCTCTGTGCCGCAGGTTCACCCGGCCTTCTGGAAGAGGCCGAGAATGCAGGCGCGGTCTTCATCCGTGATGAACCTCCAGGCGGGATCATCGGTGCTGCCGGTCTCCTTCTTGGCCTTGGTTCACGCCGGGGCATGGAAGGAATCGCTCTTCTTGGCGAGACCTCCGGATACCTTGTTGATCCAATCAGTGCAGGCTCTGTTCTCACCGTGCTCTCGCAGCTCCTCGGGCTGGAGATTGATCCCTCACGGCTCCAGGAGACGGCTGAAGAGCTTGAGGGCGCGCTTGAGAAGCTGAAAGAGTCCGAAGAGGTCCGTGAGCAGGAAGATCTCTCCTATATCGGATAGGTATGATCAAAACTGCTGCGGATCTCCATATTCATTCCTGTTTTTCGATGGCAACCTCAAAGGATATGGTTCCTGACCGTATCCTCTCCGGCTGCCTGACCAAGGGTATCGGCGTTATCGGGAGTGGTGATGCGCTGCACCCGAAATGGCGGAGTATGTGGGAGGATACAGCTGCTGATATCGTTGTTGTCCCGACAGCAGAAGTTGAGGATCTGAATCGTGTCCATCATCTCATCATGGCAGAGACATTTGATTCTTTCCAGGTGATGCAGGAGCTGCTCACGCCGTACTGCTCCCACCTTGAGACTGCAGGCAGGCCGCATGTCAGGCTGCATGGTGAGGAGATTGCAAAAATCGTCCATGAGGCTGGCGGGGTGATCGGCCCTGCACACGCCTTCACACCCTGGCGTTCTGTCTATTCTGCCTGGTCTTCGCTTGCTGACTGTTATGGTGACGAAGAGGTCTTTTTTCTTGAACTGGGGCTCTCAGCAGACAGCCGTGATGGTGCCGGGATCAGCGAGCTTACCGGCATCCCGTTTCTGACAAACTCCGATGCCCACAGCCCGGTGCCGGAGAAGCTTGGACGCGAATGTACGGTGCTTGATCTTGGAGATCGAACAGTCGCTTCGGTCTTTTCCGCTGTCAGGAATATGCAGATACTGATGAATATCGGCTTTTTCCCCGAAGAAGGGAAGTACAACCGGACTGCCTGCACCCGGTGCTATTCACAGTTTACGCTTGAGGAGGCAGCTCGCCTGAAATGGAAATGTCCGCATGATCGGGGGCGGATCAAGAAAGGCGTCTCGGACCGCGCCCGCGAACTCTCAGGCAGCGAGGTGACAGAGAGGCCGCCGTATATCCATATCATCCCGCTTGCCGAGATCATCGCAAACCGGCTCGGCACCAGCTCTCCACGGACGAAGAGATGCCGCGCTCTCTATGATGAGCTGATTGAAACGTTTGGCAATGAACTCTCAATCCTGCTTGATCTGCCTGTTGCAGAGATCCGGGATGTGCATCCGGGTGTTGGAGATGCAGTCGCCGCCTTCCGTGAGGGAACGGTAGTCCTGCATCCGGGCGGCGGCGGAAAGTACGGAACCTTCTCATTCTGATCTGTTTGTTCCGGCAAACCGAAGAAGCGCATCTGCAAACTGTTGTGTGAAATAGACGTGGGTGTATCCGGCGATTGTGTTCCCCTCTATGATACCGTCTTTTCCATCCATAATACCTTTGCCTCGTCTGAGGGAGAAGGCATACCGGCAGTCGGTATCCGGGGTGATGGCAGAGTAGTGGAACTCATGGCCACGGAAGTTGAGGCTTCCGGGGAGACGTGATGCGTCGCCGGTGACGGTTCCGTCGACATATCCGAGTGCCTGGAACCGGCTCTTCATCAGAGCATCAGCAGAAATGGCACCGACACCAGCCGACGTTCTCTCATGTGTCTGAAGCGAACGGGAGAGGTAGATGAGCCCTCCGCACTCCCCAAATATTGGAAGTCCATTATCAGCGGCCCTTCTGATCTGGTGCCTGCACGGACTCTTCTCAAGTGCTTCCGCATACAGTTCGGGGTAGCCGCCGCCGAGGTAGAGTGCATCGACATCCGGAAGCGGATCAGTCATGGGTGAGAAGAAGGTGAGATCTGCTCCCGCTCTCCTCAGTTTTGTGAGGTTCTCTGCATAATAAAAACAGAATGCTGCATCCATTGCAACACCGATCCGAACCCTCGTGTTCGCATTGCTCACATCGTCAACCTGCTGCAGGAGCGGGGGAGCTGCGGATGCTGCCCGGATGATCTCCTCCAGATCACAGCACTCTTCCACCACAGTCCTGCTGGCACGCATACCCTCGCCTTCACCAGCCATTGTGAGGCCGAGGTGGCGGCTCTTCACCTGCAGGTCATCCCGCCGGGGAATCCAGCCAAGTGTCTGCAGGTCCTGATCAGTGCCAATCATCCTGCGGTGGCGATCAGATCCGCCCCGGTTGTAGATGACGCCTGCAAAGGGGACATCCGGATCATAGGCCGTGTACCCAAGGATCAATGCGTGGACGCTCCGGCTCATCCCTTTCACATCACAGGCAAGGATAACCGGGGAGGAGAGGATTTTTGCGACATCGGCAGTGCTTGATTCTGCTGTCCCGTCGACCCCGTCAAAGAGCCCCATCACCCCTTCGATGACGGCGATATCTGCTCCCTCAGATGCCGAGACGAAGGTGCGGAGAACCTCATCCCTCCCCATCATGAAAGGGTCAAGGTTCCGTGAACCCCGGCCGCAGATCTCGGTATGGTGGGTCGGGTCAATGAAGTCGGGCCCGACCTTGAAGGGCTGGACAGTCAGCCCACGGGCGGCAAGCGCTCCCATCAGCCCGGTTGCAATCGTTGTCTTGCCGCATCCGCTGTGGGTGCCTGCGATTATGATTCGTGGGATTCGTATCTCTCTCTTTGGCATGCAATATCTCCTTTATGTGACCAGAATGGCATTTTGAACCTGATCGTCTGCCTGATGCAGATTTATAACACCTAATGGTATGTGTATCTCCAACTCACATTACTCTTTTTTGATCCTGTTCACTTTTGATCCCGCGCACATATAATTCAGTATTCAAAGTTTGCCAGCAGGTTCAGAAGCTCCTCTTCGGTTCGCTGATGCCTCTTCAATGTAATTGCCCCCCCGTTTGCCATAAGTGATGTATCAAAGGCGCCGGGAGCATCATGTGCCGCAAGCGGAGGATGATCAGAGCAGCAATACCCGTAACACTCCATGATCCTGAAGAGCTTGTAGACTTCCGGTGCTTCGAGGTTGTTCTTCTTCAAAAGATCCCCGTCAGAGAAGATGCTGTTTGGCTTGCCATCTGCAACGATTGTGGTATTCAAAACCACCACCCGGTCAGCCATCTGCGAGACGGCATTCACATCATGCATGGCAACGATGGTGGTGATACCCTTCTCCTGGTTCAGCCGGTTAATCAGCTGGATCAGGAGTGCACGGTTTTTTGGGTCTAGGTTTGCAGTCGGTTCATCCAGAATCAGTATCCTCGGCTCCATTGAGAGGACAGCGGCAAGGGCAGCACGCTTCTTCTCGCCATAGCTCATATGGTGGGGGACACGGTCTTCAAACCCGGTGAGCCCGACTGTCTCAAGGGCTTCACGAACCCGCCTGTCCACGTCCTCACGTGAGAGTCCCATGTTGGTTGGGCCAAATGCCACATCATCGTAGAGCGTGGGCATGAAGAGCTGGTCGTCGGGATCCTGGAAGACGACGCCGACCTTCTGTATCCGCTCCTCAATCTTCATGTGGCGGACATTCTGCCCGAAGATATGCACATTATCTTCCATGCTCTTGATAGAGCCGTTTAAGTGGAGGAAGAGGGTGGTCTTCCCGGCACCGTTCTGCCCGATGATGGCAAGCCGCTCTCCCTCATGGACAGTGAGTGAGATCTCCTTCAGGGAGACGGTGCCGTCCGGGTAGTGATGGTGTAAGTTCTCTATTGTCACGGCTTCCTTCATGTGATCACCAGTGGATAAATCAGGAGTCCTCCTGCAATGGATATGAGGATCAGACACATAAAACAATCAGATCTCCTGATTGCAAACGGTGCGAAACTCATTGGCCTGCCCTGGTAGCCTTTTGCCTGCATCCCAAGGAAGACTCGCTCAGCCCGCTCGTAGCTCTTCACAAGGAGCATACCGACGAGATTGCCGATGATTGACAGCCCGTACCGATTCAGCCTGAATGAATAGCCTTTTGCCCGCATTGCACTCCAGATGCTGAGGAACTCATCCATCATGACATAGATGTAGCGGTACGTGAAGAAGAGCATCTGGATGAGTATCCCCGGCACCTTCAGGAGGGAGAGTGCTTTGAGGGTGGTATCAAACCGCTGTGTGCCAAGGAGCGTCAGGACAAGAGTGATTGCAGCAACTGATCTGAGCGTGATCAGGAGCGCAAAGAAGAAACCCTCTTCTGAGAAGATGACCGGGCCTGCCTGCCAGAGGGGAGTGCCGGGCACGGTGAGGGGCATCAGGATCAGGATGGGAAGGATAAATACCAGGATGACTTTTGAGCGCCTGACGACGAAGGCGAGCGGGAGCCGGGAGATGATCAGGATTGTGATTGCGATGAGCAGGGCCAGAAGCGCAAGGTGGAGCGTCTCGACAAAGACTGCAGAGAAGATAAGGATGGTGAAGGAGATCACCTTGCACCGTGGCTCAAGCCGGTGAATCGCAGAATTCAGATTGGCATATTTGTCGATATCAGGGTAATCCATATATCTCCTGTATTCTGCCTGCCCGGCACCTCACTCCTGTTTTTCTCTCTGCAACTTCCGTGCCGAATAGATCATGGCAAGGCCCGCAAGCCCGGTCAGGTAGCCAAACCCGGCTATGATTCGTGCTGCAAGCGGGAGTTCCGGGTCTGTTCCGGTTGTCATGCCTGTTTCGAGATCCAGGGTCATTGTTGCCCGGTGACCGGTATCCTGGGCGATGATTGTGTACTCTGTCACTCTCCATTTGGGTTCAAAAGCAAAAAAGCCATTCTCATCAGCGGTCTCCTGCAGGTAGATCGCTTCTTCACCATCAGTTATTGCATAGATGGTGATCTCTGCACCTGCCATGGGTGTACCCCCTTCATACCATGCCCTGACCAGCACTTCATCATACTGATCACCGGTCATAAACGCACCAACATATGCCCTGTGGGCTGTTACCGGTGCGATGAGTGCAGATACAAGCAGGATGGCTATCAGGCCAGTCAGTACTATACGGGTAGTTCTCTTCATTTCTTCTCTCCTCTCAGTTGAAAAGGCAATAATTCAGGTTTGACACGTGCGAGATATCCAATCACCGCACCGGTGACAATCGCTTCTATGATGATGATCGGGATATGTGCAACAGCAAGGACGCCAGCGACGGCACGAAACTCTGAACCGGAGATGACGAGGATCAAAACCAGGATACACATCGTCAGGAATACACCAAGTCCGCCGGATATCCCTCCGATAAGGGGGAGGGAAACCTGCCGCCCTGCGGCAGTGAGGAATGCCAGGTAGCAGAGAAGAGCAGGAATTCCGATCATCATGGCATTGATGCCGAGGACGGTTATACCGCCGTGCTGGAAGAGCAGTGCCTGCAGCGTCAGGCCGATGAAGAGCGCGATGTAGCTGAGTGGCCCAAGTACAATTCCCACAAGGCCATTTAAGATAAGATGGGCGCTTGATGGGGGGATGTCGATGTGAATGAGCGAGGCGACAAAGAATGCTCCGGTCATCACCGAGAGCTTTGGTATCTCAGCTGCGATATCGCCATGTCGTGATGCCCACTTAAGTGTGGCGGCAAGCAGGATGATGGTGATGATCCAGCCTGCTACAACCACCGGCATGGGAAGAACCCCGTCAGATATGTGCATGGTCTCTGGCTCCCTTGATGTTGCTATGGAATGAATATGAGTCTCTCTTATCTGGATTCCATCTCTAAAATGGATTGTGAGGTGATCTCCCGGGTGGAGATCTGCTTACTGCCTCCGTATGGCATACACAACAGCCATGATCCCCGCAAGTGCGGCAAGTGCAGAGAACCCGGGGCTCTCAGCAGGCGCAGATGGTGCCTGTGGTGACGCAGCATCGTCAAGTGCTGCTTCAAGCGCATCTATATGCCTCAGCAGATGCCGTGCATCGCGTTCAGCCTTATGTGCAGCATCATGGATTGCGTCTGCATGCTGGATATGCGATTCTAAAACATTATACTCGAGTTCATGGATGTTGTCATGCTGGGAATCGAGTAATTCGGTGTATTCAGCAATCTCCTCTCTCATATCTGCGAGAATTAAGTTGATTGCGGCCCGGTTTGCAATGGGTTCTGCACCAAGGATTTCAAGCTCTGCTGCATCCTCCTGCAGGTGTTCTGCGATATGCTCAAGCTCGTGGGCTGCCATGTGAACCAGGTGAGCGAGATCCCGGATCTCTTCAGAGACTGTCTCATCTCTATAGATCGCCTGTGATTCATCATGGATGACTTCTGCAAGATCAAAGAGATCATCTGCATGTTCGATGATCTCGGCAATCTCGTCTTCGACAGCATCCTGGTGTGCCGATGCCGGCATAAAAAGGAATGCAAGGATACATACGACTGAAATACAGGCAATACTGATTTGTTTCATTGTGTTCATGATAATACCTCAATTGATCGCAGGCGATCCAGTAAAAATATATTGTGTAAATGTAAAAGAATTTTCGTTTTGATCCGGCATATGTCCCTATGCTGGTTCCATCAGGTCGCCTGAGTATCACCTGGCAGACGGGAGGGAAAAAGAGCAGCATATGAAAAAGATGGGGGTATGTCTCTCTGCAAATACCAGGAATCGATGCCCCATACTACTCCCGACACCACACCGGGGGCATATCTCTTCTGGATCGCTATTCTCCGGGTCTTGTCTCACTCCCGGTGTTCTTTCTGCATCTTCTGTGCCGAATAGATCATGGCAATCCCCGCAAGCCCGGCCAGGTAGCCAAACCCTGCAATAATACGTGCCGCAACCGGGAGTTCTGTGCCTGGTCCGGCAGTTATGCCGGATGCGAGATCAAGGGTCATTGTTGCCCGGTGACCGGTATGTTCAGCGATGATTGTGTACTCTGTCACTCTCCACTCGGGATCAAACGCATAGAACCCCTGCTCATCAGCGGTATCCTGGATGTAGATCTCTTCAGTGCCATCCCTGATGGCATAAATGGTGATCTCAGCACCTGCCATGGGCGAGCCTCCTTCATACCATGCCCTGACCAGAACCTCATCATACTGATCACCGGTCAGAAATGCACCGACATATGCCCTGTGCGCTGTTACCGGTGCGATGAGTGCAGATGCAAGGAGCAGAACCATCAGGCCTGCCAGGAGTAATCGGGTGTTTCTCTTCATTTTTTCTCTCCCTTCAGGTGTATGGGTAGTAATTCAGGTTTCACGCGTACCAGGTATCCAACTATCACTCCTGTTATGATCGCTTCGGTGATGATAATCGGGATATGCGCAATCGCGAGGAGACCTGCAACTGCCCGAAATTCGCTCCCTGAGATGACAAGGGTTGCAACCAGGAGGCAGACACTTGCAGAAACGGCAAACCCGCCACAGATCCCGCCAATGAGCGTGAGCGGCAGTCCGCGTCCAGAAGCGATCAGGAAGCTGAGATAGCAGATGAGGGCGGGGACACCCAGTATCAGGGCATTGACACCGATGACGGTGATACCTCCATGCTGGAAGAGCAGCGCCTGGAGCGTGAGGCCGATGAAGATGCCAATATAGGAGAGCGGACCAAGCACAATACCGACAAGCCCGTTTAGGATAAGGTGGGCGCTGGACGGTGGTATGTCGATATGGATGAGCGAGGCAACAAAGAACGCACCCACCATCACAGACAGTTTTGGGATCTGTTGCGTCAGATCATCCTGCCTGCCCGCCCAGCGATAGGTTATTGCAAGCAGGAGAATGGTGATAATCCATCCGGCTGCAACCACCGGCATGGGAAGAATGCCATCAGATATATGAACCATATCAGTCACCCCCTCATAAGCCAGTCAATACCATTGTAGAGCCGTATCCTGCTTCAAAACGATCAGAATAAAAGATGGGAGAATCAATCTCCCGGTGTTCTCATTCACCTGCGTGCCGCATAGATCACGACCATCAGCCCGCCCAGGGCTGCAAGGACCCCGAATCCCGGACTCTCTGCAGGAGCTGCAGGAGCTGCTGCCATATCAGGGTCTTCAACCATCACATTGATCTCAGCAGACTCCCAGACAACATCGTCGTCCCGCTGCAGCATGAAGACAAGGGCCGTTCTCCCATCCTGTTGTCCACGGACATGGACATGATCGCCATGGCTGAGGAGTTCGACGATACCGGTTGGTGCACCATCTGCCAGTCGCACATTGAAGATATATGCTCCCGTGAATACTCCCCTGTCGGGATCATAAAAGATATCTTCTTCCATCAGCGGGACCGTCTCTCCATCTGCGGCTGTAAATTCTGCTCCAAGTGAGATGTGCTTGCCCTTCGTAACAACAGGGAGCCTGCCGTGCCAGTGATCAAAATGATGATCAGCTGTCACTTCCCTGACACTCCTGTCGATGATCTTCAGATCAGCGATCTGTATCGTCCCATCTCCAACAATCTCGGTTGGCGTATCATCCTTCCGTACATTGACTCCGATTGAGGGGGACTCCCAGACTACCTCATCACCCTCCTGGAGCAGGAACACGATCTCTGTCTCTCCTGCCTGCTGGCCACGGACATGGACATGATCGCCATGGCTGAGGAGCTCGACGATGCCTGTTGGTGCACCATCGGCGAGGCGGACATTGAAGATATAATCACCGGTAAAGGTGCCCCTGCCGGTATCATAGAATGTATCCTCGTCCATGAGTGGGATGCTCTCTCCATCTGCTCCGGTGAATACTGCCCCAAGCGAGATGTGCTTACCCTGGATAACGACCGGGAGCCTGCCGTGCCAGTGATCAATATGATAATCAGCTGTCACTTCCCCGACACTCCTGTCAATGATATCAAGGCTCTCAACATCCACCTGGTCTGCAGCTGCCGGCATACAGAATAGTGTCACAACCAGGATGGCCGTGATACAGGTTAAGAAAAACTGTCTATACGTAATCATTAGTACAATCTCCTATGAATATAGTTATACTATCCCGGTAAGATGGACTGATATAAATATATTGTCTTATGAGTTCAGAACAATCCGTTCTATGGTAGTAAAAAAAGACTATCTCACTCTGCCCGCCCGGGCAGAACGATACAGCAGAAGAGTTTTGAATCGGGAACAGGGGGTTTCTCCGGCGTTCCCGTGATGATCCGCTCATCCGGTTCCCCAAGGTCCTGGCAGATAGAGATCACACACTCCATCCCCCGGAGTGCCTCTGCAAGTGCGTGCACCGGGAATTTCGGATCAGCGATGATGAAGACGGGCCGGTTCCTTCTGCAATCAATGACAACATCACCGATTGCCTTGTTGTGATCTCTTCCATGGGCGTCCACCACCGAGACGGTGCTCCAGGGAACTCCAATCCGTGCAAAGGCGACCTGGAGGCTTGATATCCCGCAGATGATCTCAGCGCCGGGGTGTCCGAGTCCCGCAAGGAGGGGATCGCCTGTGGAGAGGATCACTGCATCATCGGGGAGGTCTGCAATGGCTGTATAATCTTTGATCGTCCTGACGGTGCAGTCAGGGCTGATATGCTGCCGTACCCGCTCTATTGCCCTTCTGGATCCATAGATCAGCTTCGCTCTCCGGATTGCTACGATCCCCTCTTCGGTCAGCATCCCGCTCCCGCATCCGACACCAACCACCTTCATCCTGAATCACCCATGATCTCCCCGTCCCGGTTCACGATCACAACCCTCACACCCTGAGGAACACTCTCTCCCAGTACCTTCTTCATCGTTGTGATCCCCTGCGGTATCGCAAGATACTCCTCCACGGTCTGGTACCCGGTGCCATCGAGGATATCGGGCCTGAGGTATTTCAGCACAAGTCCGGGCAGCCCGCAGAGGATCACCACTCCGTCTGCTGCCTGGAGTGCCTGCCGGATCTTTGATCCGGCCAGTACCACTTCATACTCAGGGAAGAGGAGGCGGGAGATCCGAAGACCAATTCTGCCGGTTGTGATCACCACCCGATCAGCCGCACGCACCCGCTCCTCCATTGAGGATTCGAGATGATCATCCCATGGCTCGACAAAACCGGTTGTGCCGAGGAGCGATATCCCGCCAAAAACCCCGATCTTCGGGTTTAAGGTATCAGCCCCCGCCTCCTCCCCTCCGGCGACGGTGAGGGTGACGTGAGCACCCGCAAGCCCTGTATCCCGGACCGCCTCGGTGATTGCATGCAGGATACAGTCGCGTGCCGGGGGGGAGATCGCCGGCTCACCCTCCAGGTACCGGGGTGTGTCACGGGTAAACCTCCCGATCCCCTCTCCTGCATGCAGTACAATCTCCGGGGAGGGGGCAGCTGCTGCCTTGAAGAGGAGCCCGGCTGTCCGGTCATCGGGGTAGTCGCCCGGGTCCTTGACCAGAGACCCTTCTCCATTCTCACCAGCAGCATCCACCAGTACGCGGATCCCGCAGGGGAGGAGGAGATCCACCCCGGATACCGGCTGCCTGAGCGAAAGAACAGCTGCTTTTGCCGCTGCTGCTGCCGTTGCCCCTGTCGTGATGCCCCGCCTGAGTATCCCGCCGGATGCGGTCAGAACCGCTCTTCCCTCTTGAACAGCGGTGATATCGCCCTGCTCACCGGCACGCCTGACCCATTCCTCTGGATAGGAGAACCCTGTCACCGGATCGATCATAGGCTACTCTTGCGACATCGTGATGATCTCATTCATGCTTGCAACAGCAATCGGAGTACCGCCACGGGTGCCGAGATTGGAGACCGACGGAACCGGTTTTGTCCTGAGCAGCTCCTTTGATTCGGCAGCATTCACAAACCCGACCGGGGTTCCGATCACAAGGGCAGGCACGATCCCCTCATCGATATACCGGCAGATGGCCAGCAGGGCAGACGGCGCATTCCCGATGACCACAATCGATCCGGCGAGCTGCTCTTTGAGCGCCAGAAACCCGGCAGACGTCCGGGTGATCCCCTCAGCTGCTGCAATATCCGCACCATAATCGAGTGCGCATTCGACACTGCATGAGTGGCCTTTCTTCAGGATGCCGACCTGCACCATCCTGATGTCCGTGTAGATGGTGGCACCCCCTTTGATCGCAGCGATACCTGCTGCTATCGGGTCATGCGTAAAACGCATCAGATCCGCCATTGCAAAATCCCCGACTGCAACCGAACACCGCTGGCGGATCCCATCCTCCGGTGTTGCATCACCTATCGTCTCCCTGGCAAGCTTTCTGCTTGTCTCTGCAATGGCATACCCTTCGCGGGTATCCGCACCGAGATCAATATACATATTTTCTATGGTATCCCCGCGGGGTGATAATTCCTCTGACATCGTCTCCCACCTTCCAGATCCGGGTCTCTTCTCCTCCGATGATCACAATCGAATGCATATCCACGAGGCTGCAGTCTGCCTTCAGCTCCTCAAGCGTCATGATATGCCGCTCTTCATTGGGACGGTATGCGTTCTTCACAACCCCGACAGGTGTTGTCCCTATCCTGTGTTTTGATGCTATGAGCAGTGCTGCATCCAGGTTATGCGGCCGTCCCCTGCTGCGGGGATTATAGATTGCGACAGGGACGCCCATTGCAAAAGCATGGTCGAGCCGGCTCTCGATCACCTCCCATGGGGTGAGGAGGTTCGAGAGCGAAATGGTCACATAATCTCCTGAAAGCGGTGATCCCAGCCGGGATGCAGCAGCAGTTGCTGCAGTAACCCCTGGGATCACCTCGACTGGAACTGGTGATCCTGTTCTGTCAGCAACTTCAATGACGATACTCGCCATCCCGTAGACGCCCGCGTCCCCGCCAGATACCATCGCCACATGCTTGTCTAGGGCAAGCTCAAGTGCCAGCTGCGCCCGGTTGACCTCCTCGCCCATCCTGCTTTTTATCACCTCTTTTCCGGCGATGAGATGCTGGATCAGCTCGATATAGGTATCATTGCCGATGATACAGTCTGCTTTTGCTATCGCTTTCAGTGCTGCAGGTGTCAGCTGCCGGGTGTTGCCCGGTCCGGTGCTGACGATGCAGAGGCGTCCTTGTTGATTATCTTCCGATTGCAATGGTCACCCTTCCGTAGGTTGTTTTCTTCATGACAAGTCTCCCGATCTCTGCCATGGCAAGTGCACAGGGCTCTGCCACCCCGGACAGCCCGATGAGGTCTGCCCGTGATGGTGATGGCCCGGCGATGCTGTTTATGGTATGGTCTTCCAGGTACATGAGGACACCCCCAAGCATTGAGATCCCCTGTGCGAGCCCGGAGTCTCTCCTCTTCTGTGCCGTGGTCACATATGCACCCACCTCGCCCAAACGGATGCCTGCATCATCAAGTGCAGCTTCGACTGCCTCTTTCACCTCTTCCGGGCGTATGCCAAGCCTGCATCCGATTCCAACCATATAGGGTTTCTCCTGGATCAGCACCGATACACCGGGACCGGCAACAACAATACCGGGCTCTGGTATCTCATAGACCGGGACATCACCATCAAGGAACGCGGCATTCACCCTCCGGGTTGAGATACGGTTGGCGATGCGGTGCGCACCAGATGACGCGATTCCCTCGACCGAGGGGCGGCCATGAGCCTCGGTTGCGGTTGAGATGACCGGGGCGATCCCGATCTCGCCGAGGCGGAATGCGAGATCATTTGCACCATGATGGCCTCCGAGGATCGGGACTGCATATGCAAGCCCGGGTGTTACGACGACCACTGCCGGATCATGCCACTTGTCGGTGAGGAGGGGTGCAGCTGATCTGATGGCAATTCCTGCTGACATCAGGGCAATGATTCCCTCATACTCCTTAAAAGCCCTCTGGAATATGCCGTCCTGATACTCCAGGGTATCTGCTCCAATCGCCCCTGCTATCGTCTCTGCATCGGGCATGAATCTTGGGAGGGTGATGACACAGCATTTCATGAGTAGAGGTGCGAATGGGTAAAGCCACTCTCTATCCCAAGAACCGCCTTCCCTATGATGATCAGGGCTGTTTTTGTGATCCCGGCAGCTTCTGCCTTATCAGCGATATCGGCAACTGTCCCTTTGACCACGATCTCATCATCCCATGTCGCGTGGTAGACGACTGCTGCCGGAGTCTCTGGCAAACACTCGACCGAATCCATGATCTCCCTGAGTTTTTCTGTACCAAGGAAGATGACCAGGGTCTCACCAGTGCGGGAAAACTGAGCGATCTTATCTTTATCCAGGGTTGCTCCGGCGGGACGGGTGATGATGACACTCTCAGATACCCCGCGTAGCGTCAGCTGTGTCTTCAGGGCGGCTGCTGCCCCGAAGAGCGAGGAGACGCCGGGTACAATCTCAGCAGAAATACCATCCTTTGCAAGAACCGCCATCTGCTCAACGATTGCACCATAGAGGGCAGGATCCCCTGAATGCAGGCGGACAACCAGTTTGTCTTCCTGCAGGCCATCCCGGATTGCAGAGCAGATCTCAGGTAGATTCATCTTTATGGAATCAAGCTTCACGGCTGCGCCCGAGGCGTGTACAAGCTCGGGATTTACAAGCGATCCTGCGTAGATGAGAATATCGGCTTTCTTCAGAAGTTCCATTCCCCTGACTGTGATCAGGCCTGGATCTCCGCACCCGGCACCAACAATATAAAATGTTTTCATCTTACCTCCTCGCATACATTATGCTGAAATAACTGCTCGTCGGGGGAAGGGAATCCCCGGAAAAGACTGCCATCCCTTCCATATACATCCGCTCAACAAGCATAAATTCGGAGTATCCCTCTCGTTTCAGGTGTTCTGCCTCCTCTTGTGGTTTCCGGACCTTCAGCCTGATCAGGACATCTGGTTCAGATCCATCAGAAACCGCGAAACTCTTCTGGATGGGGATGCCAGCGATGGAAGGAAACGCCGTGATGGAGCTGATCCCGGGAACCGAATCGATCTGAATGTCGGGATAGTCCCTCTTCAGGATCGCTGTGACGCGGGAGAAGGTGGAGAAGAAGTTCGGATCCCCGATGATCCCAAAGACTGCCCTTCCATGAAGTGCAGACGGTGCAATTGCACCTGCATTTGCCTCCATGCATTCCTCGATATATGCCTCATCATGCGTCATGGGGAAGTCGAGCGTCACCGCATCGGTTCTGTAGGGGGAGACGAGCGTATATGCCATCTCACCAGGAACGAAGACGGTGTCAGCCTCGCGGAGGAGACGGACGGCTTTCAATGTGAGCAGCTCCGGATCCCCGGGTCCAAGGCCGACTGCAGTCAGCATCAGCGGCACCTTCCTGTAATGATATAAATTGGGTTTATGGGCTTGAAGATCGTCTTTCCATTGAGATCATGGGCCCGTGAAACCTGGAGATGAACGGCTTCTGAGAATATGCCAAGCCTCTTCATCGTGGAGATTGCAAGCACTGCGGTTTCAAGGAGCACGGCATTGACAACTATTGAGCGGACTCTCCGTTCAACCAGGGCCAAAAGCACGGTTTCAAGATCCTGTGTGCCGCCGATAAATGCAACATCGATTATCTCATCCTCATCGAGATCCTCGAGAAATTCCGTTGCATTTCCCAATACCAAAGTGATATTGCTGCATCCGCCCGTCAGAATGGCATTTTGTGCAACCCTGATCGCCTCTTCGCGGATGTCAATTGCGTATACATGCTCTGCCCGCTCTGCAAGCGCAATACTCACGGTACCGGTTCCACAACCGATATCAACTGCGATATCGCTCTTCTGCACACCCAGCTTATCCACTGCGACCGCACAGATTTCCGGCTGTGTCGGGCCGCCTTTCAGCTCACTTGTCGTCATGGTACATCATCAGGCCGGTCTGGTTCTCCCTGCTGTTCAAAAATATTAGCTGGATTTCTTAATAGTTCTTGGGTATCTCTCCCAAAGCCGGCAAATCTCCAGGAATGAAATGAGCACTGCTGCATCTGCTGCCGATCCGGGTTACAAAACAATATCATTAAACCTTTATCTGATCCAATATTCTGGCAATGCTGACAATACGACGGGATATCTGCGGATATTGCGGAGCATGTGTATCCGTATGTCCGGAAGGTGCCCTTGAGCTGATCGACGCCTATCTTGAGGTTGATTCTGCCTGCATTGAATGTGGCATCTGTGAGAGGGTATGTCCGCTTGGTGCTCTGGAGGTTGCAGAGGAATGAAGCGGAAGTACGATATGCTGGTTGTCGGCGGGGGTCCGGGGGGTGCATTAGCCGCAGAGACTGCTGCTAAACAAGGCCTTTCGGTCTGCCTCGTCGAGAAGAGACCCGCCATCGGTGTTCCTGTCCGTTGCGCTGAGGGTATCGGAAAAGAACTCCTGAATGATTTTCTTCCCCCTGATCCGAAATGGATCTCCTCGGATATCGAAAAGGCAAAGCTTGTTGCTCCGGATGGGTTCTCGATGCTCCTTGAGCCGAGCATGTCCGGGAATGAAGTCGGCTATGTCCTTGACCGGAAAGTCTTTGATCGCGAACTTATCTGGAAAGCTGCCGAGGCGGGTGCGGAAATATACATGAAGGCACGGGCATCTGCTCCGATCATGAAAGATGGTGCGGTTGGCGGCGCGGTTGTTGAGCAGCATGGCAAAATATATGATGTCGAAGCCGATGTTGTTGTTGCAGCAGACGGGGTCGAATCAAAGTTTGCAAAATGGGCAGGGATTGATACAACTGTTCCCCTCAACGAGATTGAGACCTGTGCACAGTACCTGATGACAGGTATTGATATCGACGCTGCCACGACATCGTTTTATCTTGGAAATGAGGTTGCTCCTGCCGGGTATGCCTGGATCTTTCCAAAAGGTGACGGGACAGCAAATGTCGGTCTTGGTATTGGTGGCGGAAAGAGCGGGGATGGCCACCGTGCAAAGGACTATCTCGACCGCTTTGTCTCCAAAAACTTCCCGGATGGGAAAACAATCGAACTGGTCATCGGTGGTGTCTCGGTCTGCAGGCCGCTTGCCAGCACGGTTGCAGATAATATGCTCATCGTCGGCGATGCGGCCAGGGTGTCAGATCCAATCACCGGTGGCGGCATCTACAATGCGATGTATACCGGACGGCTTGCTGCAGAAACTGCGTTATCAGCGCTTGAAAATGGCGATACGAGCAAAGCTGCACTCATGCCGTATGATACGGAGTGGCGGGAATCAAAGATGGGGAAAACACTTGAGCGCAATTATGCGGTCAAGGAGGTCTTTGTCAAACTCAGTGATGAGAAGCTGAATGCGATTGTTCATTCGGTGGCAAAAATCCATCTCGCTGAATTCAGCACGCTATCCCTTATCAAAGAGCTTATCAAAGCCAACCCCTCTCTTATCTTTGATCTCAGGCATCTCAAGGCATTTCTCTGAACGAAAGGGATGGGATGAAGATCCCTCACGTTCATCCTTTTCTGAACTGGTTGTTTAAGTAGCGGAGAATCTTCATCTCGGCATCCTTCTTTGAGAAGACTGTGATGGTATCCTCAGGAAGTATCACCGTGTCGCCCCGTGGGATGATGAGCTCCCCGCCACGGTGAATCGCAATAAAAATGTAGTCTTTTACTTCAAATTCGTGGATCGGCCGGTCAGCACCAGAAGAGCCTGCATCCACTGTAATCTCAAAGATGCCGCCGCCGGGGATTGAGGCGAGAGCCTGGGTATTTGGGTTCTCGGCCCAGGTATAGAGCGATCGTGCCACGATCTCGTCGGGGTTTTCGCTTATCCGGACACCAACCTCCTTGAAGAGTTCGGAATGCTCTGTCTGGTTGACGATAGAGACGACATTTGAAACAGCATACCGTTTTGCAAGCCAGCATGTCATCAGGTTAGCTGCATCATCGCTTGTGGTGGCGACAAGCGCGTCGGCACGATCAATCCCGGCATCCTCGAGAATTGTTTTATCAGTGGCATTCCCGGTGATGGCGAGGAGATCGTACTCTTCAAGAATATCTGCACAACGCTCTTCATTTTTATCTATAACCACAACGCTGTCACCGTTATCCCCGGCAGTCGCCGCCAGGCTTCTCCCGATCCCGCCAAGTCCCACCACGATGATGTACATATACGGATTTACCAATGCAGGTATTGAAATACCTTGCGGAGTGATCTCTTATTTGCATGTTCTATGGTGTGGATGAGGCAGGAAAAGGTGCAGTCCTTGGGCCGATGGTGACAGCAGCAGTCGGGATTTTGGATCTCTCCCTCCTTCTGGATACTGGTGTGCGGGACTCAAAAACCCTTTCACGAGAGAGACGTGAAGAGATGTTTCTCCTTCTCGAGGATGTCTGCTGCTATCATGCGGTTGTTCTACAACCCCATGAGATCGACTCCCTTCTTGCACGCGAATCAATGAACATGGTTGTTGCCCGGGCACATGCAGCCTCTCTTGACGGACTCCCCCACCCTGAGAACCCGACCTCCTCATCTGCATACCTTGATGCATGCGATGTCAATGCAGAGAGATTTGGCAGGACGGTGTCGCAGCTGCTGAAAACGCCCTGTGCTGTGATATCTGAACACCGGGCAGATAGCGCTCACAGGATTGTTGCTGCTGCGAGCATCATCGCAAAAGTGCTTCGTGACCGTGCAATAGACGAACTATCAGAGGAATATGGCGATATCGGGAGCGGGTACCCTTCAGATACGTTGACAATACACTTTTTGAAGGAATATATCCGTGAACACGGCGTTGCCCCGCCCTGTTCACGATCACGCTGGAAGACGGTATCTGCTCTCCTCTCGAACCGGAATCAGTCGAACCTTTTCGACTTTTGAACCGGTACCTGAACCAACATTGTCAGCATTTGCCGGGAAACCCTCCCGGATCAGGCAGGAAGGTACCCGGGCATCACTGTTATGAAGTGATACAACAAATACTATATGAATGGAATGGTACTATCCGGTTCTTCTTGCCATCGGAATCTATGCTTTAGCTGCGGCTGTAATCAGGAGAAACGGGTTATTCCCAGAGAACGTTTCGTTCTTTGGTCCAATCATGGCTATCAGGACCGAGAATGTCCGTTTTTTTGACCACTTCAAATCATTGAGCGGGTTTTTCAGGGTATATGGGACAATCGGCGTCCTGATGGTCGTCTTCATCTCGGGACTGATGACCTATCTTCTGATCAGAACAACAGAGATCACCCTGCTCACCCAGCCTGAACCAACAGACTTTCAGAAGCCGCAGAATATCCTGCTTATCCCCGGCGTGAATGAATTTATACCATCAAGCTTTGCTGTCTGGACAGCACTTGTCCTGACGATTGCAATCCATGAGTTTGGTCATGGTATCCTCTGCAGAATAGAGGGGATTGCAGTGAAAAGCACCGGATTATTGCTTGCCGTCATTCCGATTGGAGCATTTGTCGAGCCAGATGAAGAGGATCTCGACAGGACGCATGGAATGGCGAAGATGCGTATGTTTGGTGCAGGCATAGCAAACAATCTCACAATTGGTCTTGCCTGTTTCATTGCCCTCGTACTGCTTCTTGGGATGGTTGCGCCTTCACCGGTGCCGGTCGTGACCGGCGTCTATCAGGACTACCCTGCATGGGAAGCAGACCTTCCCTATCCATCCATCATCACGATGGTGGATGGCACACCTGTTGCTTCACGGGATGAGGTGACGGCTTTACTTGCAGGGACTGCTCCCGGCGACTCGATCACGCTTGTGGTTGAGAAAGACAATACATTGATTGAACGAACCCTGACCCTCTCCGAGTGGCCTGATGAGCTTGCCACGGGAGATGAGATCAGTTCAGGGTTCATGGGTGTCTCCTACTATGACAGTGAACGGGTCGTCATGGTCTTTGAGAACCTGGCCTCGCCGGAAGGGATGCTCTACCTGCTTATTGCACCGCTCAATATTGTTCCCGGAGCTGAATTCCTCAGGGTGATACCCTATGAGACTGTCGAGAGTACGTATCTTCAGGTTCCCTTTGACGGGTTCTGGCCGGTTATCCATCTCCTCTTCTGGCTTGGATGGATCAATATCATGGTTGGTATCTTCAATGCCCTCCCGATGCTCCCCCTGGATGGCGGCCATATTCTCAGGGAAGGATTAACCCGCTTCCTGGATAAGCTTGGGCTTGTGAAGTATGTTGACAGGATTGTCGTCTCTGTATCGTGGGCAGTCCTCTTTATGCTCCTCTCCCCGCTCATCCTCCCCTATCTCTTCCATCTCTGAATGGAGCTGATACCCTTCTCTATTTTTTTACGCCCGGCCTGACCATCGGTATGGCGTTGCAGCCTTCCATCTCTCCAAAACAGAAGATGAAACGGTCACGTATCGTCTCAGGCATCTTTCTCTCTTCTATCCTTTGAAAACCAAGGGACGTATAGAATGTGATTAGGGGAAGCGTCGAGTGGATGTATATCGTCTCCGCACCGCAGGCGTCAAGAAGAGCCTGGACAGCCATACGGGCATATCCTTTTCCCCGGTGCTTCTCCGGGGTAAAGACACAGTCCATCTCAAGACCCGCCGGATGGCGGGTGCAGCGTGCCGTTGCTTGGAGTTCTGTATCATTGAATATACCAAAAATCCGCTCGTTCTTTGGATCTGCCTTCTGGCCACGATATTCCAGCCAGAGGGTTTCAGCAAGGTGGAAATCCTCTGGTTTCAGTTCACGAATCGTCGCTGTCATTGATGAAAGTACCCCCTCTCGTATGTGGAACTGAAGGGTTCTATTGGAGAAAGAGATTGTGGTCGTCTGTAGAAAAAACGCTCATGATGCCAATACGGGCAACAGGTATGCAGGATGGACTTGATCGGGTGTAAAAAGGAAAATAGGAAAAAAAGTGTATGAATCACTCCAGCTTATCTTTTGACATTATCTTCATGTCTGCTGTGTCAACTGTGGATTCGATATCTTTGACGATCTCTTTTGCCGTACTGACAACCTCGCCACCACTTGGCATTTCACCGAGTATATCCTCAGAGAGTTCCATCAGGTCTTTTGTATCAACATCCGAGAAGTCCTCTGTTGCACCAAGGAACTGTGCACTCTGCTTGATGAGGCTTGATATTTCAAATGGCAGGACAATCTTGGTTGCCTCGCCTTCACTCATCTTCTTGAGTGTTTCAAGCGAGAGGACGGTGATTGCACGCTTGTCAAGCGGCCGGGATCCAAGAGCCAGTATCCGAAGGCCCTGGGCTTCTCCCTGGGACATCAGGATCTTCCCCTGCCTCTCTCCTTCTGCCCTGAGAATCTTACTCTGCCGCTCTCCCTCAGCCTCAAGGATCATACTCTGGCGGACACCTTCTGCCTGAAGGATTGCAGCGCGCTTCTCTCCGTCAGCCCTGAGGATTGCGGCACGCCGCTCACGCTCGGCTGACGTCTGCTCGGTCATCGCCTGCTTGACTGCACCGATTGGATCGACCTCCTTAATCTCGACACGCTCAACCTTGACGCCCCACTGGTCGGTTTCGCGGTCAAGCATGTCACGGAGTTTTGTGTTGATCAGGTCACGGTTATACAGAACCTCATCAAGCTCCATATCGCCGATGATACCACGAAGACTCGTCTGTGCGAGTGCCACAGTTGCAGACTTGTATGCAGAGACCTCAAAATATGCCTTCTCCGGGTCCATTACCCTGACATAGATGATGGCATCAACATTTGTTGGCGAGTTGTCTTTGGTGATCACTTCCTGTGACGGGACATCGATCACCTGTGTCCGGAGATCCATCTTGATCACTTCGGTGATGAATGGGACAATCCACCTGAAGCCGGGATTCATCCGTCCTGTATATGTTCCAAGACGGATGGTAAGCCCCTGCTGGTATGGCTGAACAATGACAACACCACGGGCAAAAATGAAAACGATAACCAGAATAAGGGTAAAGGTAACCAGATTGTCTACAAGAACCATAGAATTTATACCTCCTCTACAATGATATGCACTCCCGCAGCATCCACGATTGTGACGGTGGTGCCCGGAGCGATGGTGCCGTCTGCTGATTTTGCACTCCACTCAACACCTGAGACAGAAACCTTCCCTGTCAGATCGTCAGATCTGACTTCCCGAACAACTCTGCCGGTTTTTCCAATTAAAGAATCCCTGCTCATTGTTGTTGGAAGCTGTTCAGGGGAGAGGCGACGGTACAGCAATACTGAGAGGCTTGCAGCAATCAGGGCCGAAGCAACACCTATTACCATCCCCCAGACACTGCCGAAGACATCAATGCCCATCATAAACATGATTCCAAGAACAATCATCGTTGTTCCCGGGACCGCAGCAAAAAAGCCCGGATTAATGGCTTCATACAGGATCAGCAGTGCGCCAATGACAATCAGGGCATAGTACAGGTTTGTCTCAAGCACCATATACTTAGATAGAATTGAGTGGGGATAATCCTTACCCACCAGGTTTCATCTGAGGAGCTTTGCGATCTTTACACCTTTTGGAACATCAAGATCGCGGGCAATCGGATCACACTTCACCATCATCAGGCAGGCAACCGGGGGAAGGCCGGTATAGTGTGACAGCGACTCGTAATTTGCAAGTCCCTTTGAGATGACCAGGGTCGCAGACTTCAGGGCCTCTGCGAGATCGGGTGGTATCAGATCGAGATTGACGCCGAGCTCTGCTCCCCCGCCGGTTGTCGTCAGGTGGTCTGCAACCTCCTCGATTCCGGCATCACGGGCCTCTTTGAGCGTTGCGTCATTTAACATCGGGCTCTCCTTCACGGCAACCGTCACATATGCCCCGAGGTTCTTCAGCTCCTCGATCAGGATTCTGTCAAAGAGTATCTCCCCGGTGTTATCGGTGAAGTAGACGACACGGCGGGCGAGGCTCTCTATCCCTGCTGTATCATCATGATAGAGTCCTGTCTCGAATTCATCCCTGAAATACCCGACAAAATCTTCTGCTACCGAATGTCCTGCTACCCCGTAATCTATTGCGTTGCCGATTGTGGCGGCGATAACAGCCGAATGAAAATCATTGATCAACGGCATAACCTTTGTCTGGACATCACGTGCAGTCAGGGTGTCGTTGTATTTGAGTGACCGGTATGGATCATCTGATCCGACTATCCTGTAACAGCACCGGTGAACGGCACTTGCGATAACAGGTGCCGGGACATCGTCATCAAAGAGATCTGTCAGGAGCTGCCTGGCTGCTTCAATGGCTTCATCAATAAGCCTCTGATCCCCGGTTACGAGCTCCGCTTCAAACCGGACACGGGAAAGGAGACAATCCTGACATTCATTGGTGATTCTCATATGATCTACCTTTTCACAAAGAAAGAGTTGAATGGGGCCACTGCGATTTGAACGCAGGTCAGAAGACCCCCAGTCTCCTAGGATGGCCAGGCTACCCTATGGCCCCAGCCTTAGTTTATTCGATAGTATTCCTTATCTAGTTTGCTTTTTGCTGGTGATGGCGTCATGGAGCCTGCGCTGGATGCTCCTGAAACAAACGGGGCTGCCACATTCCCAGGGAGAAATGGGAAAATGTATTTATACAGACAATCAATCAACAACTGATCAACTCTGAAATTTCACTCCTGTCAATTCAACTCTGTCATGGTACTCCACCATCCGGGGATTAACTGGAAGAAGATTCAGATCAAAACTGCCAGGAAACGACTAGTAACAGATGCCTGAAAAGGTCTGGAGAATATGGGATATGACAGCATCAGGTTCGCTTAAAGAGAAAGTGCGTCAGTTTATCGATGAAATCAGGGCAGTTCCCGGTGTCGGTGAGTGCGCACTTGTCTCAAATGATGGAATACTTATTGGAAAAACATTTGAAGACTCATTAGCTGCCCAGTCGTTTGGGGCAATGTGTGCCACGCTGTATGCCTCATCAGAAGCCGCCTCATCTGTTGTGAATATTGAATCTCCGGCATATGTGATGGTCAGGGGGAGCCGCCAGTCCATACTTGTTGTTGGAGCAGGACCGAGACTTCTGATTGCAGGAATCGTTGATGAAGAAGCCGATATGACTGATATTTCTTCCAGACTTCAGGAGATTGGAGAGCGTATCGGAGGAGCTCTCTGATGACAGCAACAGTTCTTGTGGTAGATGACAATCCGGGGATAGTCGAAGTCTTTGTAACCATGTTAAAGCGTGGTGGCTATACGACATATTCGGCAGGCAGCGGTGAGGAAGGCCTTGCTCTTCTTGAAGATATCACACCTGATCTGATCCTCCTCGATATCATGATGGAGCCGATGGATGGATGGGAAGCACTTGAACAGATCAAATTCAATCCAAAGACCCGTGATATACCTGTTTTGATGCTGACCGCAAAACAGCTCACGCCCGATGAGGCAAAAGAGTATGGGATGTATATCGAGGATTATATCATCAAGCCGTTCACGCATAGCGAACTCTATGATGCAATTGAACATGTACTGAAGCGGAAGCGTGAGATCGAGGAGGCGGTGGAGCTTGCCTCGGAACGCGGCGCAAACTCTGTGCTTGTCGCAGAATATGCGCGCCTCGTCAAGAGTGTTGATGTGAATAAGCGGCTCATCAGGATACTTGAGACCACTTACTCCCTCAGGGACAAAAGAGACGGGAGCTTTGAAAAGATAGAAAATGCGATTCAAAGTATGAAGAAGGGCCTTGGCATTCAGGAATCACGCCTGGAACAGCTCCGCACCCAGCTTGGGCTTTGATACGTCCTCTCTTTCACCCTCCATGCTGTTTTTTACCTTTTTTCCCAGCTCATCGTGCGGTGTTTTCCAACTCGCTTTTTCCGGCAACATAGATTGCCAGTGTCAGCACTGCAATCATTCCAATGATCCAGATCATCTCGGATGCCTGAATATCCTCTGCTGTCAGAATCAGGACTTTCCTCACCATTGCTGTCAGACCGGCTATTAAAATGGGCCGTACCATGATCCTGCTGGTCCGTAAGTACCCGATGACCGTCTCCAGAACCTCAACAACAATGATCGTCAGGAGCAGTACATGCAGCACGTCCATAATCCCGCTGATTAAATCCGGTTCAGAGAAGAGGTGCAATATCAGGTAGACTGCATCAAAAAATGTCAGAAAGGCGATTACTATCAGCAGCAGTGCGATGAGTGCATAAATGAGAAGTGTGCAGCGTGAGATGATACCCATGACCGTTTTCATCATGGGGCTTGGATGACTGTGGTGATCCATCATCTCTTCAACCGCTTTTGAGAAGTATATACCTTTTCACATTGTATCCCAAAAAGGATGCCGGTATATTGTCATGAGTGAATCAACTTCAGACGGTGATCCCATGGCGGGCATGATGATGCGGGGTGAAAAGGGGGTGTGTTCTCTATCAAAATGGTAAGCTATTTAAGTCCGTCCTGCATTTTAATAATGCTAGGTTTCGTAGGCCGATGGGTCCGTAGCTCAGTTAGGTAGAGCGCCTGGCTTTTAACCAGGTGGCCGGGGGTTCAAATCCCTCCGGGCCCGTTTCCACGGTCGAAACTGTGGTTTTCCCAAACGATGAGATCTCTGAACAGCATCCTATTCAACACTATTTAAAAGAGGCAATTATTGATGGGCACCAGGTTAGATGTTCTGATGCATGATATGGTGCCAAAGCATCAGATCATGGACGATGAAGGTTTGCGGACCCTCCTTTCTGACTATACGATCACAATGGAGCAGTTGCCAAAAATATATCATGACGACCCCCTTGTTAAAGCTATCGAAGCGGTTCCAGGCAACGTCATCCGCATTACCCGTAAAAGCCATACTGCAGGCGAAGCAGATGCGTTTCGCCTTGTCGTGAGAAGACCTAAGAAATAAATCGGAGATGATCCATCTGATTGATCGTAGCGTATTATCGCAGGCATATTTTTCAAAAGACCATGTTGCACGTCACCAGTTCGAATCCTTCAACAACTTTTTAGAATTCAACCTTCAAAAGGTCGTCAACGAGCAGCGCGTCATAGAGACGGATATTGAACACAGGGGTAAGAATTCAGAACCTGTCTGGGTTGAACTCGGAAAAATCAGGGTTGAGAAGCCGATTGTCCGCGAAGCAGACGGATCCCAGAGTGAGCTTTTTCCCACTGAATCGCGTCTTCGAAACCTCAATTACACCGCGCCGATGATCCTGGAGATGACACTCTGCCAGGGCGACGTCCGGTATGATCCGATTGAGACGACGATTGGGCAACTGCCAATTATGATCGGCTCAGCCGCCTGCAACCTCCACGGCCTCTCCGATGAGGAGCGCGTGACGCGGGGCGAGGACCGCCTCGATTCAGGCGGTTACTTCATCGTGAACGGAACCGAGCGCGTGCTGATGACTCTTGAGGATCTTGCATCCAACAAGATCATGACCGAATATACCGAACGGTATAACGAGCAGATCCATGTCTCAAAGGTCTTTTCGCAGTACCGGGGATACCGGGCCCTTGTTGTTGTTGAGAAGAATAAGAAGAATCTTCTTGACGTATCGTTTCCATCTGTCGCTGGCAACCTGAGATTTTCTGACCTGATGCGTGCACTCGGGCTTGAGACTGACTCTGATATTGTCACAGCAGTCTCTCTTGATGAGGATATTCTCACCTACATGATGCAGAATCTGGAAGCTGCTGAATGCAGCACAGTTGATGAAGGCGTGATGTATGTCGGGAAGAAGCTTGCACCGAACCAGACAAAAGAGTACCAGAGAAAACGGGCCGAGTTTGTGCTTGATAACTATCTCCTCCCCCACCTGAACTATCTCATCTCTCCTTCTGTAAAAGAAGGGGATCCGGGCTATGAAGAGATGGTTGTGAGTGTCCGCCTTGCCAAGGCGCATTTCCTCGGCCGCATGGCTGAAGCCTGTTTCCACCTTGCCTTGAAGAAACGACGAATCGATGACAAGGATCACTACTCAAACAAGAGGCTGAAACTTGCGGGTGACCTGATGGAGGATCTCTTCAGGATCTCCCTCAATCGTCTTACACGGGATGTCAAGTACCAGCTCGAACGTGCCAGCATGCGTCACCGTGACCTCTCTATCCAGACTGCTGTCAGGGCTGATGTCCTGACTGAGCGGCTTCTCCACCCTCTTGCAACAGGCAACTGGGTTGGCGGGCGAACCGGTGTCTCGCAGCTTCTTGACCGGGTTGATCATATGTCGGTTATATCTCATCTGAGGAGGGTGATATCCCCGTTATCCAGGTCACAACCCCACTTCGAGGCGCGTGATCTGCACCCGACCCAGTGGGGAAGGATCTGCCCGTCAGAGACCCCTGAGGGTCCAAACTGTGGTCTTGTGAAGAACTTTGCCCAGCTTGTTGAGGTGAGTAAAGGAATCGACGATGACGAGGAGGTTAAAAACATACTCTTCGGCATCGGTGTGGAACCGCTCAGGGGTGAACTGCGATGATCGCAAAAAGCCGTATCTTCGTTGACGGAGCCCTCATCGGCGTCACTGACGATCCATTGGCTCTTACCGAGCGGATCCGCGCTCTCAGGCAGCGGGGCGAACTGTCGCCGGAGATCAATGTCTCCTACAAGGAATACAGCAACGAAGTTGTCATCAATACTGACCGCGGACGTGCACGCAGGCCGCTTGTGGTCCTTAAAAGTGGTCAGACTCTCATAACTGACGATGATCTCACCCGGGTTAAAAGCGGTGAATATACATTTCATGATCTCGTTGTTCAGGGAAAGGTTGTGTATGTTGATGCAGAGGAAGAGGATGATCTCTATATTGCCATCTCAGAGGAGGAGATCACTCCTGAACATACCCATCTGGAGCTTGATCCCCAGCTGATCCTTGGTATCGGATCTGCGCATGTCCCGTTCCCGGAACATAATGCATCTCCACGTGTCACGATGGGGGCAGGCATGGTCAAACAGGCACTCGGCTTTGCCCAGGCCAATATGAAACTCAGGCCTGATACCCGCGGCCATATGCTCCATTACGGGCAGAAGCCGCTTGTGAAAACCCAGGCAGCTGAACTGATCGGATCCGAAGAGCGGCCGCAGGGGTACAACCTGGTTGTTGCCATCCTCAGTTATGAAGGATACAATATCGAGGATGCACTCATCTTCAATAAGGCCTCCATTGAACGGGGACTTGGCAGATCGCACTTCTTCAGAACCTATGAAGGTGAGGAACGCCGGTACCCGGGAGGCCAGATCGACAGGATCGAGATTCCCGATGAGGAAGTATCCGGCTCGCATGGTGAGGAGGCATACCGGAACCTTGATTCCGATGGCATCATCACCCCTGAAACGATTGTATCTGAGAAGTCTGTCCTTATCGGGAAGACTTCGCCCCCACGGTTCCTTGAAGAGCCGACAGCTGAACTGATCGCCGTTGAGAAGCGGCGTGATACATCAGTGACGATGCGGAGCAATGAACACGGTATTGTAGATACCGTCATCCTGACCGAAGGAGAGAACTCGTCCCGCCTGGTCAAGGTCAGAACCCGTGACCTGAGAGTGCCTGAGATTGGTGACAAGTTTGCATCACGCCATGGACAGAAAGGGATTATCGGCCTGATTGCCCCCCAGGAGAACCTGCCATTCACCGCAGAAGGCATAACTCCGGATCTCGTCATCAACCCCCATGCGATCCCGTCCCGTATGACCATCGGCCATATGATCGAGATGATCGGCGGGAAGGTCGGGAGCCTTCAGGGGCGGCGAATTGATGCCACCCCGTTCCGTGGAGAGAAGGAGTTTGCCCTGAGAGAAGAACTTCAGGAGCTTGGATTCTCCCATACCGGAAGAGAGGCGATGTATGATGGGATCACCGGCAGGCGGTTTGCCGCTGATATCTATATCGGTGTGATCTATTACCAGAAGCTCTACCACATGGTCTCAACAAAGATGCATGCCAGGTCCCGCGGACCTGTCCAGGTGCTGACGCGTCAGCCGACTGAGGGACGTGCCAGGGAAGGTGGTCTCCGGTTCGGTGAGATGGAGCGTGACGTCATGATCGGTCACGGTGCGGCAATGGCCTTAAAAGAGCGTCTTCTTGATGAATCTGACGCTGTGAAGGAGTGGGTCTGTGCACAGTGCGGTATGATTGCGATGTACGATGCAAAGAGGAAAGTGACGTCCTGTCTTGCCTGTGATGCCGAGACCGACATCTACGAGGTGGAGATGAGCTATGCCTTCAAGCTCCTGCTGGATGAGATGATCAGCATGGGTATTGCCCCACGGCTGAAGCTTGAGGATATTGTCTGAGGTGACCATACAATGCCAAGTCCAAAACGAATAGGAAAATTAGATTTTGGCCTTCTTTCACCGAAAGATGTCAGAAAAATGAGTGTATGCAAGGTCATCTGGCCGGACACCTATGATGATGACGGCTTCCCCTACAGCAAGGGCCTGATGGATCCAAGCCTTGGTGTCATCGATCCCGGTCTCAGGTGCAGAACCTGCGGACAGAAGTCCGGTGACTGCCCCGGCCACTTCGGCCATATCGATCTGGCCAAGCCGGTCATTCACGTTGGATACACCCGGCTTGTCAGGAAGCTTCTCCGTGTCACCTGCCGTGGCTGCGGACGGCTTCTTCTTGAACCAAATGAGATAGACAAATTCACTGCCCTTGGCGAAGATCCCTTTTCTGCCGAGATCGTCTCTGAGAAGGATATCAAGAAAGAGCGGATATGCCCGCATTGTGAGGAGCAGCAGCTGAAAGTGAACTTCGAGAAGCCGACCACCTTCATGGAGATGTGGGTGGAGGATGGACGGAAGATCGAGCATAAGCTGACTCCTGCGGATATCCGTGCACGGCTTGAGCGGATTCCCGATTCGGATCTCAGGATTCTTGGGATCGATGCGACGGTTGCCCGCCCTGAATGGACGATTCTGACGGTTCTTTCTGTTCCGCCGGTTACGATGCGCCCATCGATCATCCTTGAGAACGGACAGCGGTCTGAAGATGATCTCACCCACAAGCTTGTTGATATCATCAGGATCAACCAGCGTTTCAAGGAGAACCAGGATGCCGGGGCTCCCCAGCTGATCATCGAGGATCTCTGGGAACTGCTCCAGTACCATGTGACGACCTATATGGATAACGAGGTGGCAGGATGCCCGCCTGCCCGCCACCGCTCAGGCCGTCCGCTGAAGACCCTCTCGCAGAGGCTGAAAGGAAAAGACGGCCGTTTCAGGGGTTCGCTCTCAGGAAAACGTGTCAACTTCTCGGCCCGAACAGTCATCTCGCCGGATCCGAACCTCTCAGTCTCGGAGGTTGGTATCCCTCTTGCAATCGCAAACGAGATGTCGGTGCCGATCAGGGTGACACGGGAGAATATCGAGGAGCTCCGTTCCATGGTCCTTGTGGGTCCGGACCGCCCGACGCTTCGTGATCCCTGCGGTGCAAACTACGCCATCCGCCCGGACAACCGGAGACTCCGTCTCCATGGTGGATCCGGTCTCCTTGATAACCGGGAGATGGTCGCTTCAATGATCGAGGTCGGCTGGACTGTGGATCGGCAGCTCCGTGATGGTGACATCGTTCTCTTTAACCGTCAGCCGTCGCTGCACCGGATGAGCATTATGTCCCACCGGATAAAGCTGATGGGTGAACGGACATTCAGGCTGAATCCGGCTGTATGTCCCCCATACAATGCAGACTTTGACGGGGACGAGATGAACCTGCATGTGCCCCAGACTGAAGAGGCACGTGCCGAGGCAGCACTTCTGACAGCTGTCCAGGAGAATATTCTCTCTCCCCGATTCGGCGGACCGATCATCGGGGGTATCCACGATCATATCTCGGGCATTTTCCTGCTCTCACACCAGCTCCGCTGGCTCACAAAAGCCGAAACGCTCTATCTTTTGAAGCATGCTGAGATAGAATTTCTCCCAAAACCCGGAAAAATTGAGGATGGTGTGCCGTACTGGAGCAATAAGCAGGTCTTCTCACAGATCCTTCCGCGTGGCCTGAATATGGTCTACCGGGCCACATCCTGTACAAACTGCCCGGAGTGTAAAAAGGAGCTCTGTGAACGTGATGGATACGTCAGGATTATCGATGGAGATCTGATATCCGGGACTATTGACAAGAAATCTGTCGGTGCGTTTGAGGGTGCGATCATGAACCGCATCATCCGGCAGCAGGGTCTTGGACGTGCCCGCCAGTATATCGACGATATGACGAAACTCTCGATCCGGAGTATTATGTTCCTTGGATTCTCCTTTGGGATTGATGATGAGGATCTCAGCAGAACAGAATATGGCCAGATCCGCGATCTGCTTGATGAGGCAGAGATGGATGTGGAGAAGCGGATCCGGATCTATCAGAATGGTCAGCTTGAGCCAATGCCTGGAAGAACTGCTGAAGAGACGCTCGAGATGCAGATTATGCAGGTGCTTGGAAAAGCAAGGGATCGGACCGGTGACATCGCCGGCCGTCACCTTGGTCTGAGCAACTCTGCGGTTGTCATGGCAGTCTCCGGTGCCCGTGGGTCGATGCTGAACCTGACCCAGATGGCAGGGTGTATCGGCCAGCAGTCGGTTCGTGGAGAGCGTATTGTTCGTGGCTATGAGGGAAGGACACTTCCCCACTTCCAGAAGTATGACCAGGGTGCTGCAGCGCATGGTTTCATCAGGAACTCATATAAGAGCGGGATCTCGCCAACCGAGTTCTTCTTCCACGCTATCGGTGGCCGTGAAGGTCTTGTCGATACAGCTGTCAGGACGTCGCAGAGCGGGTATCTCCAGCGGAGACTGATCAATGCGCTCCAGGATCTGAAGGTCGCCTATGACGGTACAGTCAGGACAACAGGAGGCAGAATTATCCAGTTCAAGTATGGTGAGGATGGAACAGATCCCACAAAGAGTGCATTCGGAGACCCGGTTGACGTCAAAGGAATTGTCGAGAGCGTCCTCAAGGAGGAGGTCTGAGTTATGTCTGAAGACTATATCGCGAAGCTCTCAGAGTATACGCTCCCGGAGACGATCCACACGCTTATCTCTGACTGGGTTTCCGAAAGGGAGGTTGAAGGAGAGGTCTTTGAGAGGATCATGGGCAGGATTACCAGGATTGATGATGCCAGGCTGCCTGTCAGGACACATGATCAGCTGATCTCTCTTCTCCTGAAGAAAGAAGAGAAAGGCTCCCCTGTCACCGATGAACAGTTTGATGAGATACTGGGCCGTGTTGTCCGCGAGTACCAGCAGACCAGGGTTGAACCCTGCGAGGCGGTTGGTATCATCGCAGCACAGTCAATAGGTGAACCAGGTACCCAGATGACGATGCGTACCTTCCACTATGCAGGTGTGGCAGAGATCAATGTTACGCTTGGTCTGCCCCGTCTCATTGAAATTATGGATGCCAGGCGCGAGCCCTCGACTCCGGCAATGACGATCTACCTGGAAGAGGGGTACCGTGAAAACCGTGACCGTGCACGTGAGGTTTCATGGGATGTTGAGGCCTCGCCACTCCATGAGTTTGGTGATATTACCACTGATATGGAAAATATGCGGGTTGTTGTCACCCTCAATAAAGCGGTCTGTGATAAGCGGAGGATCAAACCCAGTGAGATTCTTGAGCGCGCTCCTGCGAAGATCCGCGAACGAAGACACTACCGTGATTTTGAGTTTGAGGTGAATGAGCCCGAAGGCATCATCCGCTTCCTTCCCAAAGACCAGGAGAGCTATCAGAACCTCTTCCAGCTCGTAGAACATGTCAGAAATGTGATCGTCCAGGGTATCGATGATATCCGGCGTGTTGTGGTCAGGAAAGAGTCCGGAGAGTATATCCTATATACTGAGGGGTCTAACCTAAAAGACGTATTCGAGGTCGAGGGTGTGGATACCACACGTACCCGCACAAATAATATCAACGAGATCTCGCACATCCTCGGTATCGAGGCTGCCAGGAATGCCATCATCTATGAGGCAAACCACACACTCCGTGAACAGGGTATCAATGTCGATGTCCGTCATATCATGCTTGTTGCGGATATGATGTGCATGGAGGGTGAAGTCAAGCAGATTGGCCGCCACGGTATCGCAGGCGAGAAAGAGAGTGTCTTATCACGTGCAGCATTCGAAGTGACGGTGAATCACCTCCTCGATGCCTCGATCGCACATGAGCATGATGAACTCTGTGGTGTGACAGAGAACGTCATTGTCGGCCAGCCCATACAGCTTGGAACAGGAGATGTCAGGCTGGTTGTCAAACCAATGAAACAGATCACCCGATCAGGTGAAAACTAATGGATTTCAATACATCATTACGCAGAGCAATGAAGACCGGATCGGTCACGCTCGGTCAGAACAGTACAGAGGCCTGCATAAAAGAATCAACAGCACGCCTTGTCATCATTGCAAAGAACTGCCCCGAAGAATTTAAAAAATTCGTCGACGAACAGGAAAACCTCGCGGTCTACCATTACAATGGCTCAGGCCGTCAACTCGGTAAGGAGTGCGGTAAAGACTTCATCGTCAGTGCGCTTGCCGTCCTTGAAGCTGGTGAATCTGATATTCTAAATCTGCAGAGAGCCTGAATTATGTCAGAAATAACCTTGGATGAGGACTGCATGCGGCTGATCTCTCAGTTTGAGAGTCTTACCGGTGCGGGTGCACGCGACTGTGTCATTGACGCCCGTCATGACCGGGTGATCTTTATCATCAATCCCGGAGAAATGGGCCTTGCAATCGGGAAGAAGGGCGCAAGCATCAGGAAGGCATCAGAAGCACTTGATCGCCGTGTCGAGGTCGTCGAATACTCTGACGATCTCATCCAGTTTATCAGGAACTGTTTCCTCCCGGCGCAGGTCATGTCGATAGAGATTGAAGGCGAGGATGATTCCCGTGTTGCCCAGATCGAGGTTCGTGAGGATGATCGCGGGCTTGCCATCGGTAAGGAAGGCAAGAACATTCTGAAAGCAAAACAGCTCCTTCGGAGACAGTTTGACATCGGTGATGTTGAAATTCTCCAGGAATAATTTTTTTTTTGGATTCACCGGGTTCCCGGTAATTGGATTGTATCACAAAGGTTACACGTGATATCATGCAGCAGGATACGTTTCAGGAGATCACTACCGACTGCCTGCCGCTGGATGGAGAGAAGAGCCATCGGGAACAACGGAGTATTCCAGGTGAAACAGTTGTTGCCCTCTTTGTCAATGGCCGTCATGCGGCAACAACCCTGCTCTCTCCCGGCTCTCTTGAAGAGTATACGACTGGCTATCTCTTTGCTGAAGAGATCATCAGAAGACCGGAAGATATCGAGTCCATCCGGATAGAAGAGAACCGGATCAGTGTCCTGACAAAGAATCCTTTCAGGATAACCGGGAGGAGGCGTACGATCCTTGCCGGATGCGGGGGGAGCACCTCGTATATTGATACGGCATCCCTCCCCTCAATAGAGAGCGACTACCGGGTTTCCTCGTCTCTCCTCACCTCTCTCAGCAGTCAGACGTGCTCACCTGAGCATGGTATTGAGACTGCGGTGCTTGCAGGTAATGATGGTATCATCGCCTGGTATGCTGATATTGACTGTACATCTGCTGTGGATCGGGCTATTGGATCCGCACTTTTAAAACAGACTGATTTTTCGAGGACATGCCTGGTCATCTCGGGCCTTGTGACCTCTGAGATGGTGCGGCGGTGTCTCCTTGCCGGGATACCGGTGATCGGATCAATTCGGGCTGCAACGACACTTGCAGTCAGGATTGCAGCAGAGCAGCACCTCTCTGTTGCCGGTTTTCTTACAGATGACAATCTCTGTCTCTTCACGCATCCTGAGCGGATCAGAGGCTCCGGGTAATGTCTGCTACTGCGGCTACCAGGAGATCGATCTCTTCTTTTGCTGTATATAACCCGATGCTCGCCCTGATTGTTCCATCCTGAAGCTGCAGGTATTCCATCAGGGGCTGACAGCAGTGATGGCCGGATCTGACAAAGATATCGAAGTCCTCATCAAGTCTCTCTGCTGCCTCATGGGGATGGAGTCCGGAGATTGTAAAGGAGACAACGCCAATCCGTGAAGCCGGATCATCTGCTGCATAGAGATCAACACCTTCAATCGCTCGGAGTCCCCTGATCAGATCGCTCGTGAGTCTCTCTTCATGGTCACGTACCCGGCTCATCCCGATATCCTCCAGGTACCTGGCTGCTCTGCCAAGACCGATTCCACCGGAGATGTTTGGGGTGCCTGCTTCAAACTGCTCATATCCGGGAGCAGGGAGATGGCTGTCTGCACGGACCTCCTGGATCATCCCTCCACCAACCATCATCGGGGAAATAGACGGATCCTTCATCCAGAGCACACCTGTTCCTGTCGGACCAAGCATCTTATGGCCTGAGAAACAGCAGAAATCACACCCGATCTCCCTGACATTCACCGGGATGTGCGGAATGGTTTGTGCTGCATCAATGAGGAGGAGTGCATCATATTCCTTGCAGAGAGCGGCTATCTCTGCAACCGGTGTGAGTATGCCAATAGCATTTGATGCATGGGTGACAGCGACAAGCCGTGCACCGCCTTTCAGCTCCTCTTCAAGGGCATTGAGATCGAGTGCATATTCTTCTGTTATTCCGATCACCCGGAGTTCAACCCCCCGCTCTCCCAGCGCTCTCCAGGGGAGGAGGTTTGAGTGGTGTTCGAGGATGGTTGTGATCACCCGGTCGCCCCGCTCCCATGGAAGGCCATGGGCGACCATGTTGATCGATTCGGTGGTGTTCTTTGTGAAGACGGTTGTGCCTGCCTCTCCCCCGATGAACCTGCCGACAATTTCATGCGCATGCCAGTACCGCTGGGATGCGATCCTGGTCAGCCGGTGGATGCCGCGGCCGACGTTTGCCCGGTAGTTGTGCTCAAACTCAGTAAACGTCTCAACCACCTGATCCGGAGAGAAGCTGGTTGCTGCGGAATCCAGGTAGATGCCTTCCTGGAGGATGGGAAAGTCCCGCCTGATCGTCACAATGGGGTATGTGTCTCCCGATGCTGCATTCGCCTCATCCGGGGTTTCTGGTTTCACGCCTGAAATCACAGGCTCTCCTTCTTTTAGTGTATAGTCGTTGTTGACCGGGATTCCATGCTCCCTGCAGAGTTCGCGCATTTTCGGGGGAAGCGCCTTCCATCGCCAGAGTCCCCAGGCATGGTACGCTTTGGGCAGGCCTTTTGAATCTGCCCAATCCCTGAGGAAAGCATCCCACCGTGCTGCGAGAGCCGGGTGGGTGCTTCTGAGGAGATCATATTCGCTCTCAAGCATCGCAGGGCAGAGATAGCAGCCGATCCGCTCAAATCCCATATCATAGAGGGGGTTTATCTCCACCTCCTGCCACCAGAGATAGAGATACACCTCAAAAGCCCGCCAGTTCCTGATGGGGGAGATATTCAGCTGGAGGGGGTTTGCCGGGTTCTGGCTGGCTTCTTCAAGATCTGCCCGGTTCCATGATTCATACCATCTGTTTCCCTGGAATGTGACAACAGGGCCGATCCTGGAGAGATATATCCTGAGCGGCTGCAGCTTGAGGAGCTTGCAGCACCAGCGATGGTCTTTGCCAGGCGGTCCGGCCTTTTTCACTGCTCCATAAAAGTCACCGGCTTCTCTGATGATCTCAATGTTTTGGGATTCAATATATGCAATCGTCTCAGGCAGCTCGATCCCGGTATCGAGAAAGAAGGCATCGGTGACACCGGCTTTTCGTGCAAGATGGAGAACTGCTGCACTGTCTTTTCCGCCTGAGAACGAGACGTTTGCTGTTGGCCGGTCGTTTGCATGCTTTTTGATGACACGGATGGCGTCCCGCTCAAGAAGCCTGAGGTGGTAGAGGTTCTGATCTATTGCTCTCTTCCAGTCCGGGTTTGGGAATGATCCGGGATCCACCTGTGCAAGCTCTTTCACCCGGATTGAGCCATCCCGCACCACGCCTGTTCCATATTTCTTTCTGTAACTCACAATGACGGTGCCATCAGGCACAGGTGATCTGAGGGGGAAGCGTTTCCCACCGATACGGACCTTCTTCCCATCGCCAAGGTGTTCGTCAAGGTTGACGATGCCATTTGTTGCATATACAAGCAGATATGGGAGGGATTCTGGTGCAATATCAAGTGAGTACTGCCGGGAGATGGGATCGAAACTGAGCCAGCCGAAGCGGCTGCCATTCATGATAATGAGATCAGATCGATCCCTGCCGCCGGTCTTGTTCAGGAGGATGATATCTGGGAGTGGAATGGCTCCAAACTGTTCAAAGAGCAGTCTTCCAATGAGATCACGGTCTGCACGGAGAGCCGGCCGCAGGTCATAGGGTTCAAGGAGCGGGATGCCTCTTCCCTCTGCTCCACATCCGCACCGCCTCCCGATCAGCGGAAGATTGCAGGTATCGCACCAGTAGAGTGTCTCTTTGACAGCTGGCGTACGCATGGTGTATCCTATAGGTGGCTGAAGGCTATTGAAAGATATGGTGGGGGTTGTTTTTTTTTGTGTCTGGTGTCACCACGCCTGTACGGGTGAACTCACCCCTTCTCCCGGACTGGAATCTGAATCTCTGTCAGGAGGGATTCCGGAGGGGTGTTGCCCGGATCATTGAGATATACCTCCCGGCCAGGCCCTGGTACCGTAAACTGATTTGCTTCTGCATAGGAGAGAAGATACGACCACCCTTCCGGGAGGTTCTGGTATGATCCCTGGTGGATGGCGGTGAGATATAATCCTCCATCAAGAGTTCTCGTTGACAGTTTCGTTCTTCCGGTAATTGGCAGTGCCACTTCAATATCCGCATCGGTTTCCCGATACTCGCAGTCATGATAGATTATCATCAATGTTCCGACAGCCAAAACGCCATTTTGTGAGTCTACAAGTCTGAAAAGTTCTTCAATGAGCCGTGGAATCGTCTCTTCATATATGCCCGTGTCTCGTTTTGTGATCACTCTGAGTGGCGCAATCTCCTTCGTGACTGGATCTGTTAATGTCATGTCATTCAACTCCGGTTGGGAGGCATACCTGAGTAGGTGCTGCCTGCCTTGTTGTAACCGTCTGACTTCTGATTGTATCTCTTCAGATCGCTGCAATGACATCTTCTTCACAGCTTCGCTGTCACCTCTCCCTTGCGCCTCCAGAATCGCCCAGGTCGCCTCAAGCGTGAATCCAAGAGAAACAAGATTTCGTATATGGATTCCCCTTTCAATCTGCTCTTTTGCGTAGTACCGGTACCCGGTTGCCAGATCCCGAATCTGCGGAATGAGCAACCCCCGCTCATCATAGATCCTGAGGGCTTTTTGGGAGAGATGCGTTATCCATGAGAATGTACCAATCGATATCCTCTCAGAAGTCATGGGTCTGGTATAGGGGTATTCATGGAAGCTATATCTGATGCCGCAGTCTTCCCCGGGATAAGGTGCGGATCAGATGAGCACTCTCCGATCTGCCTGTCCGATACTCCCCTTCGTTTCCGGTGTTTTTTCAGAGCGATATTCGGTGAACTGCTTCAGAGAGACGGTTAAATCCCGGGTAAAGGCGAAATACCCGATCTGGGTGGTTCTGCAGAGGTTCATCGCCATATCCATCAGGCCGCGGGGATCAGGTCTTGATTCGCCAAGCCAGATATGGAAGATGTTGCCTCCATCAACAATCGGGAAGAAGACATGCTCTATCTCCATCCGTTTGGTGAGGGGAACAGGTGCAGCCGGGGTGACGTGAATTCCGTTTGTATAGTAAACTGGGAGATCGAGGGTCTTTTTTGCACGTTCAAGCAGGTTTTTGGAGTCTCCCTTGACGACATTCAGGACAAACGGGCGGAACTCTTCATCGAGGAGATCAGAGACCGCAAACCGCTGGCCAGTCGTCTCTGCCGGAGTCCGTGCCAGCGCAAGCGTCATGCCATGTTTCTGTGAGAGTTTCTTTGCATACTGCTCCATCTCGGTCATGGTCCTGACAGCAAACCGGAAGGCTTCGGGTGTCTCGTGGAGCTGGGATCCGAGATGGTGCTGCACCATCTCGTTGACACCGACGATACCGATTGTGTAGACCAGGCCATCGAGATCGACCGCAACTGATCCCCTCTCCAGGGTTTCGGGGTCTTTTGGCCTCTGCATCGCAAATGGCATGCGTCCGTTTGCCCGGACATGCTCCATCCATCTCCGCTTGATCTTGAAGATCGAGACCGCAGACTCCATCATGGCACGGAGTTCGGCAAAGAGCTTCCCGTCATCATGGTCAGCCCGGTACGCTGCACGCGGGCAGTTGACCGAGATCACCTGCCATGATCCCATGGAAAAATGCTTTCCATCCTTGAAATTGAGCTTGTCCTCGAATGTGTTGTCATTCTCAGCAGTGGTTGAGAACTGGTATGCACAGCACTGGTAACAGGAGATCCCCTCTCCCGCCCCACGGTAGGCGGGGAGCTGGTTGTCATAGTAGGGTGTGCCGAACTTCGATGCAAGTTCAAACGTCATCAGGTAGAGATCCCGGTACGAGGGGAGATCGGGATGCTTTCTGTTGAACTCCTCATCTTCCTCCATGAAGTCGGGTTCGATACTGATCTCGGGCTTAGGGAAATTGAAGGGTTTGCCCCAGTAATCGCCCTCAAGCATGACTTCCATCAAGGTTGCGAAGAGAAGCCTGACCTCACGTTCAAACTCCCCATATGTCCGGAGGGGTGCCTGTCTGCCGTTCCATACCTTCCCTTTGAAGACAATTGGCTTATCTCTCCAGAGTTTTGGAACGCCGGGTGAGAGCTGGACCGAGGAGAAGACGACCTGGCCGCCACGCGCAACCATCATCTGGGTCATCTCGTAGACAAACATCTGCATCAGCTGCTTGATCTCGCCTGCATCCATGCCCTCGACATAGGGTGCAAGGAAGGTGAGGAAGTTGTAGTATCCCTGTCCCCCGGCAAAGTTCGTCTGGGCAGATCCAAGCGCCTTGACGGCATGCAGGACAGCCACCTCGGCACGCTTTGCCGGTCCGGCCACACTTGCTTTTGTCCCGCTTCCATCGGGCATCAGGCCGTAGTAGAAGAAATAACGGAGATCCCAGTCCTGGCAAAATGGGCGTGTTCCAAAGTATTCCAGGTCATGGATATGCATGTCGCCTGTCAGGTGGAGGTCTGCAAGTTCAGGGGGTAGCTGCAGAAGATACTGTTCCTTGCTGATCTTGTCTGCCTTCTTTTTATGGGATGTCTCGGCATTTTCCTGGAGGTTTGAGTTGTCTTTTGCCTCAAACCCTCTCCCGACGTCGATCAGGTGCGCGTCATAGACGGGGGTTCCAACCCTGGTGCAGACATTCCTGTAGTCGACGAGCCCCTCATCAAGGAGGGTCATATTCGTAATCTCGCGGATGAGCGGGCCGGAGAGGAAGGTGAGGCCGAGCTTTTTAATTCTGTTCTCCACATTCTGCGCTATATGCTCGGCAAGCTCCTGTTCACCTCCTTCTCGTCCATAAAATGTTTCAACAAGGCGGGTTTCATTGAGTATCTGCTGGACAATCTTCTGTTTGTCCCACTCCAGCATGTGGCCAAAGGATGTCCGGACCTTTGGCATTGCAGGCTGGAATGCGCCATCAAGTGTCGATTGCCGTGTCTCTTTCATGCAGCTCTCACCGTCTGCATTCATCGGCAATCGAGGGCGATACGTCTCCGTCTGAAAATAATTCCTTTGATGTGAGGTACCTGTCACCTATCTGGAGGACGGGTGCTTCCATGACAAAAACGCCATTCATGCGGAGATCAGTCAGCACCTCCGGATCATCAAGGGCCCGTTCACGGTAGGGAATGGTGTTATTCTGGAGGTATTGTTTGAGGATTTCGCAGTTCGGACAGACTTCAAGTGAATAAACAATTATGGTATCGATACTGGTCATAAGAAATTCCCCGGATATGTTGATCTATAGATTAGGATAAGATACACCTTTTGCTTTTGTATCATGTACCCGGGTTAAATATTAACCATCATAAAGGCGAATAGTTGGTTCATTCTATGGTGCGGGCATTTGTGGCAATTGATCTGACAGAAGAGATTCGGAACGCATTTTTGGAGCTGCAGGAACCTCTGCGCGGGATCCGGGGCGGGCTCAGGGTTGTTGATCCGGCTCTTCTTCATATGACGCTGAAATTTCTCGGGGATGTTTCGGAAGAGGCTGTACCGCGCATAGTTTCTGCACTACAAACAGTCAGTTTTTCGCCATATGAAATTCATATCGGGAGAATCTCATCCAATTCCAGACACCGGCCGCGGGTTATCTGGGCTGACGTTGATGATGATGGCAGGAGCGCGGAACTTGCAGGGGTCATTGAGGAGACACTTGAGCCTCTTGGGTTTGCCCGTGAAAAACGCCCCTTTCGTCCACATATAACCGTTGCACGGGTGAAGACATTCCATCCTGCCATCCCGTCTGTCCTTGAATCACTCTCCTCGTGGGAGGCTGGCAGCATGGAGGTATCCCGGTTTTTCCTGAAGAAGAGTACGCTGACGCCGGAGGGGCCGATCTACGAGACCATGGCGGAGGTTCTGGTATGAGGAGGGACGAGATTGAAGAGGATGTGCTCTCCCGCATTACCCCGACACCAGAGGAGGCGGCGCACCTGAAGACGATGGCGGATCGGATACTTGCCTATCTCATGGAGAAGCATGCCCGTCCCGCCATGGTCGTTGGTTCGGTTGCCCGCGGGACTTTTGTCAGGGGAGACCGGGATCTTGACATCTTCATGTTGTTTCCACCGGACCTCTCAAGAGATGAACTTGCCCGGAAGGGGATCGCGGTTGCCCGTGACCTGGTGGAACACTTCGGTGGCAGTGCGGTTGAGAAGTACGCGGAACACCCCTACCTGAATGCCCGGATCCACGATCTTGACCTGGATCTTGTCCCCTGCTACCACGTGGCATCGGCTCGTGAGATCATCAGTGCCGTCGACAGGACACCGTTTCATACACGGTATATTATCCCGAGAATTCCGCCATTTATCAGGGATGCTCTCCTGATGAAGCAGTTCGCAAAAGCAGGCGGCGTGTATGGATCAGATCATATGACCGAGGGGTTCTCCGGGTATCTCTGTGAGCTTCTGGTTCTCTCGTATGGGGGCTTCTCCCCCCTGATCGAGGCAGCGGCAGGGTGGCGGCCCGGCACACTGATCGATCCCGAACACCACCGGGCGCGATCCTTTGAAGAGCCGCTTGTTGTTGTGGATCCAACTGATCCAAACAGGAATGTCGCAGCTGCCCTGTCGCTTGACCAGATGTCTGCGTTCATCGAGCTTGCACGGATATACCGGAAACACCCATCCCCCCTCTTCTTTGAGATCAGGCCTCCTGTCCGCTTCTCAAAAAAACAGGTAGCGGATGCGATAGCCGAGCGTGGAACTGCTGTCTATGGGATTTCGCTTTCCACACCCGCGTATGTGCCGGATACGGTTGTGCCACAACTCAGGAAAAGTACTGCTGCAATCGCTCTAGTCCTGGAACGAGCTGGGTTTTCCGTTAACCGGACCGACTGCTTCATGGGAGAGGAAACATCACTTCTCCTCTTTGAGCTCAACAATGATACCGCCCCACCGGTTCTCAGGCATACCGGGCCTCCTGTATCAAGCGGCGTCAACGCAGAGCGTTTTGTCAGGAAATATCTTGGATGCCCTTCGTTTTCTGGTCCGTTCATTGAGGACGGGCGGTATATCGTTGAGATCCAGAGGTCCTTTACAGACGCTTTTGCTCTCCTCTCTTCTGAGGCGGTTCTTGGAGCTGCCCTTGGAAAGCATGTCAAAAAGTCGATGAAGCAGGGCTGGAGTGTACAGTCGGGCTCCGAATGCTGGCGTGAGGAGCTATCGGCTTTTTTTGCAGCCTTCTTTGAGCGTTCAAGCCCTGCTGTCCGGATACTCAGGCTGGGTGGGGAGTAGAGAACAATAGTCTTATGTTTGCCAAAACCAATTCTTTTTTATGGGCCTCCCAGGTTCCCCGGATACCTCCATCTCTCTCCTCTATGTCGATGATGAACCTGCCCTCCTTGAGATAGCACGGCTCTATCTGGAAAAGAGTGATCAATTCTCTGTTACTACCTGCGAATCCGCAACAGACGCACTCAATCTGCTCTCCACAACGTCCTTTGATGCCATCATCTCTGACTACCAGATGCCGGAGATGGATGGCATCCGGTTTCTCACCCGTCTCCGGGAGAATGGCGTTGATATCCCTTTTATTATCTTCACCGGGAAAGGGCGGGAAGAGGTCGTCATCCAGGCACTGAATGAGGGTGCGGATTTCTACCTCCAGAAGGGAGGGGATCCGAAGGCACAGTTTGCTGAACTTGTAAACAAGGTCAGGTATGCAGTCTCGAAACGAAGGAGCGAAGAGGCGCTGCGTGAGAGTGAGGAGCGCTACCGGACTGTTGTCGAGGTGCAGGATGAGTTCATCTGCCGTTTCCTCCCAGACGGTACGCATATCTTTGCAAATGATGCATACTGCAGGTACTTTGGATTTGATTGCAACGGGATCGTCGGCAGGAAGTTTCTCCCTCCGATTCACCCGGAGGACAGGGAGAAGGTGTCCCGCCTGTATGGGTCCCTCACCCCGGATCAACCCTCCGGTTCAATGAAGCAGCGCATCCTGGGTCAGGATGGCCGGGTGCTCTGGCAGCGGCTGCATACAACCGCCTTCTTTGATAATCATGGTCATCCCTGCGAATATCAGACTGTTGGCCATGATATCACCGATCTGATGGAGCGTGACGCTGAACTCCGGAGGGTCAATGATGAGTTCTCTGCTGCGAATGAACAGCTCACGGCTGCTGAAGAGGAGCTCAGGCACCAGGTGGAAGAGCTTGCCGCAGCACGGCAGGAGATTGAGGCAAACAGTGAGCAGCTGCACCTTGCCATGGATGCAGGTGAACACGGGTTCTGGGACTGGGATCTCACAACAAATAATGCATATTTCAGTCCCCGGTACTACACGATGCTCGGGTATGAACCTGATGAGTTCCCGGCCGGATTCGACTCCTGGCTCTCTCTCCTCCACCCTGAGGATGCCGGGACAGTTGTACCCCACATCGAAGCGTCCGTCCGGGAGATGCAGCCGTTTGAAGAGGAGTTCCGTATGCGGTGCAAAGACGGCAGCTGGAGATGGATCTCCGGCCGCGGGAAAGCCTACCGATCAGCATCCCGAGGCGGTCCGTCACGCGCACTCGGTGTCCATGTCGATATTGATGACCGGAAGCGTGCCGAACTTGAACTCAGGAAGAAGAATGAGGAGCTTGCTGCTACAAATTCACGTCTTGCAGAGTCCCGGCAGGAGATCCAGCGACTCTTCTCAACCATGCTTGATGGTTTTGCCCATCATGAGATTATCTGCGATGAGAATGGCAGACCGGTGGATTACCGGTTCCTCGCTGTCAATCCTGCCTTTGAACGGATGACAGGGCTGAAGAGCGGAGATATCATCGGAAAGACCGTTCGGGAGGTTCTTCCGCAGACCGAAGCCTACTGGATCGAAACATTTGGCAGGGTTGCCCTTTTTGGAGAAGAGATCACCTTTGAACAGTACGCATCCGAACAGGACAGCTATTTCCTTGTGAATGCCTTCTCTCCCGCAAAGAACCAGTTTGCTTGTAGCTTCATGGATATCACTGACAGGGTTGCCGCTCTTGAGGCAGAAAAGGATGCCAGGCAGGCACTTTCCGTTGCCAATGAACAACTCGCTGCAGCAGAAGAAGAGCTCCGTTCCCAGTATGAAGAGCTGAGTGTCGCCGAAGAGGAGCTGCGTTCGCAGCTGGATGAGATGACTGCACTGCAGAAGGCATTGCAGCGGAGCGAAGCCGGGTTCCGGACACTCGCTGAAACGGCCCCGGTTGGTATAGCGCTTCTGGGTGCAGATGGACGCCCCGTCTATTTCAGCCCGAAGTTTGTGGAGCTATTCGGATACACTCACAACGATCTGGTTACCGTTGATGACTGGTTTACGTCTGCCTATCCTGAAGCATCTCTCCGGGAGCTGGCAAGAAAGGACTGGAACGATGCGCTTGACCAGGCAAAATGCAATGGATCAGAGACCAGAACACTTGAATATCCGGTCCGTTGTAAAGACGGGGGAATCCGCCAGATCGAGTTTCGTGCAGCGCGTGCCGGTGAACAGACTGTTGTGCTGTTTGCGGATGTGACAGAGAGGAAGGCTGCAGAAGATGCTCTCCTTGCATCGAGGCGGGAGCTGAATCTTATTCTTGATACAATGCCTGTTGGTGTTACCTATATTGATCCGGATTATCGTATCAGGTATTCAAATCATCAATCGGCTCTCTCTTCCGATAAGCAGCCGCATGAGGTTACCGGGCTCCATTGCTATCTGGTCCGGCATGGCAGGTCCACCAGGTGTGACGATTGCATCATAGAAAAGGCGATGGAAACCGGCCAGGTTGAGGAGGGCTTCCGTCTTCTGCCTGGTGGAAAGGTGTTCCACCTGAAAGGCTGCCCGGTCTATGATGCTGGAGGGAACCTGACCGGTGCAATTGAGTTTGGGATGGATGTCACCGAGCAGCAGCGGATCGAAGATACCCTCAGGGAGAGCGAGGAGAAGTACCGGACACTCTTTGCTATCATGGAGCCGGGTGTCTTCTATCAGCAGGCTGATGGTTCACTTGTCGATGCGAATCCATCTGCACTGAAGATGCTTGGCATCTCAAGAGAGGAGCTTCTTGATCGGGACTCCAATCATCCGGCCTGGAACATTATCAGGGAAGATGGCTCTCGTCTTGCCCCTGAAGAACACCCGTCCATGGTTGCATTACGCACAGGAAAGCCGGTTCGCGATACTGTTGTTGGCATCCATAATGCCGTGTCTGATCAGTACGTCTGGGTGTCTGTGGATGCGATCCCGCTCAGGAGGCCGGATAGTGCCGATCCATACCAGGTATTTGTCACGATGAATGATATCACCGGGCGGAAGCAGACCGAAGACTCGCTCCGGGAGAGTGAGGAGAAGTACCGTATCATCGCGGAGAATACCGCAGATAATATCTGGATTTATGATATGGACTTCCAGTTGCAGTATATCAGCCCGTCTGTAGTGAACCTCAAAGGTTTCACTGTCGAAGAGTCGCTTGGCCAGAGTGTCTTGGATATGATGACCCCGGAGTCGTATGCGGCTCTTCTTGCACGCCTCAACGAGGAGATGGCACGTGAGGGAAGAGCTGACCCTGACAGAACCGTATGGTTTGAGACAGAAGAATATGCAAAAGACGGATCAGTCCTCAAAATAGAAAATTCCGCCCGGCTTCTCCGGGACAAAGAGGGCAGGCCGGTTGCTATTCTCGGCATCTCCCGTGATATCACCGGGCGGAAAAAGGTGGAAGACGCTCTCAGACAGGCAAACAAGCAGCTGAAGATCCTCTCCGGTATCACCAGGCATGATATCAACAACAAGATCTCTGTCGTTCTTGGGTATATTGAATTAGCACGGGCCAGAACTGATGATCCCGACCTGAATCACTATCTCAACGAGATGGGATCAGCAATAGATACAGTCCACTCCCAGATCGATTTCACCCGTATATACCAGGATCTCGGCTCAACCGATCCACAATGGCAGCACCTGGACCAGCTTATCCGGGATCTTTTGATTCCAAAGGAGATCACTTTTTTTAATCATACCGAACCGGTGCGCATCTATGCCGACCCGTTATTAAAGAAAGTCTTCTCCACACTCCTCGACAACTCGCTCCGGCATGGCAGGAACCTGCAGACGATAACAGTCAGAACCATAGAATCCGATGGAGGGAGAGCACCCGGAAAGGGGCTTTGGATCATCTGGGAGGATGATGGGGGAGGCATCCCTCCTGACGAGAAGGAGAAGATCTTTCAGAGGGGATATGGGAAGAATACCGGTCTTGGTCTCTTCCTTGCACGCGAGGTGCTTGCATTTACCGGTATTGATATCCGTGAAACAGGGGAATACGGGGTGGGGGCACGATTTGAGATCTTTGTTCCTGAGCCCGACTGGAAGCGTGATCAGGAGTTCCCGGAATAATGCAGCAGTGTGGCAGGCAGGGAGCGACACAACATCGTATAGAGATCCGGGGATGTGGGCCGAACGTTCTGGATACCATGAGCGCAGTTAACGGGCATATCGGCTGCATGCCGGATCAGCCTGCCCCCATCTCAGCCTGACACCAGAATCAATTGGATAGTGCCAAACCTCATATACTGGAAAAGTGCAGTATCATGCATGCCTGAAGTGCCGCGGGACGGGATCGGGAGACGGGTGTTCCAGCTGAAGCAGCAGAGGAGTGTCGAACAGGCAATTGCCATTATCCGGACTACACTTGGGGAAAAATGGATGGGTTTTTCTGAAGATGATGTCAATGCCCTGCGGATGATCTTAGAGGAACTCTGGTTACAGACGCCACGGAGCACCTGGAAAAACTACTCCTTCTCACGCCTGACATATACGGATATCCAGACGATCACAAGGATTGGACATTCACGGATGCGGGATTTGATGTCGAAGAAGGAGGCAACAAACCAGCTCAATCAGATATTCCAAACTATTGCTTCTGGATTCTGAATTTTTTACATCATCGGCATTTCTCGTGCCGACTGGTAAACCTTTTTTTTGAGCAGCGTGCTGATCTGCGTCACAAGCAGCGAGCCACACCCGCTTGAGGTAAAAAACCAACCACGATCTATTTCCCCACTCCTTGTGACATGCCCCCCTGATGTTCAGGCTGAATAATGCCAATCAACGTCTGAATTGTCTTACGCATGTTATTTTAAACCATATTAAGTGGTATTTTCAAAAAAGACCTGAATTGAACTCCTTTTTTCGCGCGCAACCCGGTTTATGAAGCAAAACATACCGGATCAGATCATATGCAGATTTGTATCAGATACGGGTGTGATTTGGGAAAAGAATAATGTATATACATAAGCAGGTCCTGATTTGCCTGCAATAACTGACGATATCTATAAATATCCAAGTGACAATTACACGTGTGAATTCCAATGGTTTACACCATATGTAATGGGGGTGCAAGTCATGCAAACGTCATCCGGTTCAGCCCGTGCGAGCAGTATCATCGATGGACTGAAGAGCCAGGCACTTGCTCGGTGCCAGGAACGGATAGACAGAGCTGCCGCACGATCAAAAGGCAGGAAGCGTGCCAGCCCGGCAGTCCCCTGCCGGGGCGTCACCTCGATGCTCAGGCATCATCATGGACTCTGATAAACAGGTGAATGGTGGGATATGGTTTCAGATCAGTCAGTTTTGCAGGCAATCCGGAGAAAAGAACTCGAGGTAAACGTCCGGATCGAGGAGGCCAGATCCGCTGCCAATACAATACTGGAAGAGGCCCAAAACGAGGCAGCAGCAATACTACAACGATATGATGCAGAAGGTGAAGAAGAAGGGAAAATAATTTTTGAACAGGAACTTGAAGCGATAGATAAGGAAATTGCCCGCCTTGAAGAGCAGAAGAAAGAAGAAGAAGAGCATATCAGGCAAAAATTTGAAAAAAAGGTTCCTGAAGCGGTTGATACAGTTGTACGATATATAGGATTTGGGTGATACACAGATGCTCCAGAGAATGGTAAAGGTTCAGGTCATTGGTCCAAAGAAGCACCTGAATCAGATCGTTGATACACTGTATCAGGCAGGTACCATTCATCTTGAGGATGCATCGCGGGATCATGAGCCCGGAGGCATTATTCTTCAGAAAATTGAACCTGAGGAAGCTGATACATTAGCTGCTCTGATCTCTAAGATAGAAGGAATCCAGCATATTCTCCCAAAAGTTTCTGTCGATACAAAGCAAGAAGAGGCTATCATCTCTGATCTTGGCCAGCAGGGCCAGGAAGCCATAATAAAACGGGCCCAGGAGGTGATCAGAACCCTTGAGCCGACCACCAAAGAGCTCATCTCAAAGAAGACCGATCTCGAATTCACCATAGAAAACCTCTCCCGTTACCAGGATGTCATTGAAAAGATCCTTCCGATTGAAGAGCAGATTCCTGCACTTGAAGGCTTTGAGATCACCATCATTTTAATCCAGCGGGAGTTTGAAGGGCTGCTGGACTTAATCAGGGACAGGCTCACCTCAATTACAAAAAACCAGTGTGAACTGATATCCGCCTCTGTGGATGAAGAGAATATCGCCACAGTCGTCATCTTTAACAGGCAATATGCAGGTGAGGTTCACTCCTTCCTCTATTCACAGAATGTAAACGAACTCAGGCTTCCTCCCGAATACCTCAACCGCCCCTTAAAGGATATCCTTGTTCTGAACCGGGAGAGAAAGGAGGAAGCGGTTGCTCTGGTCGAACAGATAGATTCCGATCTCAGGGAACTTGCCATAACCTGGTATATGGAAATCTCCGCCCTCAGGCGTCTCTTAACCGACCGGTACGAGGAGCTGAAGGTCTACAACAAATTCGGTCAGACAGATTATACTTTTATTGTCCTTGGGTGGATTCCGAAAAAACTGCTCGAACCCACAAAGATGAAACTCAGGGACGCCTATGGCGATCTTGTCGTTGTGAACGAACTGGAGCCCACACCGGAAATGATGGATGATGCTCCGACTTTCTATGATAATCCTGCGATTGTCAAGCCATTTGAGTACCTGCTCAGCTTCATCTCCCACCCGAAGTACCGCGAGATCGATCCCTCTCCGATCTTTGCCATCTTCTTTCCGATATTCTTTGGACTGATAGTCGGCGACATCGGGTATGGTTTTGTGATCCTTGGCATTGCACTCCTGCTGAAGAAGACATTCAGTGAACAGTTCGACTGGATCCGTCCCCTTATGAACCTGATGATTATCGCCTCCCTGCCAACCATCCTCTTTGGATTTGTATTTGGGAAATTCTTTGGCGACCTTGGGAACAGGCTTGATATCATTCAGCCGATGACCATTATGGGTATCTACTGGGATCGGTTCGATGCGATGATCCCGATGCTCATTCTGGTCATTGCAATCGGTGTATTCCATATCATTCTTGGACTGAGCCTTGGTATCATCAACCAGTATACCAAGATGCAGTGTGCAAAATATGCATGCGACTGCAGGAAACACATCTGTGAAAAAGCCGGGATGATCATGGCTATCCTCAGTGTTCTTGTCCTGGCAGGTGCCCTGACACTGTTTATCCCTGAGGTCCTGATGTATGCCGGCATCGTGATGCTGGTTATTGCCCTTGCCCTGATCATCTATGGGGGAGGGCTCATCGCAAGCATGGAGATCATCAGTTTATTTGGTAATATTGTCTCCTATGCACGTATTATGGCAATAGGGATCTCCTGCATGGTTCTCGGTGTGGTTGCAAACGAGCTTGGCGGCATGATAGGAGTTGCCGTGATAGGGATTGCTGTTGCAACGGTCATTCATATGATCAATATCATACTGAAGATGTTTACGGGATCTCTGCACTCATTCAGGTTGCAAATCGTTGAGTTTGGCCCAAAATTCACTGAAGGCGGAGGCAAACTCTATAAACCATTTCGAAGGGGTGATCGGGGTTGATTCCATGAAATGAATGGCCGATTCTGTAATTTCAATTGATTTACGAGCACCGTTTCGGACATCCCGTTACGGGGGTGTTCCTGTCACTGTACCGGTGTGGAAGAGCGGATCCGGGATCGACCCTGACGTGAAAATGGTGCAGAAGAGGCAGTATCGCTTGAAGAACAAATTGCCATTTAGGCGTAACTAACAGGTAATGAGTACTATGGAGTGGGGTATACCAATCGGTGCCGGCATTGCTTTTGGGCTTGGCGCACTTGGAGCTGGAATTGCGATGTCGAGAATTGGATCTGCCGGAGCCGGCACAGTTGCCGAAAGGCCTGAGCTGTTCGGTTACATGCTGATATTTCTGGCTATTCCTGAAACGCTTGCCATCTTTGGGTTCGTTATTGCAGCGATGATCCTGATCATGTAAGAAAAGACCTTGAGAGACTCAATAGTCTCCCCATGATCATCATAAGAGCAGTGCCTGCGCTTTGGAAAAAGAGAGATATATTTGAGTCTTTCAGATGAAAGAGAGATGGAGTGGCACATGAGCGAACAACTGATAAAAACCGTTGATGAGTCTGCCGAAGAGGAGATACAGAGAATCCTGGAGGAGGCAGAAGCCCGGGCTGAGCGGATACGAGAGGAAGCAGACGCCGAAGGCATGAAACTGAAACAGCTCCATCTTGAGCACTGGAAGAATGCCGGTGCTCTGGAACGGATTTCAGTTGTTGCCGCCCGGGAAAAAGCAAGGCTTGAACTATTGCAGATAAAAGAAGAATTTTTTGAGGCCGTCTTCCTTCGTGCAGAAGAAGAGATCGCTTCCTTCAGAGAAAGTCCGGAGTATGAAACCTTTTTGAAGGCTGCAACGCGTGAAGCTCTCTCTCTCCTTGACCACGACGCCGCCATCCTCCACATCGATCCTGCAGATCAGGATCTCTTTTCCCGGATTAAAACCGATACCGGCCTGAATCACGATGTGATTGCAGATATTGAGACGCCTGGAGGATTAATTGCAATGACTCCGGATGAGAGTATCGCCGTTGACAACACACTTGAGTCGAGGCTTGCGAAATCCAGGGAACTGCTCAGGAAAGAGATCTTTTCTATACTGGAAGGAGGGTGAGATGGATTACGGAAATGCGAATGCCCGGATTAAAAGCATGAAAAGCCGGCTTCTGGATCAACAGGATCTCGATGAGCTCTCAAACAAACCGGATATCGATTCCTTAATCATTGCACTTGAGGATACCGCATACAGAACAGAGATTCAGAAGGCAGGTATAGAATTTTCCGGGATCTCCCAGATCGAGACGGCAATACGACGGGATCTCGTCTTCTCGTTCCGGCAGATTCTCCGCTTCTTCAGGGGTGAATCCGATGAGGCCTACATTCGCATTCTGCTCAATCGCTTTGATGTCCAGAATATCAAAACGGTGCTGCGTGGAAAGAAGATTGGCGCTCACCACAATGAGATCATCGCAAATCTTGTACCGGCAGGAGAACTTGGTATGGCTGCACTCAGCGAGCTGACTGAACAGCCGGATGTCAGGGCTGTTATTGACCTGCTTGCAACCTGGAGGATCGATTATGCCGCTCCCCTGACCCGGAAACTACCAGCCTATCTTGAAAAACGTGATCTTGCCATCCTCGAATTCGCACTGGATCAGTTTTACTTCAATCATGCTCTCTCAATCCTGAAAGAGGATGAGAGTGATGATGGTGTCATTGTTCTAGAGATGATCCAGACTGGAATTGATGTTGCGAACCTCAAAATTGTGCTCAGAATCATCAGGGACCGGATCAATGTTGATGATCCCAATGACTACCTGATCGCAGGAGGCAAATATATCAGGATCGATCAGCTGGCACCGATGCTGACTGCACGATCTGTCGAGGAGTTCGTCAGGGAACTGGCAGATACCGCGTATGCATTTCTTGGAGATGTCAACAGGGAAGATCTTGTCCATGAGAAGCTTTCTTCACTTGAACGGGAACTTGAGCGATTTATAATCATCAAGGGATGCAGGCACTTCCTCCGGGATCCACTCAGTATCGCCATCCCTATCGGGTATATCTGGGCAAAAGAGAACGAAATCACGAACATCAGGATCATAGCCCGATCCATCATCGGCCAGGTGCCTGAACCAGAACTGCGGAGGGCGTTGACCTATGTATAAATGTATGGTCGTGACCGATCCCGAGACCGCTCCCGGCTTTCAGATGGCTGGAGTTGAAGTCATCGAGCTTGCTGACCCTGATGATGCGGGCAAACTGGTATCCCGCCTGCTCCATCGTGATGATACCGGGGTGATTGCAATGAATGAAGAGTTTATCGAGAGACTGGATCGAAAGATTATGGAACGTATCGAGAAATCGTACAGGCCCATCATCATCCCGATTCCATCGGGGAAGAAGCAGGCGGACCAGGAGAGCTACATCGACAGGCTTCTCCGCAGGGCAATTGGCTACAATATTGTTGTGAGGCGATAGAGACGTGGCAGTAGGCAGCATTTCACGAATATCCGGGCCGGTTGTAAATGCAACAGGACTCCGGGGCTCAATGATGTATGAGGTGGTACGGGTCGGCAAAGATGCATTATTTGGAGAAATTATCCGTCTTGACCGTGATGAGGCGATCATCCAGGTGTATGAAGATACATCCGGCTTAAAGATCGGTGAGAAGGTGGAGAGCACAGGCTCCCAGTTTTCTGTGGCTCTTGGACCCGGGCTTCTCTCTTCAATCTATGATGGCATCCAGCGCCCACTCCCTGTCCTCCAGGATATGAGCGGAGACTTTATCTCGCGGGGTATCTTTCCTCCCGGACTTGATCTCTCCCGACGCTGGACCTTTACTCCGGCTGTTTCAGCAGGCGACCCCGTCAGGGAGGGAGATCTCATCGGTGTTGTGGCAGAATACCATATTGAACACCGGATCATGGTTCCACCGGCAGTTTCGGGAACTGTCAAAGAGATATATGAAGGTGACTTCACAGTAGAAGAGCCGGTCTGTATTCTGGATAACGGCTCCAAAATCCGCATGATGCAGCTCTGGCCGGCCAGAAAACCACGCCCCTTCCGGAAAAAGCTGGATCCGGATACCCTTCTGATCACCGGGCAGCGGATCTTTGATACCATGTTTCCGGTTGCCAAAGGTGGAACCGCAATGATACCCGGGGGCTTTGGAACCGGAAAGACGGTTGCAGAACAAACTCTCGCGAAATGGTCTGATACCCAGATTGTTGTCTATATCGGCTGTGGCGAACGGGGCAACGAGATGACGGATGTTCTCTATGAGTTCCCCGAACTCATTGATCCAAGAACGGGCCTTCCGCTGATTGAGCGTACTGTCCTTATCGCGAATACATCCAATATGCCTGTTGCCGCCCGGGAAGCCTCGATTTATACCGGGATCACCATAGCAGAATACTACCGTGATATGGGGTATGATGTGGCTCTGATGGCAGATTCTACCTCGAGATGGGGAGAGGCACTCAGGGAGATCTCAGGACGGCTTGAAGAGATGCCTGGCGAGGAGGGATATCCTGCATATCTTGCAACACGGCTTGCGGCATTTTATGAGCGTGCCGGCCGTGTGATATGCCACGGAAATGATGAACGGATCGGGTCAATTACCATCATCGGTGCCGTCTCACCTCCGGGCGGAGACTTCTCAGAGCCGATTACCCAGAACACGCTCCGGGTTGCAGGCACCTTCTGGGCACTGGATACTGCTCTTGCCTACCGGCGCCATTTCCCTTCAGTGAACTGGATTAAAAGTTATTCTCTCTACCTGGAGAGTCTTGGAGACTGGTACAACCAGGAAGTAGCCGGAGACTGGCTGAATCTTCGGGAAGAAGCAATTTATCTGCTCCAGAAGGAGGTCGAACTGCAGGAGATCGTCCAGCTGGTCGGGCCGGATGCCCTCCCTGAGAGTGAGAAACTCATCCTTGAGGTTTCCCGGATGATACGGGAGGATTTCCTTCAGCAGAGTGCATTTCATGATATTGATTCCTTCTGTTCGCTTGACAAACAGTACTGGATGCTCAAGACCATTCTCACCTTCTATGAGAGCGGGAAACGATCCATGAACCGGGGCGTCGGGATTGATGCAGTGATGCAGCTGCCGGTAAAAAAGGATATCGGGCGGATGAAGGAGCTGCCCGATGCTGCGATGGTTGAAGAATATATCGAGAGGATAAACCGGGATATCGCATCCCTTCTGGAGGAATCATGATGGCAGTCCCGCTTGCAACCAAGGAGTACAGAACCATAAGCCATGTCGCAGGTCCTTTGATCTTCATCGGGAATACAACCGATGTCTCGTATGATGAGATTGTACGGATACGGCTTGCAGATGGCGAGGAGCGAACCGGAAGGGTGCTTGAGATAGCAGAGGATGTTGCTGTTGTGCAGGTCTTTGAGGGTACAACCGGCATAGACAACAGGAATACGAAAGCCAGCTTCACCGGCAGGCCTCTCATGATGAAGCTCTCTCCGGATATCCTCGGGAGAACCTTTAATGGAATCGGCAAGCCCCGTGATGGCGGCCCGGATATCATTGAGGAGATGGAAATCGATGTGAATGGCATGCCGATCAACCCGGTCGCACGGGATAAGCCTGAAGATTTTATCCAGACCGGCATGTCGGCAATAGACGGGCTCAATACGCTTGTCCGGGGGCAGAAGCTTCCGATCTTCTCGGGTGCGGGCCTGCCTGCAAACAAGCTCGCAGCCCAGATCGGAAGGCAGGCAGAAGTGCTTGGAGAAGGTGAACAGTTCTCTGTTGTCTTTGCGGCAATGGGGATCACCTTCAGGGAGGCTTCCTTCTTCATCCGTTCCTTTGAGAAGTCCGGGGCACTTGGAAGGGTTGTCTTTTTCATGAACCTGACTGATGATCCGACTATCGAGAGGCTGACAACCCCGCGATGTGCCCTCTCGGTTGCAGAATACCTCGCCTATACACTGAACCATCATGTGCTTGTTATTCTCACTGATATGATCAATTACTGTGAGGCGCTCCGTGAGATATCAACCGCCCGGGAAGAGGTTCCCGGACGGAGAGGGTATCCGGGGTATATGTATACCGATCTCTCGACAATTTATGAACGTGCAGGGAAGATCAAAGGAAAGAAAGGCTCAATTACCCAGATTCCGATTCTGACGATGCCGGATGATGATATCACCCATCCGGTACCTGATCTGACAGGCTATATCACCGAGGGACAGATTGTCCTGTCGCGTGATCTCTTCAGGAGAGGTGGCGATCCCCCGATCGACGTTCTTCCGTGCCTCTCAAGGCTGATGAACTCGGGCATTGGTGAGGGGAAGACACGGGAAGACCACCGTAATGTTGCCGACCAGCTCTATGCCTCCTATGCCTATGGACGGGATCTCAGGAGGCTTGTTGCGATTGTTGGAGAGGAGGCGCTGACAGAGCTCGACAGAATGTATCTCAAGCTTGCTGATGAGTTTGAGAAGACCTTTATTTCACAGGGAGATGAGAACCGGGGGATCGAAAAGACCCTTGCAATCGGGTGGAACCTGCTTGCAATGCTCCCTGATGAGGAACTCAAACGGATTTCTGTTGAAAACATCGAGAAATACCATCCCGGATACCAGGAGGAATGATGAATGGAGCAGGTTAATCCCACCCGCATGGAGCTTATCAGGGTGAAAAACCAGATCAAGCTCGCAGAACAGGGAAAAGATCTCCTGCGCCAGAAGATGGATGCACTCATCCAGGAATTCTTTTTAATCATGAAGGATGTATCCGACTCAAGGGCGGAACTGGAGGTTGTGGACCGGTCAGCCCGGCATTCCCTGCATATGGCAGTCGCAGTCGATGATTCTGTGGCAGTCAGGTCTGCTGCCCTTGCAACGCGGCGCGGGGTCTTTCTGGATATTTCCGGCAAAAACATCATGGGTGTACCTGTTCCGATCCTCGAGAAGAAGACGATCTCCAAGGGAACCTTTGAGCGGGGGTATAGTGTCGTCGGTGTCTCTGCGAGGATCGATGAGGTTGCGGAGAAGTTTGAGAAGGAACTGGATCTGATCATCCAGCTGGCTGAGACCGAGACCGCTCTCCGGAGACTTGGGGAAGAGATCCAGATGAACCGGAGGCGTGTGAATGCCCTTGAGCAGGTGGTGATACCAGATCTGTTAGATACCGCAAAAAGCATCAAAATTGCAATAGAGGAACGTGAAAGAGAAGATCTCTTCAGATTAAAGAAAGTGAAGAAGATCATATCACGCAGGAAGCAGAAAGAGAAAGCTGCTGCCGGATGACCTGTTTGAATCCTGCTCCAATACTCTTTTTTTCACCTGGGCCAGATCAGGTGGGTCTGATGGTGTTGCTCTATTGAGTGCAACTCAGATTTCTACTGGACAAAACAAAGGCTGCCGCTCTTGTGCCTGGTATCTGGTAACGGTGAGATTTTTCAGCTCCTCTGATTTAATTGCCTGGCTCCATCAAAATCAATACTCTGATAGGAAACGACTCCCACATATATATCAGGATACAGAGAAGAGAAAGAGAGTATATCATAGTAGTATACAAGCCTTGTGCCATGAGAGAGGGTTTGGACAGATGGGTACTGGCAGGCGCATTCCAATCAGCAAAATCAGCAGAGGATATGACCTGATCAAGCAGGGTTCCTACCTTGATGCGGTTCTGACATATGATAGTGTACTCTCTACTGACCCAACTGATTCAGTTGCCTGGACCTGTCGTGGTATAGCACTTGCCGGGCTTGGGCAAAACGATGATGCCATAGCATCATATGATCGTGCACTCACGATGAACCCCCACGACTCTCTTGCCTGGATTGGCCGTGGGAATGCTCTCTATGAACTTGGAAACTACAGCGAGGCGCTGAACTCCTATGATCGTGCCATTGCAAGCGATCCTGAAGATTCGTGTGCCTGGCTGAACCGGGCTGCAGAGCTTGCCAACCTTGGCAGGTATGTTGATTCACTGGCATCATATGATAAGGCCCTCTCTCTTGATCCAACAGATGCGGCTGCCTGGATTGGCCGTGGGAATGCTCTATCTGAACTCAGCCGCCCGGGAGACGCCCTTGTATCCTTTGATAAAGCCCTGGAACTTGATCCGGATGATGCGGCTGCCTGGAATGCCCGTGGGAATGCGCTTATCGGGCTTGGGAGATATACCGATGCGATCGCATCCTGTGATCGTGCCCTTTCAATCGACCGCAAAAACGCCCATGCCTGGTATAATCGTGGGAATGCGCTCGCATATATCGGCAGGCATGCAGATGCACTTGCCGCCTATGATCGCGCACTCGCTATCAGCCGCACGCGTGCCCAGGTCTGGTATAACCGGGGAAATACGCTCAGGAGCCTCTCACGGTATGCAGATGCGCTTGCCTCCTATGACCAGGCGCTCTCACTTGATCCAGGACATGCCTATGCCTGGACAGGGCGGGGCAACGCCCTGCTCAGAACCGGATCCTTTACCAAAGCTGTTGAGTCGTATGACAGGGCCCTTGCCCTGAATCAGGATGATCCCGTCGCCTGGAATAACCGTGGGGTGGCACTTGGAGCCCTCGGAAACTATACCGAGGCGCTGGTCTCCTATGATCGTGCACTTGCAATCAATCCTGATGATGCCCTTGCCTGGACCGGACAGGGTGTTGCCCTTGTTGAACTGGGCAGGTATGCCGAAGCCATTCACTCATTTGATCATGCGCTTGGCATCGACTCTGAAAATGCATCTGCCTGGTATAACCGTGGGAATGCCCTCTCAAACCTGGGCATGTACGGGGATGCAGCTGCCTCGTATGACAGGGCCCTTGCCCTGCATCCTGATTATGTCACTGCATGGACAAACCGCGGCAATGCATATCTTGGCCTCGGGCAGCTGGACGATGCGCTCTTTTCATATGAAAAAGCACTTGAGCTGGATCCTGTCAATGCGCCTGCCTGGAGCAACCGCGGCAATGCGCTTGGGATACTCGGGCGGTATGCAGATGCTGTTGCCTCCTGTGACAAGGCGCTTGCGATAGATCCAGAGAACGCCAATGCCTGGATTGGGAGGGGTGTGGCGCTTGAGAAGATCGGGCGGCATACACAAGCAATAGAGTCGTATGACAGGGCTGTTTTTGTCGATCCAATGCATGCACTGGCATGGTATATCCGTGGCAACGCACTTGGGCATCTTGGGAGGTTTAAGGAGGCACTTGCCTCGTATGATCGCTGCCTTGCGATCAGCCCGGGTGATGCCCTTGCCTGGAGCAACCGTGGAGTTGCACTGGAAAAATTGCTCAGGTTTGAGCATGCCGTCTCCTCGTATGACAGGGCGCTGGCTCTCAATCCTCGTGATGCCCATGCATGGTGCAACCGCGGCAATGCACTTGGTGGCCTTGGCAGGTTTGATGAAGCGGTTCTCTCATATGATAAAGCGCTTGAGCATGATCCGGATCTTGGCAGTGTCTGGACAGGCAGGGGTGTTGCCCTTGAAAAGATGGGATGCTATGATGATGCCCGTATCTCGTATGAGCATGCGCTCACCTTCAATCCGGATGATGCTGTTGCTGCGACAGGATATATGAATGCACGGGAAAAAAGTGCATGCCATGGGGACGACATCGGTTTCCCGGAAGGAACGGAGCGAAATATCCGCCCCCGTTCTCTGGCAGCCGGAGATTGTGGGAATGGGTCTGTTGTGCATGGCTTTGACTGGCACGGTGCTGCTCAGGGTGAAGGCGCTTTAGACTCTGCTGCACCCCCTGGCAATGAAGCCGGTACAGATGTATACTCTCCTTCCAAAAAGACGTTTATATCCCCGGTCATTGCAGGAGGGATCTGCAGTTCCGGGTATTCTCTCTCAAACAGGTCCACAAACGATCTGAAGCCGGTTCTCTTTCATATCTGGAAGCGATCCGGCATCCTGAGGAAGGCAGATGGAATGCAGCCTGGTGCATTGCATCCCGAAATGGAGATCAGCCGGATATCGTCTGCACTTGGCCTTTCTGGAGATATTCGTGCTCTCTGTTTAGATGTCTGCCGCGATCTCATGGGAAGCAGAGATTACCTGGATGTATCCCCGGCAGCCCTCGCAGCAACAGCCGTCTCTCTTGCCTGCAGGCAAGCCGGCACTCCATGCTCAGATGCCATGGTGGCTGGTGTCTCCCGGCTCTCCCAGGCCGGGCTTTTGAGCCTGACAGCGTCTGTACAGCAGGCATCCGGCAAAGCCCGTCTCCTTGAATTGTATCCTGACCTCGAACAGTGCTGCAATGAACTACAGCTGGATCAGCTGGCCTCTGAAGAGGCGGCACTGATTCTTCAGAAGGCAGAAGAAGAGAGCCCAGGCAGCGGGAGAGGCAGAAACGGCCTTCTTGCTGCTGTTCTCTATAAAGCAGCCAACCGGTCCGGGCAGGCATACTCACAACGTGAGGTTGCGGCAGCTGCCGGTGTCTCTGTCTCCACACTCAGGAAATGGTATAAACATCTCCCAAAATGATCATGCTGATGCAACAGCTGATCTGCTCACATCCGTTTTTCACAGGTCCCGGGTGTGCCGGTTTCCTGACCCGGACAGACGTTCGGTAGTATTATGTACAGCGAGCGTGGAATCAGAGGTATCTGAAAAATTGCACATCAGCACGTCATGAGCGCTGGTTCTGGAGGGGATGGCACGTGGATATGAACAGCGGGTCTATGGATGAAATGCTTGCATGCGGAGATGTACAGCTGGCAAACTCTCTCTTCACTGAAGCCGTGGAGACCTTTGAGCGCATTATTGAGAGGGATCCCACACATGCTACTGCATGGAACAACAGGGGTGTTGCCCTTATCGGGCTTGGGAGATATACTGATGCACTTCACTCATTTAACCGGGTTCTTGATATTTTGCAGAACGATGATTCCGAAGGCAACACCAGGTCCGGCTCCGCTGATCAGGACACCCCTGGTGCAGGTGCAGATGAGACTGGAGACTCTGACTCCTCTTTTGCCTCTCTCCCAGGAAAACTTCCCGATGATGCGGATACCTGGTATAATCATGGGATAGCCCTCTCCAAACTTGGACGGTATACTGAGGCAATTGCATCATTTGACAATGCTCTTGCCCTTGACCCTGATGATCCCGATACCTGGGGCAACCGTGGTGATACCTGTGGTGCACTGGGAAAGCACGAAGAGGCTGTGAGATCGTATGATCGTGTCCTCGCTATAGATCCTCTGGATGCAGGGATATGGACGTCACGGGGGCTGTCACTTGCGGCGCTCGGCCGGCTTGATGAGGCGCTTGAATCATTTGCCGATGCCCTCGCCCTTGACCCTGAGGATCTGGATGCCTGGATTGGCCGTGCCGTGATCCTCCATGAACATGAAGACTATACGGGGGCTGTCCATGCCTATGATATGGCGCTCTCAATCGACCCTGCTATCTTTGATCTCTGGTATAAGCGGGGGAGAGCTCTTGCTGAATCCGGACACTTCAATGAGGCGGTGAGATCATTTCAGCAGGTGCTTGCGCTTGAGCCGGGTCATACCGATGCAGAAGATGCCCTGCAGGTGCTTGTTCTGGAGCAAAATAGGAAATAGAGATAATTGTCTGGATTCTGTGTCGCTCGTGCTGCACCGGGATGTATTTTTTTGGCTCTTCGCTGATTTGTATGGGTTTTACAAGGGGGCGAGTCATCATCTGGTTATCAGGTGTTTGCATCAACATTCGGATCTGTTCACTGAGGCGTTTTTCCCCAGCGCCCCTGCCCCGTCCGCAGGTGCTTCGCAGGGGAGGTTCGTGCCGGGTTTCCGCAGATGCTGGTGCGGGAGGGGGCGGGAATGCTTTCGTTTGGCGTGCCAGAAGCAGATAAACGCCCGATTCCTTTGGAATCGCCTTTCAGGTTGCTCTCTCGAGCACGGATAGATCTGCTCTGTCATCCTGCTCCCTTCGCCTGACCCGCCCCCCGATACCCGCGCCGCACCTGCTTCAAACTACCCGCATAAAATAGCGAGGAGGCATTTTTCCCGCAACCCTTTCCCGCACGTCACCGTTTTGGAATTCCTCGTGCTGCCTTTTTTGCAGCAAGCGATTCTATGGCGCTTTGATCAATCTCTCCTTCAACAAGGAGCGCACCAGAGGCAACAGCTGATCTGACAAATGCCTCGCCTGTCTCACTCCTGATAATCAATGTGGTATACCCATCACCTGACCCGACGGCGCCAGCTGAGATATCCGCACTCCGGGCAGTCAGATCAGTGCAGATCCGGCACCCGGGACGGACAGCCTCGTCAAGTTCTTTCAGCGGCACGGTGAGTGTCTCACCACCTGCTCTGGTGACAACAAGTCCGCCTTTGACATCCAGCTTCTCCACCTGATGTGTTCTGATGCCATACCGGCGATCGAGGATAGTGTTGACGAGGTGATCGTAATCAAAGCTCTCGGTACAGAAAAGGCCGAATACGACCCTGATAGAGGTTGCAAACGGCCGGATAAGATCATTGTCGCTTGCTTTCATTACAGCTATTGCCTCGGTTGCACAGGGCAGGCCAATGACTGCAATCTTCCTGCATTTTTTCTGGATAACAGCTTTCTTGAGTGACGCAAGCAGCGGGACCCACCAGGCATACCGGCTTCCGGCATGCCGGATCAGTTCACCTGATGAGGTTATCAGGACAGACCTCGGCCTGAGCGTGAACCGGTCCTCAGTCACTGTCACAACAGAGTCAATGAGCCCCGAATCAAGTGCATCAGCAAGGATCGCCGTGACTGCCCCGCCGCTCTGACGGTGTGGCACCTCAATTCCTGCCCGTGCAGATACAATAGACTGGTATTCCCCAAGCAGTCCTCTCCCCTGAAAATCGCCCACCCGGGGGCATGAATCATAGCATGCGCCGCAGGGAACCTGATCTGTCAGCTCTTTGCAGTAATGCCTGTTCTCAGGGCAGGTGTTCTGTTCACTGCAGAAGACGATCGCATCGGCAGGGCAGACGGCAACACATGCTCCGCACCCACTGCACCTGCCGGTTTCCCAGACTTCGCGTAACAGATCTTCGTAACTGGAGTTTGCCATGTTTCATCACTCCCAGGTATATTTATTTGCAAACGGCCGTCCGCTTGAGGGGGTGATAATGGTATACTCATCATCAAGCAGAGGTTTTGGATCACGACCATAAACCGCCGCATATCGTCTGATATATGGATCAATCAGTCTCTTCTCCTCCTCGGTTGCCCGGCTCTTCTTCGCCCCGACTCCCAGTGTCTGGTCAGGAACGTCTCCCCGGATAATGATCAGCCCGCCGTGGATGCCGGATCCGATCCCCCGGTTGGGCAGAACCCGTTTCTCTCCGGATCCAAGAACGAGCACGAGGCCGCCTGCCATATACTCGCCGAGGAAGGCACAGGCATTCCCTCCGATGATCAGAACAGGCCTGTGGTCTCCATACTCCTTCATATGGATGCCGCCCCTGTACCCGATGTCATCACGGACCATCACAAGCCCTCCCCGCATGGAATGGGCGGTTGCGTCCCCTGCACTGCCGTGGATGATGATCTCGCCACCATCCATCGTATTGCCGGGCGCATGGTCACAGTTTCCAAAGACCTCGATTGAAGGGCCGCTCATGAACATCCCGAGATCTCCTCCGGGAGTGCCGTGAACTGTTATCTTCACTCTGCCTTTCAACCCGTCAGCGATGAAACGCTGCCCAAGTACATGCTCGATCCGGATCTTCTCTGTTCCTTTGGCAACAGCAGATCGTATCGCCTTGTTGAGCGGTGTGTAATGCATCCCCTCTGCATTGATTACCAGTTCATTCTCCATCCTTCATGCTCCAACAGGTTGTACGTCCAGAATGTTCATCATAGCCTCGTCAAGGAGGTATCCTCTCAGGCGGTCACGGTTGCCGCGGAGGCTCTCGATACTGTTAATCCCAGCAGCCCCCATCAGCTCGGATATCTCCAGGGTCCATCCTCGAATCAGGTTTGCCACATGCTGCCACTCGACATCAGGGTTCAGCCTCCTGGTGAGCGAGGAGTTCTGGGTGGCAATACCCCATGGGCAGAGTCCCCGGTAACAGGTTCCGCAGACCCTGCATCCCATTGCAATTAATGCCGCAGTACCAATATAGATTGCATCTGCGCCGAGTGCGATAGCCTTTGTCACTTCTGCTGCGTCCCGGATGCCGCCGGAGGCGATGATGGAGACCTCGTTTCTGATACCCTGGGATCGGAGCTTCTGATCGACTGCTGCAATTGCTGCTTCAATGGGGATGCCGACATGATCCCGGAATACCCGCGGTGCAGCACCTGTTCCTCCCCGGAACCCGTCAATAACGACTGCATCAGCAGATGATCTGGCAATCCCCGATGCAATGGCAGCGACATTGTGTACAGCCGCTATCTTGACAAATACTGGTTTTTTCCATTCTGTCGCCTCTTTTAAAGAGTGGACAAGCTGTTTTAAGTCTTCAATCGAGTAGATGTCATGATGCGGCGCCGGGCTGATTGCATCGCTTCGCTCGGGGATCATCCTGGTCTGTGAAATATCGGGATCGATCTTCTCCCCCGGCAGGTGGCCGCCTATGCCTGGCTTTGCGCCCTGGCCAATCTTGATCTCGATTGCCGCGCCCCGCTCCAGGTAGTCGATATCCACACCAAACCGCCCGGATGCCACCTGGACGATCATATTATCCTGGAATTCCCTGAGAGCCGGATGCAGCCCCCCTTCTCCGGTTCCCATGAATGTACCCTCACTGGCAACAGCCCGTGCCATCGAGAGCTGGGCATTCAGGCTGATTGCACCGTAGCTCATATGCCCGATCATAATCGGTGTATTCAGTCTGAGGTTCGGATGGAGCCTGGTTTTCAGTTCGATATCCCCATTTCTTTTCTTCCGGAGATCCAGCTTTCTGGGTTTCTTTCCGATATAGGTGCGAAGTTCCATCGGTTCACGGAGCGGGTCAATACTTGGGTTTGTCACCTGGCATGCATCCAGGAGAAGCCGGTCAAAGATGATCGGGAGATCGCTTGCATTCCCCATCCCGGCAAGGACGATTCTCCCTGTCCGTGCCTGGTTGTAGATGGCTTCCCGTGATTCCCGTGTCCAGAGCGGGTGGCTCCGGTAATCGACTGGTTTTTCTTCGATTGTGATCGAATCCCGCGGACACATGGCAACGCACCGGTGGCAGGCAACACACCTCCGTGAATCAACACTGATATGCTCGCCTTCCCGCCTGTATGTCCCATAGGGGCAGTTTTCCACGCAGCGTTCACAGAGCATGCATTGATCGGCATCTATCCTGACCTTGAATTTTGCTGGAACGGATCCGGGGTTCATGACTGTACCCTCCCGATGACAGGCTCTCCGGCTTGTGGCATCCAGACATGATCGAGGCTGCTCTCCATCCGCCGGATGGCTGCTTCCTCACTTGCAATGTAGAGCCTGTCTCCTGCTTCAGCGGCAATGAGTGGCCGCAGCTTGATCCGGTCGGTGAACCCGACAATGCCGTCTGCGGTTGCAACAACGATTGCAAAGGGTCCGTTCATGAGCGCAGATCCATATGTCTGCCGTATGGCATGGTTCAGCTCCATCTCAGGCTTCTTCATCCTGTCAATCTCGTCCCAGAATGGGGGTGCGAATGCGCGCACCATGAGTTCACGGGGCAGGCCATGTCTCCTTGAGAGGAGATCACAGAGATAGGCGACGACCTCGGTGTCGGTAAACATTGTGCAACGGTACCCGAAACTCTCAATATATCGCCTGTTTGTTCCATATGACGTGATTTCACCGTTATGAATAACCGACCAGTCGAGGAGGTTAAAGGGGTGGGCACCTCCCCACCATCCCGGTGTGTTTGTCGGGTAGCGGTTGTGGGCAAGCCAGATGTAGCCTTCATACTGGTCAATCTGATAAAAATCCGCGACTGCCTCCGGCCACCCGGATGCTTTGAACACGCCGATATTCTTTCCTGATGAGAAGACCAGGGCACCCTGGATGGAGGTGTTGATCTTCATGACAAGCATCATTATGATATCTTCTTCAGGAGTGTCGCTCCCGGGCATCAGGGTTGGATCAGGCTTGAAGAAATATCGCCAGGGTATGCGTGTTCTCCGGAGATCCGGCTGCTCGACAGTTGGGATCTCCTCTTCATGCTCTATTTTGCCCCAGGCCCGGAGGATCTCGTCAACTGCACCTTTTGGCTCCACAAGGTTATTGAAGAAGAGATGAATGGCATAATAGTCGGCAAAATCGGGGTACACTCCATATGCCGCATACCCTGCTCCTTCGCCGCTCCCCCGCTCATCCATCAGGGAAAGGGCGTTTTTTATTGAGGATCCATCCATTCCTGACCTGGATCTGTCAACAACACTAATAATTCCACACATGGGTTATCACACTTTGATCAATTCTTTCATGAATTGTTGGCTATACATGGTTGTTCAATAAACTATTTATAGTAATCAGTAGAAGATATCTTCCATATGACCGGAGACGACATGTCCAGGATGCTGGAACAGATAGAGAATGACCGGGTAAAATTCATCCGGCTTCAGTTTACCGATATCATCGGTATGGCAAAGAATGTCGCTATCCCGGCCAAACAGGCTGAGAAAGCGCTCACCGAAGGCATCAGCTTTGATGGCTCCTCAATCCAGGGGTTTGCCAGGCTCGAAGAATCGGATATGGTGTTGAAACCTGACATTTCGACGTACCGGATTCTCCCGTGGAGGCCGGAGACGAACCGGGCTGCCAGGTTCATCTGTGATGTCTATACGCCGAATGGAAAACCCTTTGAGGGTGATCCGCGGCACATCCTGAGGAAGCAGGTTGAGGAAGCAGCCAAAATGGGCTATATCTTCAACACAGGCCCTGAGCTTGAGTTCTTCCTCTTCAGGCAGGAGAATGGAAAACCATCGCTTGAACTCCAGGATGTCGGCGGGTACTTCGATCTTGCACCAACAGATCTCGCCGAGGACGTCAGGCGCGACATCATTCTCGCGCTCACTGACATGGACTTTGATATCGAAGCCTCGCACCACGAGGTTGCCGAATCGCAGCACGAGATCGATTTCAAGTACGGTGATGCCCTGACAACGGCAGATAATGTGATCACCTTTAAATTTGCAACAAAGACGATTGCACTCCAAAAAGGACTCCATGCGACCTTTATGGCAAAGCCGATCTATGGGATCAATGGATCCGGCATGCATACGAACTGTTCACTGGCAACAATGGATGGGCAGAATGCATTCTATGATCCAGATGCGCCAAAACAGCTCTCGGATACGGCACTGAAGTTCGTCGGAGGTCTTCTGAAGCATGTGAAAGCAATCACACGGATTGCAAATCCGACAGTAAACTCGTACAAACGGCTTGTTCCAGGGTATGAGGCACCTGTTTACATCGGATGGAGCGCCTCGAACCGGAGTGCCCTTGTACGGGTTCCGGCACCGCGCGGCAGGAGCACTCGGGTTGAACTGCGGAGCCCTGATCCGACCTGTAATCCGTATCTGACCTTTGCTGCGATCCTTGCAGCTGGTCTTGACGGTATCAGAAATGATATCGAACCGCCACAGAGTATCGATCGCAACATCTTCCATATGACTGCGGAAGAGCGGATGAGTAATGGGATCGAAACCCTTCCGGGGAGCCTTTTCGAGGCAAACCAGTCCCTGATGGCAGATCCATTGATCTGCGGCATCCTCGGTGAGCATGTCGCCGGGAATCTCAACTCGATTGCAGAAATCGAATGGGATTCATTCAGGACTGCGGTTACCGACTGGGAGACGAACCGGTACCTCTCAAAATACTGACCGGTTTTTCCCCTCCTTTTTTTTGAGGCCGTATATCCGGCTTTTTGTAGCCGGATGGTTGATTGAGGCCTTCTGTTTTGTTTGGTTGTGTGAATGCGTTTTATAGATCCACCCTGGTTGTACAGAATCAAATAGTAACTTTTAATATGCATGGAAGATAACTTCCTTCTATGTCATGCACCAGGAGGACTTCGACCGGTTTGAAAAAACTAGTGGAGATCTCCTCTCTGCATGACTCTGGTTGTGATTTTGTGGGTTTCTCCTGCCACGCCTGACAACAGCACTGAACTGAGAACAAAAGTTGCAGTTCCGGGAGATGACCTGGTGTCAGCTTCCCGGACTGAAGAAACGGGGTATAAAAAATGGAACTTGATTCGTCTGCAATCACGTTTATCCTGATTGCAACGGCAATGGTTATGCTGATGACGCCCGGTGTCGGGCTCTTCTACGGGGGCATGGTGCGCCGGAAGAACTACATCTCCGCGATTGCGCTTGCCATGATCTCGTTTGCAGTCGTGAGCATACAGTGGGTGCTGATCGGCTACTCGCTCGCTTTTGGACCTGATGTCGGTGGCTTCATCGGAAACCTTGACCACATCGGCTTACGGGGCGTTGGCATGGAAGGTGACGGGATTCCGGATCTCCTCTTCATGGTCTTCCAGCTGGTCTTTGCGGGTCTTGCACTTGCAATTCTGACGTCAGCACTGGCTGAACGGGTGAAGATAAGCTCATTTATCGTCTTTGGTCTCCTCTGGACCACACTTGTCTACGATCCGCTTGCCCACTGGGCATGGGGTGGTGGCTGGGCTCACCAGCTCGGTGCGCTTGACTTTGCCGGGGGAACAGTTGTTCATATCAGTTCGGGTTTCGGGGCTCTTGCAGCCGCACTGGTTATAGGCAAACGGATAGGCTTTGGCTCTCACTCAATGGAACCAAATAACATCCCGATGACCCTGATGGGCGGTGCGCTCCTCTGGTTTGGCTGGTTTGGGTTTAATGCAGGCTCTGCCCTTGCTCCAGACATTATTGCGGTGAATGCCTTCGTCGTGACCAATGTCGCAGCTGCCGCCGGTGCACTTGCCTGGATGTTTGCTGCCTGGATATATGGGAAGCCATCGTCCCTTGGTATGATATCCGGGGCAATTGCAGGACTTGTGGCAATCACTCCTGCAGCAGGATATGTTGATATCCTCGCATCGATTCCAATCGGGCTCATCGCCGGCCTGGTCTGTTACAAAGCCATGCTCTGGCGTATCAACAAAGGTCTTGATGAGAGCCTGGATGCCTGGGCGATTCATGGTGTCGGAGGTCTCTGGGGTGCGCTTGCAACCGGTGTCTTTGCCACAGCAGCAGTTGGAGGGGTAAACGGGCTTCTCTATGGAAACCCGGCACAGCTTGGTATCCAGGCACTTGATGCTTTTGCTGCAGTTATCTATGCCTTCGTTGTGACCTACATCCTTGCGTATGCCGTCCACAAGACACTCGGTCTCCGGGTAACCGAGGATGAAGAGTATGTCGGACTTGATATCTCCCAGCATGGAGAGAAAGCAGGTAGTTAGGAGTGATGTACAATGAAAAAGATCGAGGCAGTTATCCGTCCTGAACGCTATGAGATCGTCGAAAAAAACCTTGAAGACCAGGGTTTTACGGCCATGACCGTCTCAGAGGTGAAAGGGCGCGGGTCCCAGAAGGGGATCACCCTCCAGTACCGTGGAGGGACGATGCAGGTGAACCTCCTCCCAAAAATCAAGATCGAGATGGTTGTCGAGGATGAGGATCTCGAACGGGCAGTGGCAATCATCCAGGAATCGGCACGCACGGGTAAAGTCGGTGATGGCCGTATATTCGTCCTGCCGGTTGAGAAGACCTACTGGGTGCGAAAGATGCTGTGACGTGCATAGCCACAAATGGAATGGGGCTCCACCAATCAACGTACTATCTACCATCTCCAGCAGAGAGGGAAGGGCATGGTGGAGCCCGAATCTTTCCCTCCCTCTCATTTCAACAACGCTGTTTCAGGAATCTTTTTCTCTCAAAAAAAGTTGTTTTGGAAGATATTTGAAAAAAAGTGTGGCTTTCTGATCCGGGATTAGAGATCCAGCCAGCCGCGAAGCCTCATTGCCTCGACAACCCTTGATATTGAGACAATATAGGCTGCCTTCCGCATAGAGATGCCACGGGCATTTGAGGTTTTGTAGACCTCATGGTAGGCTTCCACCATCTTCTTGTCGAGTTTCTGGTTGACCTGGTCTTCTGTCCAGTAATCCAATGTCCGGTTCTGCACCATCTCAAAGTACGAGACGGTTACACCGCCTGCATTGCTCAGAATGTCAGGGATGATATGGACGCCCTTTTCAGTCAGGATCTGGTCAGCCTCGGCAGTTGTCGGGCCGTTTGCAAGTTCTGCCAGGATTTTTGTGTTGATCCTGCCTGCGTTCTCTGCGGTGATTGCATCTTCGAGTGCGGCTGCAATGACGATGTCGGCCTCAATCTCAAGCACCTCGGCACTTCCCACCTCCTGTGTATTGGGTGAGCCAACAACAGATCCGGTCTTCTGCTTATGCTTCTGGACCTCCTCAAGGTTGAGTCCATCGGGATTGTATACTCCTCCACGTGAGTCTGAGACCGCAATAATCTTACAGTTATGCAGGTTCCGTGCAAGATATGCGGCATTCATACCGACATTGCCAAAACCCTGAACAACAACCGTCGCTCCCCTGAGTTCGATCTCAAGCTCCTTTGCTGCCTCCCTGATTGTGATGATGCCGCCGCGGCCGGTTGCCTCGGTCCTGCCAAGCGACCCGCCGATCCGGATTGGCTTTCCGGTGATGATCCCGGGTTTATACTCTCCGCTGAGCCGTGCGTATTCATCCATCATCCATCCCATAATGGATGCATCTGTTCCGACATCGGGTGCCGGGACATCGGTCTCCGGTCCGATGAACTTCCAGATCCTTCCCATATATCCACGGGTGAGGCGCTCAAGCTCTGCACGCGAGAGCTTCTTTGGATCACAGACGATACCGCCTTTTGCACCGCCAAGCGGGAGGTTTAATAGTGCACATTTCCAGGTCATCCAGGCAGCAAGTGACCGGACAATCTCTTCTGTCTCTTCGGGATGGTACCTGATACCGCCTTTCATCGGGCCCATTGCATTGTTGTGCTGGATACGGTACCCGGTAAAGACCCTGACATTTCCGTCATCCATCCTGACTGGTATCGATACCTTCAGCTCCCTCTTTGGGTTCTGAAGAAGCTCTGTTGTACTTCTGTCAAGGTTAAGGTCACAGACGCAATCCTCGATAATATCATACTGTGCTTCTGTAGAAGAGTTCTTTTCATGATCCATGTACTATCTCCTTATACATTTCGTCTGGTGCTTGTTCCAAACGCACATACGTGTACTGCGTTTTTATTATAAGTCCTTGTCTTCCACCAATTTATATGTGTTCCGGAACATTGTTTCTCTATATAAAGCCATCTCATCCCTACCGGGGGAGGATGGCAATCATTGCCACTCCTATCAGCACCATTACGCCAGCAAAGACTATCCTGAGCCTGTTTGCAGGAAGGTTGTGAGCAGTTGCAACCCCAAGACGGGTAAACGGAACCATTGTGGCTGTCAGAACAACCCATTGCAAAATGTCAATATACCCAAGAAATCCGTTTGTGAGCTCCTCCACCATGAGGCCATGGTAAATATAGGCAAGTATTCCTCCGATTGAGAAGAAGAGGATGCAGGCAGATGATGTGGCAATAGCCCGGTGAATCGGGAGATTAAAGATGAGAAGCAGCACGGGCACAAGAAGGACGCCACCCCCAAGTCCAACAAGTCCTGAGAGGATGCCAATTGCAAGACCAGCCATTGTCCATGCACCATGGCCTGTTCTTGTCACCCCTCCTGGATCCGGCACTCCCCTGAGGAGCCTGAATGCGCCGACTATTACCATAATCCCAAAGAGGGGTTTGAGGATCTCCACCGGGAGGTATGAGGCAAGTGTTCCTCCGGCAAAGCCGCCTGCAAGCCCCGCCATGCCGATTGGAACTGCGGCCTGCCAGTCGACAGCCTGCCGTTTGTGATGAGCCATTGCAGCTGTGCATGATACCAGGAAGACGACTGCAAGGCTTGTTCCAATCGCAATCCGGATTGCATATGTTGGATCGATGCCGGTATGGATAAGAAGGAGGTACTGGACCGGTACCATCAGAAAACCCCCGCCAATACCGAGGAGCCCTGCACAGTACCCGGCAATAATACCGGTTGCAATAAGAATCAGAATGATAAGCCAGAGATCCAGGAGAATCACCAGTCTGCCTTATACGGGCTCTTCTCCCCGATATTCGGCAAGAAGCCTCTCCGTACGTTCCTTCTTCTGTATCTGCCTGATGAGCGAGGTGATTTTTGTTTTCCACTCACTATTGGTATTGGTTGAGAGTGTGTCCTCAAGTGCCGGGACGGCTGCCTGCCCCATCAGCAGCAGTATCTCTTCAGCAGCCTCTCCAATACCCGTCTCTCCTGATTCAATTGCCCCAAGAAGTGCTGGTACAGCTGGTCTTCCCATTCCTGCAAGAATCTCCTTTACACGATCCCGAACCCGCCTCCGGGAGTCGCCAAGCGTATATATTAGGGGCTGTATGGCCGGAACACCGATTGCAGTGAGTGCAGCAGCAGCATTCTTTCTGACGTTCTCATCTGGTGATGTCAGGGCATTGATCAGGACAGGAATACCTGTTGCATCTGCTGCTGCCACCAAAATATCAGATGCAGCATCACGAATCACTGGTTCGTCTGCAGAAGAGAGGATTTTCTGAAGGTTGGGCCCAAGTCCGGTTCCAACCAGGCGGACGATCTCATATATGAAGGCACGTTCACCATCATTTCCATACGCATATCTCCTCACTATCTCCGGGAGAGAGCGGCGTACAATATGTCGGAGCGCACCTTTTGCATGTGATCTGATTGCCGGATCCCTTCTGTTCTGAATGGTAAAAACACGATCGACAGCCTCGATATCGCCAATTGCGCCAAGTGTTGAGAGTGCGGCAAAGACCACCCTGGGGGAGGGATGGTCGGTTGCAAGGAGGAGCTGGTCAACCGCACCCTCGCCCCGGGTCCGTTCAAGAAGGCTGATCGCCCTGATGATCTTCTTCTCATCTCCGCTTTCAAGCGCATTCCTTAGTCCTTCAACAGGTGCAGAGACATTCATGTAACTGAGCGCATCTCCGATTTGTTTCAGGAGCTGGCCGGCTTTCTTCCCCCCTCCCTCTCCTGGTGTCGGCAGGGAGAGCGCCAGCCTGACGAAGAGTCCTGCACAACGGGGATCCCGAATTGCCAGGAGGACCTGCAGTCCGCGAATGCGGATCATCGGATCTGCATGGGCGAGGAGCGGCCGGACATGGGGAGTTGCCCCGGTACCAAGGGTGACAAGCTGCTCTGCCGCCTTGAAAGCCCGTGCATCTTTTTCCCGTATCAGGAGGCGGACAAGCCCTTCAAAATCTGCATCTCCACGAAGCAGGGCAAAATCCCTATCCTCGGCTGCTTCAAGATCCCTATTCATCAGCCTGATGGTTTTTCTTCTCTCCTCCCGGATCACCTCATCTTCAGGCCGTACTTCAGCAGCATGGTCAAACGAGATAACTGCCTGGTGATACCGCTTCATTGCGACAAGCAGTTTTCCACGGGCATACCAGATTTCAGGATTTTTCTTCTGTTCACGGAGTGCTGCATCAAAGAGGTGTAATGCCTCATCATACTCACCCCGTTTTGCAAGAAGAATCCCAAGTGCATACTGGGCAGAGGAAGGCTCTTTGAGTGTTGCAGCTGCCTTCTCGAGGCTGTCCTGTGCATGATCCAGTTTCCCTGTCATGCTCATGAGAAGACCATGCAGGTACCATCCCTCTCCATCATCGGGATCCTGCCGGATCACCTCTCCGATCTGCTCTTCTGCCTCACTGAGCATACCGGACTTGAGCAGGGCTTTCCCACGCTCTATCCAGGCTTTTGTATTGTCCGGGCTCAGCTCGATTGCCCTGGTTGCATAGTAGAGTTTTCGAGCGGGATCCCTCTCCAGGCGTGCACGCAGAATCAGCTCATCAGCCCTGGATGTTTCTCTCCCGCCATCTTCCATCATGCATTCCCCGGTTTTTTTATCACTTTTTGTATATGGACTATATGAGCATTTGTATCTATTGCAGCAATCTCCCTCTCTGATCAGGGGATGATCTCACATCCATTATATCTTGTGTGCCGAAAAGATGCCATATTGACTCTGCCATCCGCAATCAGCCTGCGTATTGTGGGGAGATGGCCACACAGTTCTGCTCTGAGATGATAAATGGTTGAACAGACTGCTCTGACACCATCATCCGGCCACGGCTTTACTATATTTGAATAGAGGCATCTTCCCCCACAGAAGGTGAGTATTGCACAATCCCTACAGGGTGAACCGGGCTGAACCTGTGGCAGAGCCAGTGGGTTGCTGGTGCTGATTGTGCCAAGTGTATAGTCAGCCATCCCGATCATGATCGGGCAGGGTATGATTGAGCCATCTGTCTGGATGGTATAATTGGTTAAACCCGATCCGCACCTCAGGTGGGTGGGCGAGTCAGTCAGGAGATCCTCAGTTGTCTGGAGGAAGGGATACCACCCGGGAACCTCCCCATGTACCTGCATATGGCTGACCCAGTCCTGGAGCAGGGCTGATATTCCGGGGTTATAGCTCTCTGCTATCCAGACTGAGGCATTCCTTGCCGCATAATCGCCCCTGAAGTTGGCATCCAGCTGCCAGTGAATCGAGGAGAAGGGGTTCTCCTGCAGCTCCTGGAGATGCCTGACCATTGCCCGGATATCCATATCTTCGCAGACGGTCATTCGTGCGATCAGTTCACCACGATACCCCTGGGATCGGATCATCCGGGCATTTGCAAGAACCCTTTCATATACTCCGTCTCCGCGGTTTGCATCATTCTGTGCAGCGTCGCCGTCTATTGAGACGAGGATAGTCTCCAGGCGGTTATGGTATGCTCCTGGCAGGCGGTCAAGGAGCAGGCCGTTTGTCTGGAGCATGTACCTTGAGCAGGGTGCTTCATCCATAATCCTGCAGATGAGTCCGGTATTGAGGAGAGGCTCTCCCCCGATGAAGGTGAGGACAGGGTCAGGGTCTGATCCAAGAAAGCGATAGAGCTCTTTGAGAAGCGTTTCATCAAATGAGATCGGGAGGTCATCTCTGATGGCAGACTGGCAAACTGGTTCGTCAAGCTCTTCAAAGAGTGCTCCGCGGCAGTACCTGCATGCAAGGTTGCAGTCATCTGTTACAACGATATGAAAAAAGACCACGATCTCCTCCAAAAAACGTGCTGTCAGGTGTCCTATACTAATTGTGTGCAGCAATCATAAGCCCTTCCTCCACCCACGATAGGAATAATTAAGAATAGCGGTGGTCATCTTCTTCCTATGAACGAACATTCAGGAACTCCCCATTTTCTGAGGGGGGCGCTTGCCATACTTCTTGGTATGATCGTCCTCTTCTGGCCCGGCCTGACAGTCGAGATCGTCGCAATTATCTTTGCGGTTTTTATTCTTGCCAATGGACTGCTGCTGATTTCCCTCTCACTTGCCCGAACAACAGAGGGATCATCCGGTACTCTGCTCCTTCTCTCTGGTATCCTCGTATTCATCGGGGGGATCATTGGGGTTTTGAACCCGATGTACATGGCGGTGACACTCACCCTGCTGATTGCTGTCCTTGCCATCCTCTCAGGGCTATCTGATCTCTGGGCTGCAGCAACGGCAATTGGACCTGGAACTCATCGCATCCTGCATGGTCTCTCAGGTCTGCTCCTGGTCATTCTCGGAGGAGTCTTCATCATCTTCCCGATGCTTGGGGCAGTCATCCTCGTCGCTGTCTATATAGGTATATTTGCAATTGCAATCGGCATCCTGAGCATTGCACAGGGGTTCATGACGCCGGTATCTGCCTGAAAAAAGATTTAGATGATGATGGTCTGGCTCTTTGTATCTTTTTCATCATCATAATCGGTGATGATCACTTCTGTTGAGAGGATCATCCCGGCAATCGATCCGGCATTCTGGAGTCCGATCCTGACGACCTTCGCCGGGTCGATGACACCACTTGCGATTAAGTCTTCATAGACCCCTTTCTTTGCGTTATAGCCGATCTTCTGATCGGTTTCACCCCTGAGCCGTGCAATCACATCAGCTCCTTCAAGGCCCGAGTTCTTTCCGATCTGCCTGACCGGCTCTTCGAGGGCACGGCGGACGATACTGACACCGACTGCCCGGTCATCCTCAAACGCGAGAGTTTCAAGGCTCTGTATTCCACGGAGAAGCGTAATTCCTCCGCCCACGACAACACCCTCCTCAACAGCAGCCTTGGTTGCGTTGAGGGCATCGTCGATTCGCATCTTCTTCTCCTTGAGTTCGGTCTCGGTTGCGGCACCAACCTTGATGACTGCAACGCCACCGCCAAGGCTGGCAAGGCGCCGTTTCAGCTCGTTTGTCTTAAATTCAGCATCACTGATCCGTACCTGCGACTCGATCAGGTTCATCCGCTCTTCAATTGCCTCACGCTTTCCTTTTCCGCCGACGATCAATGTCTTCTCATCATCAATGCGGATTGTATGGCAGGATCCAAGCTGGGTCCGGGTGACGTTCTCAAGTTTCAGGCCACGCTCCTCGGAGATGACAGAACCTCCGGTGAGGGTTGCGATATCTTCGAGATAGGAGAGCCTGTCCTCGCCAAATCCTGGTGCCCTGACTGCGCAGACTTTCAGTGAGCCGCGGATGATATTGAGGATCAGCGCTGCCTGTGCCTCTCCATCCACATTCTCTGCGATGATCAGAAGGGGCCTGCCTTCTGAGGAGACGAGCTCGAGAATCGGGACGATCTGCTTGATGGTGCTGATCGTTTTGTCGGTGATCAGGATGTAGGGGTTTTCATATTCACAGACCATCTTCTCCTGGTCGGTGACCATATAGGGGGATATGAACCCGTTCTCAAACTGCATTCCTTTCACAACTTCAAGGCCGGTCTCGAGGCTTTTTGCATCCTCCACACTGATCAGGCCGTTATAGCCGACCTTCTCCATTGCATCTGCGATCAGGCTGCCGATCTCCTCGTCATTATTGGCAGAGATGGTGGCTACCTGGAGGATCTTCTCCTGGTCACGAACCGGGATGCTGGTTGATTCGATATAGCTGACCACGTTCTGGATGCCTGCATCAATACCCTTCTTTACTTCAATCGGGTTTGCACCGGTTGATATGGTCTTGACCCCTTCAGTGAGTATCGACTGGGCAAGAAGGCACGCGGTTGTGGTGCCGTCGCCGGTTTTGTCCTGGGTGCGGGATGCGACCTCCTTGACGAGCTTTGCACCCATATTCTCGAACTTGTCATGAAGCGAGATCTCTTTTGCGATTGTGACCCCGTCGTTTGTGATGATTGGGTTTGTCGCCTTGTCGATGACGACATACCGGCCTTTTGGGCCAAGTGTCACCTTGACTGTATCTGATACCTTGTTCACTCCCGAAAGGAGGGATTTTCGTGCCTCTTCATCAAACATTATCTGTTTTGTTGATGTCATCAGTTCCCACCTCACTCCACTTTTGCGAGGACGTCTTTAAACTCGATCATAACGAGCTCCTCGCTATCGACAGTGATCTTCTCTGAACTGTACCCGCCATAGAGGATCCGATCACCTGCTTTCAGAGGGAGTTTCTTCCCATCCTTGAATGTGCCACAGGCAACCACATCACCCTCTTTTCTCTTCTCCTGGGCGCTGTCCGGGATGTATATTCCGCTCTTTGTCTTTTCCTCAGGCTCGGTCTGCCTGATGAGAACACGCTCACCAATTGGAACAATTGCCATTGTGTATCACCTCTTCTGAAAGAATCAGGCTTCTTGCCCTGTCATAAGGTGAGTAGCGGTTCTATATATTCTTTACGTATTCGTCAGGCAAAGATTATGAAGAGATCCCCTGCAGCGTCCGGCTCACAAAATTCAAAGCGCAGATCATCCGGGGCGGAATTGGGTTATCTGGTCGTGCTCTGATCGGGTCTGGTCTGGATAAGAACTATATGTGATCATCACCGTGGATAGAATCATAGGATAGATTCCCATGACTGACAAAGACAATAGCCAGGAGACTGGCATGGAACGCAGAGGACCTGCTGGCCAGGGTACCACTATCCGGGACTGGTGGCCGAACAGATTGAACCTGCAGGTTCTTCACCAGCACTCTTCCCTCTCCAATCCGATGGATAATGATTTCAATTATGCCGAGGAGTTCAAAAAACTCGATCTCGCGGCTGTGAAGAAGGATCTTCATGCAGTGATGACAGACTCGCAGGAATGGTGGCCTGCGGACTTTGGCCACTATGGTCCCTTGTTCATTCGTATGGCCTGGCACAGCGCAGGCACGTACCGCCTTGGTGACGGGCGTGGGGGCGCAGGGAGTGGCCAGCAGCGCTTCCCGCCACTCAACAGCTGGCCTGACAACGTCAACCTCGACAAGGCACGCCGACTGCTCTGGCCCATCAAGCAGAAGTATGGCAGGAGCATCTCTTGGGCTGATCTCATGATCCTTACCGGCAACGTCGCTCTTGAGTCGATGGGGTTTCCGACATTTGGCTTTGCCGGCGGTCGCGAGGATGTCTTTGAACCGGAAGAGGATGTCTACTGGGGATCCGAGAGCGAGTGGCTGGATGACAAACGCTACTCCGGAGACCGGGATCTGGAAAACCCGCTTGCTGCCGTGCAGATGGGCCTGATCTATGTCAATCCTGAAGGCCCGGACGGCAACCCCGATCCGATTGCGGCGGCCAGGGATATCCGTGAGACATTTGCCCGCATGGCCATGAATGATGAAGAGACGGTGGCACTGATCGCAGGCGGCCATAGCTTTGGAAAATGCCATGGGGCCGGCCCTGCATCGCATGTGGGTCCGGAACCCGAAGCAGCCCCCATCGAGGAGCAGGGTCTTGGCTGGAAGAGCAGCTTCGGTACCGGGAAAGGCGGGGATACGATCTCCAGCGGACTTGAGGTTACCTGGACAAACACGCCAACAAAGTGGAGCAGCAACTTCCTCAGGATCCTCTTTGCCCACGAATGGGAACTGACGAAGAGTCCGGCGGGTGCGCACCAGTGGAAGCCAAAGGGTGACGGAGGTGCCAACACCGTCCCGGATGCCCACGACCCATCGAAGCGGAATGCACCGTCAATGCTGACCACTGACCTCTCGCTCCGGTATGATCCGGAATACGAAAAGATAGCTCGCCGCTTCCTGGAGAATCCTGACCAGTTCACCGATGCATTCGCCAGGGCATGGTTCAAGCTGACACACCGCGATATGGGGCCACGAGCACGCTATCTCGGGCCCGAGGTGCCTGATGAAGAGCTGATCTGGCAGGACCCAATCCCACCGGTTGCGTATGAGGTAATTGATGCAGAGGATATCGTTGCATTGAAGGAGAAGGTGCTGGCATCAGGCCTTTCTGTTTCAGAGCTTGTCTCGACTGCCTGGGCCTCTGCGTCCACCTTCCGCGGCTCTGACAAACGGGGCGGAGCAAACGGTGCCAGGATCCGGCTTTTACCGCAGAAGGACTGGGAGGTCAACGAGCCTGCACGCCTCGCAACGGTACTCAGAACCCTCGAAGAGATACAGGCCTCATTCAATGATGCGCAGAAGGGTGGCAAAAAGGTCTCACTTGCAGATCTGATCGTGCTTGCCGGGTGTGCCGGTGTTGAGCAGGCTGCACGGAATGCCGGCCATACAGTGACGGTTCCCTTCACACCTGGACGAAATGATGCAACAGATGAGCAGACCGATGCGGATTCATTTGCTGTGCTTGAGCCGAAAGCAGATGGTTTCCGCAACTACCAGAAGGCCCGGTATGCCGTGCCTGCAGAGGAGCTGCTCATTGACAAAGCGCAGCTTCTGACCCTGACTGCACCTGAGATGACGGTGCTCCTGGGCGGGATGCGGGTGCTGAACACCAATTTCAAACGCTCCCCCCACGGTGTCTTCACCAATAAACCAGAAGCACTCACAAACGACTTCTTCGTCAATCTGCTCGACATGGAGACTGAGTGGAAGCCGGTTCCAGGTGATGATGGCGTGTTTGAAGGCTGTGATCGGAAGACGGGTGATCTCAGGTGGACCGGGACCAGGGTTGATCTGATCTTTGGGTCGAACTCCCAGCTTCGGGCTCTTGCCGAGGTGTATGGCAGTTTCGATGCAGAGGAGAAGTTTGTCAGGGACTTTGTTGCCGTATGGGCGAAGGTGATGAACCTTGACCGCTTCGATACCGCCTGAATAGGATCTCTCTAACGCCTGCATACAAAGCAGGCATTTCAGATAATGGGCCACATGGGGATTTGGCAGATGCCCTGATGGCATCCCATGTGGCAGCCCGTCAGGGCTTTGGGCCGGGGGAATAGTCCCCGGCTGCATGCACGCCATCCCGTGTGTGTGGAGGATGAGGAGGTGCGGTGATTGCTGATACCAGGTTGTTTCTCTCTCACAATAGCAGACGTGTCCAGCACAACTGGTGATCCGGCCAGTTTCTCCTGGCTTCCTCCTCTCAGGTATCCCGTGCCTGATCCTTGGGAAGCATTATCTATGTATTTGTCATTTTGTTCTCTGATAGAGAGAGGGTTTCTTCATGCCTGATATGGCAATCGTTTTTGGAACGCTTGCGTTGGCGTTATTTCTCTTTGCAACCGGAAAGATACGTTACGATATAGTTGCACTGATAGCGCTTTTAATCGTCACGTTTTCCGGGATCATTGATCCAATGGATGCGTTTCTCGGGTTTGGCCACCCTGCGGTGATTACGGTTGCAGCTGTGCTGATCATCAGTAAAGCTCTCCAGAACTCCGGCCTGATCGATATCATCAGCAGGTGGGTTTCACGGGTAGGTGATGGGGATATCCGGCAGATTTTCTCACTATCAGGCATTGTTGCTCTCCTTTCTGCTTTCATGAATAATGTCGGGGCCCTTGCTCTCATGATGCCGGTCGCTATCAGGACCGCACGCAAAAGTGGCAAATCTCCCTCATATCTTCTGATGCCCATTGCATTTGCCTCACTTCTTGGCGGTATGACCACCCTCATGGGGACTCCTCCCAATATCATCATAGCAACATTTCGTGCCGAGAACGGCGCAGATCCATTTATGATCTTTGATTTTGCCTATGTCGGCGTTGGTGTGGCCATATGCGGCCTGCTCTTCATCGCGCTCATCGGCTGGAGGCTTGTTCCGTTCAGGGAGAGTCCCGTATCTAAAGAAGAGCTCTTTTCCGTGAAGGATTACTTAACAGAGGTCAGGGTTCCGGAAGGCTCACGGTTTTCTGGCAGTATGATAATGGATATCGGTGCTGCCACAGAGGCAGAGGTGATGGTCGTTGGATTGATCAGAAACGGGAGGACGATTGTTGCCCCTTCAATCTATGAGACAATACTTGAGGAGGATATTCTGATCATCAAGGCCGATTCTGATGATCTCCAGATTCTCCTTGATGCAACACGGCTTGAACTCACAGAAATTGATGAAGTGACCGAGGAGGTAATCGGATCTGAATCAGTCGGAATCATTGAGGCAATTGTAAAACCGGACTCACCCATCCTTGATCAGACCGCATATTCTGCAAATCTTCGCTGGATCTATGGCATCAACCTTCTGGCAGTTGCACGGGAAGGAGGGAGGGTCAGGAACCGGCTGAACCAGGTGCGGTTCCGGCCAGGAGATATCCTCCTCCTCCAGGGAAAAATGGATGCAATCCAGGCTGCTCTGCCAAAGATCGGCTGTCTGCCGCTTGCAGAGCGCGGCATCAGGATAGGAGGGCATAAGACGCTTCTGATGGCAGTTGCAATCTTTGGAACTGCCCTTCTGATATCAGCACTCGGTATCTTCCCTGTGCAGATCACCTTCAGTGCCGCAGTGGTGCTGATGATCCTCACCTCCATCGTCTCACTCCGGGAGACCTATGAGAGTGTGGAATGGCCTATTCTCATTCTTCTTGGGGCAATGATCCCGGTTGGCCAGGCACTTGAGACGACCGGGGGTGCAGCACTCATTGCAGGCAGCATTGTGACGGGGGCATCATATTTTCCACCCTGGGTAACGCTGATGCTTCTGCTGATAATCACGATGTTTCTCTCTGATCTTGTGAACAATGCAGCGGCAGCTGTTCTGATGGCACCTATTGCAATTGGGATCGCCCTTGATATGGGTGCATCAATTGATCCCTTCCTGATGGCAGTTGCAATCGGTGCATCCTGTGCATTTCTGACCCCTATTGGACATCAGTCAAATACACTTGTCATGGGGCCGGGGGGCTACCAGTTCACGGATTACTGGAGGATGGGTCTTGTTCTTGAGTGTATCATCGTTGTTGTCTCTATTCCGCTTCTCCTGCTCTTCTGGCCGATGTTCTGATCACCTGGAATAAATCGCTTCAGCATCCCCAAACTGGATGACCCTGCCCGAGAGGAAGGTTGCCAGCTCCTGCTTTGTTGCGCCTCCGGAGAGGGGTATTTCCTCGTCCAGGGCATATACCTTGAAGCTGTAGCGATGGTGCGGACCGGGTTCCGGACAGGGACCTGAGTAGCCGATCTCCCCAAAGTCATTGATCCCCTGGACGGCACGGACCGGAAACGTGATCACCGGCTCTTTTGGGAGGGACTCGGGGAGTATCCTGACCGGTTCGATATTCCAGATGATCCAGTGTGTGAGATTGCCGCCACGTTCTGCAGATGAGTCTACCATAATCACTGCAAGTGACCTGACATGCTCGTTCAACCCCTCGATAGCGAGAGGTGGTGAGCGGTTTCTTCCATCACAGGTGTAATCCGGGGGGAATTCCCGGGTGGTTAGGGTTACTGTGAGTTTTTCCATGTCTCTTCACCAGATAATTGAGATGGATCTGATTGTATAAGAAAATAACCTGCATCAGAGATGTAATTCAGCAGGTATCTGGATCTGCCTCATCGCTGGCAGAAGGCTTCTGTCTGGCCGAACTGGAGCACATGTCCTTTCATGGCATTGATGACGGTGTGGGCTTCTGATCCCGGAGCGCAGTCCAGTCTGGCATCCAGTCCATAGATCTTGAAGAAATACCGGTGTACTGCACCAGCCGGGGGTTTTGGCCCGGCATACCCGATAGTGCCGTAATCATTTGTGCCCTGCCTGGCATGGGTGGGTGTATTGATCTCCTGTTCTTGTGGAAACCCTGCCGGTATGGCATGTATCCCCGGTATGTCCCAGGCAATCCATGTGCAGAATGAGCATCCGGGTTCATAGGGATTAAATGCAAAGACTGCAAGATATGGTGATTTAAGGTTGGTAAGCCTGATACCAGGTGAGATATTGCCTCCATCGCCTGTATGGGTTGGCGGGAACTCACTGAATCCAAGGTTTACAGTCAGCTTTTCCATAGTGCCATTTATACACCGTTGAGATAAAAAAAGGTTGGATTGGAGTTTCAATGACAGAAAAACTTGAGGTTTATACTGACGGAGCCTCCCGGGGAAACCCCGGGGATGCGGCTCTTGCCTATGTGATTCTGAGGAATGGCAACGTCATAGCAGAGTATGGCGAGGCTATCGGCAGGGCGACAAATAACCAGGCCGAATACAGGGCGCTTATTGCAGCTCTTGAAAGAGCCCTGGCTCTTGGGGCTGATACACTCGATCTCTATTCGGACAGCGAGCTCATGATCAGGCAGCTGACGGGCAGGTACAATGTCCGGGCAAAGGGACTGCTCTCCCTTTTTGAGAGGGCAAATAGCCTGAAAAACCAGTTCTCAAGGGTGAACTTCCACGCGGTTCCCCGCACGAGCCCGTATATCCGGCGCGCTGACAGCCTTGCCAATGCAGCACTGGATGGAGAAGAACATCATCTGGATTGTGATATGCCGCAGGGTGCGGAGGTGATACCAATTGGCATTGTCCGCTCCCCGTATAAGACGAGAAACGACGCTCCACGGCAGGGGAAAATCGATCCGGTCATGAGTACTATTGAGGTATTCCCGGAATACGAACCAGGCCTTGCCGGAATCTCGGAGTATAACCGGATTGTTATCCTCTCCTGGTTTGACCAGAGCAGGCGCGATCTCCTGTGGGTTGATAAACCCGGACGGGGTTTTTCGCGCGGCGTCTTTGCAACCCGCTCCCCCGACAGGCCCAATCCGATAGGCCTGACCACGGTTGATCTGGTCGGACAGAAAGGCCGGATTCTTCATGTCAGGGGACTTGATGCACTTGATGGCACCCCGGTTCTTGATATCAAGCCACTTGTTTCTGATACTGATTGGGATACAGAAGGGGCATGACTCATGATCCCGATGTACTGGTGTTTTCTTTTGCACCAATCTATACACCTTTAACCCTCTCTTTGCAACCTATCATCACGCAGATAGTACCTGAGGTAAACAATGACCGATCAACAGTATGAACAGGATTGCAATGGACAGTGCGAAGGATGCAGCGTCAAAACTGATGAGTGCGAGGCAAAACTTCCAAAGAAAGCTGATATCGATGTGAAGCATGTGGTTCTTGTCCTCTCGGGGAAAGGAGGCGTCGGGAAGAGTACGGTTTCTGTAAATCTTGCCTATGCGCTCTCCAACCATGGATTCAGGACAGGCCTCATGGATATCGATATCCATGGGCCGAGCATTCCCAAGATGCTTGGGCTGGATGAACACAAACTCCAGGTGATGGGAGAGAAGATCCTGCCTGCCAGGGTTACCGGATCGCTCTCTGTTATCTCAATGGCGTTTCTGCTTCCTGAGAAGTCTACACCGGTTATCTGGCGTGGCCCGATGAAGATGGCTGCGATCCAGCAGTTCCTCTCTGATGTGGACTGGGGTGAGCTTGATTTCCTTGTTGTCGATCTTCCGCCGGGAACAGGAGATGAAGCACTCTCTATAGTGCAGCTTGCACCAAATATTGCCGGTGCAATCATCGTGACCACTCCCCAGGATGTTGCAGTGCTCGATTCAAGCAAAGCACTCAGATTTATTGAACAGATCGGGCTGAAGCCGCTTGGGATTGTCGAAAACATGAGTGGCATGGTCTGTCCCCACTGCCAGGAAGAGGTTGACCTCTTTGGAAAGGAGGGTGGCAAAAAGGCTGCAGAGGAGTTCAAAGTTCCGTTCCTTGGAAGCATCCCTCTTGATATCGATATGAGGAAGGCAGGTGATGAAGGGAAGCCTTTCATTATCCGGCGTGGGGATTCCCCCACCTGGAAGGCTGTCGATGCCGTGATGGAAAACCTTATAGATGTCATTGAGAAGTGATCTTCATCACTCTTTTTTTCTGCAAAACCCAAAATAACAATATTTAATAATGATTCAATCGATTCTATCAACAGCTTCAGGCAGCACTCTTTTGTGCCTGATCTAAAACCAGATGCAGGTAGTCATATGAAGATTGGAATTGTTGGCGGAACCGGGGATATCGGCGAGGGGATGGCTCTTCGCCTCTCCCATATCCATGAAGTTATCCTTGGATCAAGGGATGAAGCAAAGGCATGTACTGCGAGTGACTGCACTATTGACACCCTGAGGAGCAGGGGGGTTCATGCACAATGCAGGGGCGTCTCCAACCAGGAGGCTGTTGATGCCGGTGATGTTATTGTGCTTGCCCTTCCCTTTGCCCATGTCGAATCGACTCTGGCGGGGCTGTCAGGATTTGAGGATAAAATTGTTGTATCTCCGGTGAACCCGATAGCACGGTCCGATCACTTCTCCTATGATCCGCCTGCGGAAGGTTCTGCAGCCGTGTTTATCAAAAACCGCCTTCCAAAGAGTGCCACAGTCGTCTCGGCCTTTAATAATATTGCTGCTCATAAGTGGAAGGAACTGGATGCCCTTCTTGACTACTCTGTTGCGGTCTGCAGCGATGATGCCGATGCGAAAGCGATTGTGATGGACTTAATTTGGGATATTCGGAGCTTAACTCCCCTGGATGCGGGCCCATTATCTGTATCATCGATTGTTGAAAGTATCACCCCGCTTGTGCTGAATATCGCAAAGAATAACCAGATGCGTGATGTCGGGGTCTATTTCAGGTAGCACCTCCACTTTTTTCCAGGGCTTCTCTCTTCAGTTGCACGTAGCGGGGACGGCTACGCTGACAATTTGCCATCTGAACACCATTGATTGTCAAATCCGTCATCACTATCTCTTCTCCCGCCAATGAACTTGTAATGACTGGCCGACAGGCACTCCTCCCGGTATTTCTTCTCGTCCTCTGCCTCACCGCCGGGTGCACACTGGTGCAGCAGGATGTTGTCCCTCCCTCAATTACGCCGGTTGCAACAGAAAATGGAGTCCTGCTCATCTCGCACAGCTTTCTCTTTGAGGAGCATGAGATCACCCTGCATATTCCAGTCGATGCCGGGGTGTATTATGGCGCAGTGGCAAGTGAGAAACAGATCCTGCTCTATACCGATCTTGAGGATAGGGAGTGGCTGCCGATCTATTACGCTGCCTTCATCACCGATCCGCTCCAGGAGCCGTTCTTCAATGAGCTTATGCAGGCACTTTGGATGATTCAGCAGGATCTCAGCCTCGATGATGACCGGTTCCTTGAGCTCTGCACCGTCTTTGTCCAGTCTCTCCCCTATGATGATGATACCACCCTGGTGGAGCCGAAATATCCGATCGAGACGTTTGGTGATGGGACCGGTGACTGTGATGACAAAAGTCTTCTCCTCGCGGGGATTCTCTCGCGTGCAGGCTATGAGACAGCCCTCCTCCTGTACCTGGAAGAAAAACATATGGCAGTCGGTGTCAGGGCTTCCGGGTGTGTTGCCACTGAAGACGGGTATGCCTATATCGAGACAACAAAGCCACATTTTGTCGGCCTCTATCCCGAGCGACTGGAGGGGGATATCGTTCTCTCATCCCAGCCGATTATAATCCCTGTCGGAGAGGGAGAGAAGCGGTATGATTCCTGTCATGAAACAGCGGCCTTTTCAGCTATACTGCACTTCTGCAGGGATCAGGTGGATGCTCTGAATGCCAGGATGGAAACAGAATCCCGGGAGCTCAGGGAGCTTGAGGAGGAGATTGCAGATCTCCGCTCATCGATGGATTTGCATCTCCGTGAGGGGCGGTATACTGAGTATAACCGCCAGGTTCCCGTATTTAATGCAATGATTGCTGAATATAACATGAGAATCGATGCATACAACGAGCTTGTCAGGGAAGCGGAGCGGTATGTCGGGATACATGCTATGATCCTGGAGCAGAAGCATGACCGGCCCGGCCTGTACCAGAGGATGAAGCGCGATGGTATACTCGCTGAAGTGTATTGAGGAATGCTGCTTTTGCCTGGCCGGAATGGCTGTTCGTTTTTAAAATTCCTTTGAAATGGCTACTTTAACCGGGTTTGTGGTTTTGTTCCGGGTTTCTTTTGTGTATTGTTCATTTTATTCAATTCACGTGATCTGTTAAAATCTTCCTCAAGTTTTATCATATATCCAATAATTGCGCCTCTTTTATCTTTTCTTGCCTTTACATTCATTTTGAAGGCCTTTCGCTTTTTGAAGATCTTTGATTTTATCACGATGTCAGTTGCCCTGCCGATAGCAGCAACCTCGCGTACTGTTTCGAGAAGCGAGTTTGAGGTACTTTTGTATCCTGTTGATGCTGCATGGTCGTAATCTATAACTCTCTCTATTGATTCAAAGAATGATTTCTTATGGGATATGCTGGTCATATGTTCGGCATAGGGATTTGAATAGATGATTTTTCCATCGGCATCAACAAAGATAATTCCCAGATCAAGGTGAATGACCTCCCTGAAGCTGTGCGGATCGACTTCAGTCTGGCGGTATGCTTCATATGAATTCATTGCCATTTCTATGGAATTGAGCAGATCCCGGTCAGTAAAGGGTTTTTGGACAAAGCCAAAAGGCATCGCCTCTTTGGCTCTGTTCAGACAATCCAGCCCGGAGTATGCAGTACAGAAGACAACCGGGATCGAAAAGAAGAGGTAGATGTATTTTGCCGCAGAAATCCCGCTTGCTTTCCCTTCGAGCCCGATATCCATCATGACCAGATCAGGTGTAAACTCGATTGCATGCATGATCGCATCATCGGCTGAGGTTACCATTCCCGAAACTCCATATCCAAGTTTCTTCAACCGATCAGACAGGATCCGTGCGATCAAAGGATCGTCTTCAACAATCAGTATCTGTTTTGTCATGTTCATACACTCTTCATCCAGGCGACGTCCACCCCTGTTGCCACACTCTCAATGCATTTGGCAGGAATGAATGATTCTGTTTTTTTAAAGGGGTTTTTAAACCTTATTAATGGTAACGTATATGTTTTTATGAACCTACCTGGGTATTTGTAAACGATAAAGTTTCTGAAATATAACGGGGAGAGTGCATCGGCATATCTTGTGTAAGGAAATGTAGTATTTTTAAGAATAAATATGAGCGAAAACCTCCCTGGATTCTGTCAGGGAATCCAAAAACCAATGAAACAGAGTATGAAGAATGATGACCTGTTTCTGCAGGAATAGTATTGCGTATTCGTTTCCAGAGGTTGCCGGCATCTGGTTGTTCTCGTCTGGTGTGTTGTGCAGATTCCCGCTTACCCTATCATGTACCTGCCTTCCGGAACCACAATCTCAAACCGGGCACCCTCACCCGGTGTTCCGGTTTCAGTAATCGACATTCCGGTGATAGCCAGTATCTCACGGGCAAGGAATAAGCCATAGCCGGTATTTCTCCCGACTCCACGGGTGAAAATGTGCTCCTTTGTATCCTCGGGGATGCCTGTTCCATCGTCCTCCCAGGTGATCAGCAGATCTGTATCGGCCTGTTCAGTGGTAATACGGATGCTGGTTGCACCGTCTCCATGGCGGAGCGTGTTATCATAGAGGTTTGAGAAGACCTTCTCAATCATCGGGTCTGCAAAGAGTGTGACCTCTGGGCCCTGGCAGGAGAGTGAGAGGCGCGAGTCGGTGATCTTTCTGATGGAGGTATGCATTGGTATCCATGCAGGATCTGAGGCACCAAGCTGCTCATACTCCCGGGTGAACATAAGCTGGCGCTCTATTGCCAATACTGCCGTCTCCATCTTCCTGAGGTTTTTTTCAACCACCGGGCTGATCTCGCTTTTGTTTGTAAGCTTGAGGTAGCCACGTACGACCATGATCATGTTGAGGATATCGTGCCTGGTGACGCTTGTGAGCAGGTGGAGTTTGTTATTTGTCAGGCGGAGTGCCTCTTCTGCAGACTTCCTGTCGGTAATATCCCGTCCGACAGACTGGTATTCTTTGATACGGCCATTTTTATTATATATGGCATGGTCACTCCACTCCTGCCACCGGATCGAACCATCAGGCATGATGATCCGGTGCTCGATTCTCCCGGCAGGGTTTGCTTCTGTGAGTGATGCAAAGAATGCCTGTACTCGTGCCTGATCCTCTGGATGGATCTCTGGTTCAAACTGTTCTCCAAGGAACTCTTCTTTTGTTTTTCCAAAGTACCGGGCATAGGCGTCATTGACGAGGATATGGGTTCCATCGGGCCTGAACCTGGAGATGAACTCACTCTGGGATTCGATAACAGCCTGGTAGCGCTGTTCACTTTCCCGAAGTGCCTGCTGGGCGGTGATGATCTCATCAAGCTGCTGACGAATCTCTTCTTCACTGGCGGCGAGCTGTTCATATGCCGCCATAAGCTCGGTATTTATTTCCCGGAGCTCATCTTCACGCTGCATCTGTTCGGTTATATCCCGTCCAACAGACTGGTATTCATAGACTTTTCCCTTTGTATCAAAGAATGCACGGGTGCTCCACCGCTGCCAGACAATGTCTCCATTAGGCATGATGATCCGCTGCTTATTATAGCAGGAAGGGTTATCCGGGGTGAGACCTGCAAAAGTACGGGACACCTCTTCTTTGTCCTCGTCATGGATGACGGGCTTGAAACGGCTTCCAATGATCTCTTCTTCGGCCTTCCCATAGAAGCGGCAGTATGCATCATTTACAAAAATGTGTGTTCCATCCGGTTTGAACCTGCAGATGTATTCTGTCTGCGTCTCGACAACATTTCTATACCGCTCTTCACTTCTTCTCAGGGCCTCCTCTGCATTTTTCCGCTCAATTGCATGCCTGACCTTGTTCTGTAGTTCAGCAAACTGTGATCGTGCATCCCCTCCTTTCTGGAGGTAAAAGTCAGCTCCGTTGTTGAATGCTTCAATAACAACCTCCTCACGCCCTTTCCCGGTAAAGATAATGAATGGTGTTCTGTCACCGTTCTGCCTGAGATACTTCAGAAACTGAATGCCATTCATCCCCGGCATCTGGTAGTCAGAAATAATTGCGTCAAATGAATGTTTTTGAAGAATGCCTATTGCGTCACGAGCACTTTCACAGGTCGAAACGATCATTTTCTTGTTCTGTTCGAGAAACATTCTCCCAATTTCGAGAAGACCGGGTTCATCATCAATGTAGAGGAGTGTGTGTGCAGTCATGGGAATACGCCCTGTGGCATGAATTATCTGGCGGAGAAGGGTGGAGCGAATAGGTGCTGCCTGTGTATACAGGTACGTTTTCCTTATCCTACTTATATACTTTTCCTTTCACGCCGGTGTAAATTTTTAGCATTTGAGTTTGAAATGTAAAATAAGCCAAGAATTTGCGTTATTTGAGGGTATAAGAAGGGGTGGGGTTACTTTTATAAAATGTATTTTTGTTGTATATAAAATAGATGGTTTGTACCGTCTCTTCCCGGTTGGGGACGAGTGCCTGTACCCGGGCAGTCCATATACTCTGGAATTGCTTTTATTTACTGTTTTGGGTATCCAATTGCCTGAAGTGACTCGTGTATCTCATCAAGGATTACCGGATCATCGATTGTTGCAGGTACGGTGTATGGCGCGCCATCTGCGATCTTTTTTAGTGTGCCCCTGAGTATCTTTCCTGACCGGGTTTTTGGGAGTCTCTTCACGAGTACAACGGTTTTAAAGGACGCAATAGGACCAATCTTCTGACGGACGAGCTGGATTAATTCTGATTCAAGTATGCCGGCATCTATTGCTGATCCGGATTGTACCACCACAAAGCCGAGTGGGATCTCGCCTTTGACTGGATCATATACGCCCGAGACGGCACATTCCGCGACATCGGGGTGGGACGCAAGCACCTCTTCCATAGCTCCTGTTGAGAGGCGATGGCCGGCAACATTGATGATATCATCTGTCCTGCCCATGATCCAGAGATAGCCATCAGCATCAATAAAGCCTGCATCAGAGGTGAGGTAATAGCCCGGATATGCCGAGAAGTAGGAAGTCCTGTAATCTGCGTCATTATTCCAGAGTGTCGTGAAGCAGCCTGGAGGAAGCGGCATCTTTACCACGACGTTTCCTGGTTCTCCGGGAGCTAATGGCTTCTCTTCTGAATTCAGCACCTGGATGTCATAGCCTGGCACCGGCTTTGTGCAGGAGCCGGGTTTTATTGGGAGCAGTTCAAGGCCGGCGCAGTTTGCCCCGATTGCCCACCCGGTCTCTGTCTGCCACCAGTGATCGATGACCGGCACAGAGAGCATTTCTTCTGCCCAGTGGAGGGTGTCCGGGTCGCATCGTTCACCTGCGAGGAAGAGCATCCGCAGTGACGTGAGATCATACCTGCTGATGTACTCGCCATCTGGATCTTCCTTTCTGATTGCCCGGAATGCTGTTGGTGCACAGAAGAGGACTGATACCCCGTGTTCTTCGATGACCCGCCAGAAGGAGCCGGGATCAGGTGTCCCAACCGACTTTCCTTCATAGAGGATCGTCGTGCACCCATACAGGAGCGGCCCGTAGACGATATAGGAGTGGCCGACGACCCATCCGATATCCGAGGCTGCCCAGTATACTTCTCCTGGTTTCATGCCGTAGATATACTCCATGCTCCAGTGGAGAGCAACAAGATGGCCGCCGTTGTCTCTCACAACACCCTTCGGCTTTCCGGTTGTGCCGGATGTGTAGAGGAGGTAGAGGGGATCTGTTGCCTTCACCGGAACAACTGGTGCCGGATCTGCTGCAAGCAGGCTCTCCCAGGAGATCTCGGTTTCGGGGTTCAGTTCAATTGGATGTTCTCTTCTCTGGACATAGATGCATGCCTTTGGCATATGAGAGGAGATGGAGAGGGCTTCATCAAGGAGCGGCTTGTAGGGTATGATCCGGTCCACCTCGATTCCGCAGGAGGCAGATACAATCAATGCGGGTTCTGCATCATCAATCCGTTTTGCCAGCTCACGTGAGGCAAAGCCCCCAAAGACTACGGAGTGAATCGCCCCGATTCGTGCACAGGCGAGCATGGCGATGACGGCTTCCGGGATCATCGGCATATAGATGATGACCCTGTCGCCCCTGTTGATCCCGAGTGCCTGGAACCCGCCGGCACAACGTGCAACAGCATCGAGGAGCTCGAGATAGGTGTACTTTTTGATTGTGCCTGTCACCGGGCTGTCATAGATCAGGGCAACCTGCTCGCCCCTGCCTTCCTCGACATGGTAATCAAGAGCATTATAGCAGGTATTGACGATACCTCCTTCAAACCACCGGTAAAAGGGTGGATTGTCGCTGTTGAGAACGGTATCGTACTCCTGTATCCACCTGATCCGTTGAGCTGCATTCCCCCAGAATGCAACCGGGTTCTCTATTGACTCATTGAATGCCTCTTCATATTCTCCGCTCATATCCCACCTCCAGCTACCGTCACTCAAAAAACAACCGTCTGCACCATCCATAACGATCACGTGCTGCCGGAGTTTCACTGATCAGATCCGGATGCCTGCTGCATCCGAAACCTCAATTGACATAGTAAAAACGAAAGAAAAGTTCTTAATTATTGTCAAATGGATCGGGGCAGAATTCTCTGCTCACTGCTCGTCTGCACCCCTCTCCATGATTTTCTCCAAAATAATTGTCATTTCATGGATTCCATAGGCAGCAGGTATCTCAAATGTTCCTGTTGCAAAAAGAGATCCGGATACATCGGTTATCTCAAGGCTTTGTGTACCTGTTCCCACAAATGTGACCGGATCACTGCTGCCGATTGCCTGGAGATGGGGACTTGCCTGTATCCTGAAATGCGTGGCACCCGGGAGTTCGTGAACATGGGAGATTCTGATCTGGCAGAAGCCGAGTGCTCCAACCTGTATGGCGGCTGCTGCAAACTGTTGCTGCCTGATGGTATGCGTGATGCCATCTGCATCAATAAAGCTTTGAACGGCCAGAATTCTCTTCTTCTTCTCTTCCACTGGAACAGGCTGATTGGTTGAGGAGCTGAGCAGCTCATCATTGAGTGTATACACAAGCTCCTCCATTGGTACCTTCTCTTCAGAGACAAGCCTGTTGACACACGCTGCTCCCTCTTCCGGATGCCTGATGAGGTAGTCGATAGAGACTGCCACTGTCCCGATATAGAGAGAACGGGATGGGACGCCGGGTAATGGCTCCTCCCCCGGGGTGCCCGGAGCGTCAGGAGCTGTATAGCTTTCATCAGGCAGGGCCCCGTCCACTGGCTCTTTGTTCTGCTCTTCAGTTGGCTCTATCGCTTGTTCGATTCTCTGCTCTTCAGGGAGCTCCTCCACCAACTCTTCTGGCAGGTGGTCAAAAGCCGGTATATCTGCCTGTGGCTCTTCTGGTGTCTCCTCTGCCAGCTCCTCTGGCATCTCTCCTGCCCGGGGAGCCTCATCCGGTACTGGCAGCTCATCAGCGACCCCTTTCTCGTGCCCCGGGATCTGTTGTACTGGCTGTCGTGTATCGTATATATCCGGTTCCTTGAGGTATTCATCCAGCAGCAGCTCTTCTGAAGGCTCCAGGATCAGCTCTTCCACTTCCTCCACGTCATCAGGTATTTGCTCTTCAGCCAGCTCCTCCGGGCCCTCTCCTGCTGCAGGAGTCTCGTCTGGTACAGGCGGCGGCAGCTCACCTGGAACTGGCATCTCTTCTTCGATTACCTGCTGCGGTATCCCGGGCTGTTCCGGTGCCTCTTCATCAGGGAGCAAAACCTCAGCTGCGGGTGCTTCCTCTCTGCTGGTGGAAGGTGCGGCGGGTCCGGATTCCGGAAATGCTGTGGCTCTTTTGTGAACAGCACCGGCATCTCCTGTGGCCTCTTGGGCTGCATCTGGTTCGATCTCGAGAGCAGCATCAATGTCTGCATCAGTGTCTGCATCGGTTTCAGCATCCCTGGATACATCTGTAAACGGTACTTGTGGGGCCTCGGTGACGGTTATTGCCTCCTCTTTTGTCCGGGTGTCTCTGCCATCCGGATTTGTCACAGTCAGGGAGACCGGGTATATCCCAGGGGTTTCGTATGTCCTTTGAGGATTCTGCTCTTCAGAAGTGGAGCCGTCGCCAAATTCCCAGAACCATGATCTGGGGCTGCCCTTGGATCTGTCAGAGAACCTGACAGCGAGCGGGGCACTTCCCGCAAAGGGTGTGGCCGTAAAGTCTGCAACAGGCTTCTCCTTTTCTGCCCCAAATGCTGTTTCAAAGGCTGCTTCAACGTCTTTCAAAGAAGCGATCCCAGATGCTGCGTCTCCCGCTCCTGCTACCCTGGCGGCCGGCTCTTCTGGTTGAACCAGGTTTTCTCTCTCTTCTTCGACTGCTGATCCTTCTTCCTGGCTGACTAGAACAGGAGAGAACTTCTGTATCCGGTGGTTCTCGGTATCGACAACATATACATTTCCCCGTCCATCTATTGCCAGATCATGTGGCCTGCTGAAATAACCCTCACGTGTGCCTTTCTCCCCCCATTTTGTGATGAAGCGGCCGTTCTTGTCAAATACCTGGATCCTGTGGTTGTCTGTATCTGCCACGTAGACATAGCCCTTTGAATCAACAGCAACGCCCTCGGGTTTTTTGAATTCACCGTCATTTGTGCCCTCAGATCCCCACTGCAGGAGAAATGCACCGGCGTGAGAAAACTTCTGTATCCTGTGGTTGCCGATATCGGCGACATAGATGTTTCCTTCTGTGTCAATGGCTATTCCCCGGGGGTAGATGAACTGGCCGTCACCCGATCCAAATGATCCCAGTTTTTCGATGAATCTGCCATCGGTTGCGAACTTCTGCACCCGGTTATTCCAGTATTCCACCACATAGACAAAACCCGAACTATCTGTTGCGATACCGAGTGGAGAATTGAATCTTCCGGTGCTGGAGCCAAACAAACCCCATTGTGTGATGAATTTCCCGTTTGTATCGAACTTCTGGATCCGGTTATTGTCTGTATCTGCAACAAAGACGTTGCCTCTCGTATCGGCAGCCACCCCTTCAGGGTTCTGGAACTGGCCATCTTCTGTCCCCCAGTGTCCCCATGTGGCAATGATATTCCCGTTTTCATCAAATTTCTGGATCCGGTTGTTCCATGAATCTGCGACATAGATCAACTGATCCGCATCAATGGATATGCTGAAGGGTGCTTTAAACTCGCCTTTCCCTGTTCCCTGGATTCCCCAGGTGCCTATACACTCACCAGGCTGCGTCTTCTTCATGGACTCTTCCTCATGTATGCTGGTTTCTGTCTCTGATCTCTTCCCCGACAATTCCCAACCGGCGGTCGCATTCGCTGCATCGCCACCCGCCTCCCTGATCTTTGCACTCCTGGTGAACCTGAAGGGGGGGATCTCTCGTTCTGCCGGGGCAGCCGGGTTTTCTGCCGAAGAAGCCGGCTTTCCTTCAGGGGCAGACGGTATGGTACCTGTCGTCCTGCCTGCTGCCGGTTGCAGCTGTTCCTCCTGTTTTAATCCAGTACTGATAGATGTATCTGACATAACCCGTTCTGATCTGCTGCCTGCAAAGATCTGGATGCGGTGGTTTTCTGAATCTGCTACATAGACGGTGCCGTTTCTGTCCAGCGTGACATCGTATGGTTTTTTGAACTCCCGCTCACCTGAGCCGTATCGGCCCCACATGGTGATGAATGTGCCATTGCTGCTGAATTTCTGGATACGGGCGTTTCCGGTATCTGCGACATAGAGATTACCATCGCAATCCACAGAGATGCCGCCGGGCTGGCTAAACTCTCCCTCTGCCTGCCCCTCGCGTCCCCAGGTGGATATCAGGTTGCCTACATCGTCGAACTGGCGGATGCAGGCATGGCCGGTGTCAGCCACAAAGACATTTCCTTTTCTGTCAACAGCGATACCCTGGGGGAGGCGGGCCTCGGTATCGCCTGAGAAGGTGAGCGAGTCGTCTATCCTCCATTCTATGATGAATGTGCCTGCACTATCGAATTTCTGGATCCGGTTGTTGCCGCTGTCTATGACATAGACATACCCGTACCTGTCTACTGCAACACCAAGGGGCCACTCAAATTCTCCCATCTCTGGTCCCCATGCCCCCCAGGTGCCGATGAATGTGCCGTGGGAATCAAACTTCTGGATGCGGTTGTTTCTGCTATCAGCAACATATATGTCGCCATTGTGATCTATGGCGAGTCCCCGGGGTTTCCAGAACTGCCCCTCTCCTGTGCCCCAGGATCCAAATTCCGCAACCAGCGTCCCGGAAGAGTCAAATTTCCTTATTATATGGTTGGAGAGGTCGGCGACATAGAGCGTCCCGTCGGCATGCACGGCGACTCCACGCGGTGATGACCAGATGCCTTTGAAACTCAGGCTTTTCACAAAGATGTAGCCGGAGGGGTTATTGCTGTTCTCACTGTTCTCACTGGTGCTGTCGTTTGTGCTGCTGTCATTTCTGTTGTTATATTTTTGGCTGGTATTCTGGCTGCCAGTCTGGCTGATGTCTCCACGCGTTGGATCACCCCTGTTCCAATCATTGGTGTTGTTCATGGCATGCTCTTGATGGTTGCTTCCGATCTTCTCTTCTCTCTCTCCTCTCTCCAATTCCGGGTTCCCGAACCTGGCTTCCCCGATCACACTACTTGTAATCATGGTCAGGTACGTTGCCGGGTAATCAAAGAGATACTAATTCTTCACCAATAAAACTATCCTGCCATGGAGACCGCATCTGCAGTGGTAATCCCGTCTTCCCGGTATCACCTGACTTCTACCTGCTTTGCTCACCATTCCTGGACATCATCAGTAATTTTGACTCTTTCTTTCCTGACCCTCCCTTGCCTTTATCTCTGTATAGATCCCTCCTATCCTGTTCCAGTACTCTTCGCCGTGTGTCTTCCAGTCTTTTGCTGCGAGTCCGGAGGTTGATGGAGCAACGAATACAGCACTCTCTCCAATCATTATAGTTTGTAATCCATAGCGTACATCCCTTTTCTTCAAGGCGTGCCTGGCGGCCTCCTTCCCATTAAAAACGATGAAACGGGGTTTGTACTCCAGCATCTTCTGAATGCAATTATCTGTTTCGTATTTTGCTTTTGTCAGGGATCTGTCGGATCCCGACTCAGTCTTATTCAGATCCGTAAGCCCTATTCCGTATTCCAACACAATCCTGCAATCATCAATGGAGGCGGGCATTACGTTCTCTCTGCCGGTTATCCGGGAGAACTGCGGCCAGAATTTATTGCCGGGGCCGCAATAGTAGCATCCCCTCTCTGCTGATTTCCTGCTGGCGGCAGATCCGCAAAAGACGATGAGCTGGTTATGGGCCAGGATATCTTCGAGAATGTACATCTGCTTGTGATTGTGAGGATGCGATACCGCATGTTCTGTTTTCGCAATCGCTCTTTTCATTCGCAGGGGTTTTCATGATGCATTGGGTTTGATGTGCACATATACATCATCTGGCTGAGTCACTTTCCTTTATCTGCCAGAAATCTCTCTGAAAGCAGGGTGATATCCTGGAGATCAATGACGTGGTACCCCTCATTCCTGAGCTGTTCTTTCCCGTGAATCTCTCTGGCGATCAGTGCATAGCGTTCTTTCCGCTCGCCGTTTCTCCATCGCACGTGTTCTGCCTTCTCCCTCTGAGCTGCCATGATGGATCGTGCATCCCGCATGCCGATTTCAGACCATTTGCATTCGCAGAAAAGGGCGGAGCCTGTCCGCTCATCGAGCCCGACTATATCAATCTCTATCTCATTCTGCCACCATCGCCCCAGGCGTGAGTATGGCGTATCCGGAAACAGGATTCCTCTCCGTACCAGATCTTCAATAAGTATCTCAAACATCTCTCCACAATATGGAGCGATTGAGTCCTGAATCGAATGGAGAACCGCCTCCACCTTGCCGGTTTCAGTCTCTGCCCGCCTTGGATACACAAAGCGGAACCAGAATGTGAGATACGGGTCGCGCAACCGGTAATGCCGTCTCCTGAACCCCGCATGTGCGGTGATCGGCGCCTCATCAAGGATGAGCTTCATACGTGAGAGTATTGCAAGATATTTGGATACCATCCCTTTATCAAGGCCTGTTGCCTGGCAGATTGCTGATAGTGTCGTATGTCCGGAGACAAGGGCGCGAAGAATCGAGATATAGTTGCCAGCTTCCCGGAACTCATAGTGCATAAGGAGTTCTGCCTCAGAATACAGGTATGCACCCTTTGTCAGGATCTGCTCCTCCACATTCTCCCAGAAGGAGAGATCCGGGTTGAATAATCTGAGATATGCCGGTATTCCTCCAAGGATGCACCATGTCAGAATCAGGTCATGTTCAGTATAGGGGAGGATCTCCCTGAGGTAGGGGTAGGGGAGCGGCTCAACCTGCCACTGGCCTGTTCTTCTGCCGTACAGGGGGCTTGTATATGCCAGTACTTCACTTTCCATTGCGCTCACTGATGATCCTGAGATGATAAGCATCACCGGCTCATGGGCGAGTATCTGATCCCATATCTTCTGGAAGATTGATGGAGTTGCCTTGTCCCGTCCGATTAGGTACGGAAACTCATCGATCACAATCACAACTTTTCCTCCATCAGATGGTGCGAATCTCCGGTGGGAAATGAGCGCCTGAAAAACTGCTTTCCAATCCGGATAGCTTCCCCGCTCAAAATCAGGATCCTGGAGGTATTCTCCTGCATAGTGCGCAAAATCAGAAATATTCAGGGCTGTTCCCTCCTCGGAGGCAAGGAAGTAGAAGCCTCTTGCCTTCTTTAAGAATTGGGCGAGGAGAGTTGTCTTCCCGACACGCCGCCTGCCATAGATGATTATGCACTCCGGGTTCTGTGAATGGTATCGATCAAGAAGGAACCGGAGCTCATCATTCCGGTCGACGAAGATTTGTTGAGACATAAGTATACTACTTTGTAGTCAACTTAGATGATAAAGGTGATGGAGTCTGGTGGATCAGTGTGTGGTGAATGGATACGCCATCCGCCAGAATATGATAAAAGCCGGAATATCCCAGCTTATGGCTCTTCGTACACGGTTTCATTTAGAATGACATCTCAGGTTCAATGTATCCGATTATCGGGTAATGTATGCCTGAATCGTAATTTAACGTCCTTAAAAGAGAGCCGCCGGAGGGAGTTGAACCCTCGACCTGCTGATTACGAATCAGCCGCTATACCGGGCTAAGCCACGGCGGCACTGCGATACTACGCGACAATACGCTATAATACGCGACAATAGTATTGGCTTTGAAAAGCTAAAAAAGGTTCTGCTCCTTTCAACGTCTTTCTATTCTCCTTCGAAAGCCCTGGTGGCTTTTCCCGGCTCATTCCATCGTTTACGAGTAGCCCCGCATCGTGACGGTGTCTGTGGCCTGCTGCTCTTTTGGCGCCTCGATTGTGCCGAACTTTGCCTCAAACTCGGCAATACTCTGCTGAAGAACCCCGAGAAACTTCTTTGCATGCTTTGGGCTGATCGTTACAATAGACTTGGCCTTTGCCTGGTTGATATTTGGTATCTGGTGGAGGAAGAGGAAGGTGAACTCATCGTCCCTGAAGGCGATCTGGATCATATTGCTGTAGACGGGGTCAAGATCCTGTGGGACATTCACGGTTATTTCCTTGGAAGCCATGCAAATCTATTAGCTAAGAGAAGTGAAAAATGTTCTTACGCATGTCTCTGCCCGGAAAAACACCAGAGCCAGATACCAGAGGCGATCCTTTAACCAGATTTGATCAGGATGCAACCCAGGAAGCTGGTAGCGGTTCTAAGCCCTATACCAGATCTGATCACAATACCCGGCACGCTACTCCGGGTGCAGCCGACCCCCGGTATATCCCGGTTTCAACACTTGTCCGGGTCTCGGTCTGCCCGGTCAGGGTCTACCTTGAGCGAAACGAGGCGGTTGCTGAGCCATTTGAGTATACGATATCTAAACAGATCGGCTACCACCTGGATGGCTGCTCTCAATTCTGTGATGATCCTGAGGGTTTCAGTGATTTCGGGCTTGAGAACGAAGCGATATGGGAAGAGATCAGGCTGGTCAGGCCGGATATCCCTGCTATGATGCGGGTCTATCTTGATGAATGCATTACTGCCTGGGAAGGCGGCGACGCATCCCTGGATGTGCCTGTTGCAGTTGATATAGCCGTTGCAAACAAAAAGTATGGCATATCAGGACGGATTGACTGGGTATTTGATCGGGATCCCGTCATCGGCATCCTCCGTGCCACCCGTGCCCCGACATACGGGGTCTGGCGCCAGGATCGGATCCGGGCAGCGGCATACCTGCTCGCAGCAGAAGAGATGCAGGAGATCCAGGCGCTTGCATCCCCGGCTGAGCCAGTATCAGCCGGGTTTCTAAAGCCGCAGCCGCGACAGTCAGGTGTCAGAATCGTCTATATCCCATCCGGTGTTGTGCGGACAGTTACCCCGACTGCAACGGATCGCCGCGTGCTCCTTGATGCACTGAAGAAAGCCGCGGCAATATACCGGGGTGAAACGCCGCGTAAACCCCCGGATGCACCCTGTGAACGCTGTCCAAAGCATGAGAACTGCATAGCCCGGACAAGGCGTGATCCCCCCTCGCTCTTTGACCGGTTCTTCAAAAAGACCTGAAGAGAAATGGTTTGAATGGACGTCGACTTTTTTTTTTGAAAATTAACCTAAGATGTGAATCATCGGTCAAGGAGCGTCCTTGAGATGATATATTCTCCCCGGGCCTCACGGGTTGTGCCGACGATCAGAATGTTTGTGTCTCCGTGCTCCTCAACAACCCCTGCTGCCTCGATCACCTCTCCTTCAAGCGCCTGGCCGGCATAGGTGTGCGTAAAACTGAGGACATGGCTGATCTCGTCGTGATCGATGGCATAGACTGAGGGGTTGTCAAAGGCAAGCGATGCATCAGTCACCCTGGCTTCGATCACATCCCGTCCGATACCCTCGCCTTTGCGGATGGAAACAGCATTCAGCTGGTCGTAGCCACGTGAGAAGAGGAGGTCAAAGTATGTCCCTTCATACTCGCCCCGGTTAAATTTCCTGGATTCATGGGCAACAAAATCATCAAAGGAGATCTCTGGAACCCGTTTCCGGTAGACCTTCTCCCACATCCCCTCACTCATCCGAGGGATCAGCCCTTTTGCAACTGCATCCGCAAGCTGTCTCTGTGCTGAAAACCAGTGCTCCCCATACACAACAAGGTCAATGTCTGAGGCGTCGTTCTCAAGTCCGCAGAGGAGGGACCCGGTCACGCCGAAACTTCTCTTGGGGAGATCAAAGAGGCTCATCAGGCTCCGGAGACGGGGATTTTCCGGCAGAATCCTGGACATCTCTTCTTCAGGCTTCAGGACAGTTGCGATCTCAGAGTGCGGAATCCGATGGACTGTGTCTGCCCATTCAGGGTGCTGTTTTTGTATCCAGGCATATGCCTCATCAAACTCGATCTTCCGGTACCGAATCCCGCGGGGTCCGGTTCTCTCTCCACCCGTATCAGGCAGGTACCGCAGGATACAGCCTGTTCGCTCATCATTATCATAGACAGAGACGGCATAGATTGCCCCTGCATGATCAATGAGAAAGTCTCGAAGCCGGATAGGTCTCTCCATTCCATCTCAGTCCATTTTTAAGAGGAAATCAACGATCTCGTCAAGCTCTGAACCCGGACGGACAATCTCTTTTGCCTGGAGATCGACGACGGTGCTTGGTGTGCCCGGGAGTTCTCCACCGTCGACAAAAAAATCATGGCGGACATTCACTTCCGATATTGTCCGTGGTGATATATCGCCGGATATATTGGCGCTTGTCGCGGTGATCGGGGCATCCAGTTCCCGGACAATGGCAAGTGCAATCTCATGGTCAGGCCAGCGGATGCCGATCATCCCGGTTCCGCCGGTCAGTTCTGCAGGAAGACACTGTTTTGCCCTGAGTATGACAGTTACCGGACCCGGAAGGAAGCGGTTGATGAACTGTTCTGCGGCATCATCAACATAGGCAACGCATGCGAGCATCTCCATATCAGAGACTGCAATTGAGATTGGCTTGCCCCGGAGCCTGCTCTTTGCCTCATAGACACGATCAATTGCAATATCTGAGAAGGCATCTCCTCCAAGTCCATATACCGTCTCTGTCGGGTAGACGATCAGTCCGTCACGGCGAAGGACATCCACTGCACGCTGTATACTATTTTCCATCATTTTCATTCACAATTGCCTGATTTTTAGAATTCACGGCCTTTTACACGTTCAATATCAAAAATTGCCTTTTCAGAGACATGCATCACAGCAAACACCCCTGCCTGGATGGGATCAGTCACGACGAGATCGGCATGCTTTGTCACGCTTCCTGCCATTTTCAGGGCGATTACCGGTATTCCTTCTGCTTTTACATTTAGCACCGCAGCACTGATCTTTCCTCCCATGATCGAGCCTGCAAGCACCAGGATAGAGGCACGCGGGAGCCGGGTCACGGCATCAACAGCAAGTGCCAGTGTATCCTCCCCGACAAGCGGGATGGTATCGACTGAGATCCGCTCGCCCCGGATATTATGGCGGTCTGCTTCATTGACTGCACCCATTGCAACCTGCGCAACCTGGGCGCCGCCGCCGATGATGATGACCCGCTGGCCGAAGATCTTTGAGAAGGTTTCGTGGGTCTCAACCTCAAGGACATTGGGAAGCGTGGTCAGCGCAGCAATGATTGATCCGAAGTTATCATCCACCTCAATCTCAAGATCGACCCATGCAAGACCTGCATCCGGGCCTCTCTTCATAATCTCCTGCTGTATGGTGAGGATATTCACATTATAATTGGCAAGAACTGTTGCAATATCCCGGAGAACGCCTTTTTTATTCTCCGTGATGATGCTTATTGCGTAACTCGAGGAAGGGGACATCGTTTTGTATTCTCTGGAGCTACCGGGATGCTCTTGTATCAATCAATTGTATTCCTCTGCAATTCACTGTCAGTCATGATCTCTTCTGCTGGTAAAAAGGTTATATCAAACAGGCAGAAAATGCTATCGGAAGATACGCATCAATTCCGGCAGCCGGTTGTGGTTCAGGGGTGTATACCGGGTGCATACCGGGTACAACAGGATGCAACGAGCATGGGCGCAACGAACCTGGTTGTTGGTATAGAGAACTGGCATTATATTGTAGCGGCATTGCTGGTTTGGATGATTAATTAATTATATTCTGGATAAAGGATGCATGGCTTATGAGTTTATTCCTTTAAAAAAAGAAAACTCCAAGTGCGATAACCGGGATTCGAACCCGGGCTAGAGGCTTGGGAAGCCCCTGTCCTACCGCTAGACTATTATCGCGCTTCCTCATTTTATCTGCGTCATTGTTTATAGACGTTATTGTTGTGCATCACACCACAACGCCTATACCCGGTATACCAGCCAGGCACTTCGCGGAGGGGGAATTCTTCCTGGTTCTTCTTAACCCGCTACCAACACAGGCGAGTGAATGAAGAGGGCATCGGTGCCGGTAGTACCTAGGCCTCGTATTATCTCAACCCGGATGGAGCCGGTATTGGCAGGTATAGTGTGACACGTTCCTTCAAATATTTGCCAGTCATCTTGTATTACTTCGTCAAAATTATGTACTATAACACAGGCATCAATGTACTTATCCTTATCATCGTAAAACGCCAGTTGAGACCAGCCACTATTAATCGTTCCATTCTTCTTTGCATAAAAGGAGAGCGTATATGCTTTATCGGTCTCTATGCCGTCTACAGACTGCCTCAGAAACCCGCCACCATCTGATATGTCCATCACTATGTTGTTTCCATTGACTGCTTCTGATGTTATCCTGCTTGTTCCCTGCCAGCTATCAGGTCTCTCTCCCAGAGTCCCAGAGAACGCCGGGTTGATGAGTAGATTCCCTGGTTCAATAACACCCTCTGCATGGATAAGATCCTCTTGTGTACGGCTTGCAGTTCCAAAGATATTTGTCGCCTGCAGCGTGACGGTGTATGTACCTGCGCTCTCATAGGTATGCACAGGATTCTGTTCGGCTGATGTATTCCCGTCCCCAAAGTCCCAGCTCCACGCATATGGCATTCGTGTTGAGGTATCGGTGAAAGAGACCGTGAGTGGTATCTGTCCATGAGCAGGTACTGCGGTAAAGTGTACCTCAGGCGGACAGCCACCGGGAGGAGTGGCGGCCTGGGCTGCAATCTCAGCAGCGGTAAATGCATCTGTTGAATACCCGACATTGGCGATGCTGCCTTTGAAGAACTTATGCCCATCCCCTCCTTCTGATCCAATCCGGATCGGAGGATTGAACGACCATATATGGAGGGCTCCGGTGAGTGGCTGACTCTTCTCCAGGACACCATCCACATATAGTTTCAATGTGGCATTGTCATAGACGAGTGCCAGATGGTACCATGTGAAGAGATCCGGCCGCCTGTTGGCATCTGAAGGCGCCCAATCGATTGTTGTCTTAGCGCCTGGTCCATGGTTTACCCCGCCCTGCCAACCCTTCCAGAGATTGAGATCCAGTCCATGGCCATCCCAGTCTCTCATCTGGATGACCTTGGCAGTTTTATACTCTGTTGGATAGACCCAAGCCTCAAAGCTGACTGCGGAGACTGGCTTTAGGTTTGGGTTCCCCTCAATATTGACGTATGATGTGCTGCCATCAAAGAGGAGATAGCCACGATCCTGACATTCGATCCAGTTCGGATTGATGATACTCCCGTCATAGGATCCGGCTCTGTCGGAGGCAATGGCTCCTGTCCCTTCATCAAGTGGCCAGAAGGCTGAATACGTCACAGGTATGGGTCCTGGTTCAAAAAATGCAATAAGGCTCACGTCTCTGTCCGGCATGGTATAGGTGAAGTTGGAATCAATACTGATCTCCTCACCTGCTTCTGTCCACTTAACAAATCTGTAGCCCTCTTTTTGTGTGGCAATGACTGGGATCCCAGCACCATGTGAATAATTTCCTTCACCCGCCACACTGCCTCCCTGAACCGGTTCTGCCTCCAGTGTCAGCATATGGAAGGTTGACCCCTGTCCATTGCCGGAGATTGCAAAGGTGGATCCAAATACCCGTACCTCGGCATTCGTGTCGATGATGACAAGCTCAAGATCACCCGCAGGGAAGCCGGTGCCCTCTGCTGCGGTTAACCTGTCAATCGTTATCTTCGGACCACTTGGGGTATTATAGAGATAGAGAACCTGCCCCGCCTTCCAGGTGACGGGATAATCCGCTCCCGCCAGCACCGGTCCGCCCCCGGCTGCCGTCGTCCTGATATCGATTGGGATGCCACGGGCGGCGCCTGATCCATTCAGGAAGACCTCGTCGCCGCCCCGGTGGCTGATGGTGAGAAACTCTGTTCCGTTGATCTCATCCACACCAGCCTCGGCTGCGATGAATGCCGACTTCTCAAGCCCGCCGGGGATGCCGTAGATGAAGGCATACATGATGATCGCGATAATTGCGGTGAGGAGGACGAGCAGCATGACGCTGATTGCGGGGGTGACTGCATTATCCGGCTCTCTTCTGGACATCTCCATCCTCTCCTCATTGTTCTTGTATTATTTCAGGATGGGGGCAGGCCAGCATTAAATCTCGCCTGGATCTCGGCTTGTGTGAATGCCCGTTCGTATGTGTTGAGGCCACGGATCTCGCCGTCGAATTTTCGTTGATTATCGGTAAAGAAGGTTACCCCCTCCGGCCCACCTACCTGGTACTTTCCAGGCGAGTCGATAATCGTACCCTGTTGAGAAATTGAGTTCTCATGAGTTCCACCATTAACAAAGATACGCAACCATTCATTATCCTGATTGTATACTCCAACCACATGGTACCAGCTACCTTCCACCGGAGAAGTGGTTGACCATCTGAAACGCCTTTGCTGATCTGTATTGATAGCTATCTCAAATAAGGAATTATCGGAGTTGTGTTGGAGGTGATAGGGACTATTGTCATTATTTGTCCCATCAACAACTATGGTTGCATGGTTATGTGATCCATCCGGGGGAGCGGGATCCCGATTCCACTTTACCCATGCCTCTACCGTGAATCCTGCAATTTCAGGTGCAACCACAATCTCCCTTGAGAAATCGTCTGATCCTCCACTGTTCGACACCGTGAGCGTGACAGTATACGTCCCCGGATCAGCGAAGGTATGTGACGGGTTCTCTGCTGGTGATTCCGGGCTCCCGTCCCCAAAGTCCCAGTTCCATGAATCGATCACGCCGGTCGAGGTATCCGTGAACTGGATGGTAAGGGGTGCTGTTCCTGAATTTGGATCGGCGGTAAAGCCTGCAACTGGTGGTTCATCTGGCCCCGGCCCGCTTCCTGCCATGGCAAGGGTGGATCCAAATACCCGTACCTCGGCATTCGTGTCGATGATGACAAGCTCAAGATCACCCGCAGGAAAACCGGTTCCCTCTGCCGCGGTTAACCTGTCGATTGTTATCTTCGGACCACTCGGGGTATTATAGAGATAGAGAACCTGCCCGGCCTTCCAGGTGACGGGATAGTCTGCTCCCGCCAGCACCGGCCCGCCCCCGGCAACCGTCGTCCTGATATCGATTGGGATGCCACGGGCGGCGCCCGATCCGTTCAGGAAGACCTCGTCGCCGCCCCGGTGCTGAATGGCAACATACTCTGTACCATTGATCTCAAGGACGCCTGCCTCGGCTGCGATGAATGCCGACTTCTCAAGCCCGCCGGGGATTCCGTAGATGAAGGCATACATGATGATCGCGATGATTGCGGTGAGGAGCACGAGCAGCATGACGCTTATTGCGGGGGTGACTGCACTTTCTGAATCTTCCCTTATCATTTCGTCTTCCTCCTCACCTTTTCATATTATGCCGGGGGGAGGCCTGCGTTATACTGTGCCTGTATTTCGGCCGGGCTTAACGCCCGCTCGTATGTGTTGAGGCCACGGATCTCGCCGTCGAATTTTCTCTGGTTCTGGTTTCCACCAAAGGTAATGCCACCCGGCCCTCCAACCTGGTACAGAGTCGGTGATGGGATAAGTCCTGCAGTACTGACCCCCATGCTTCTCTCTGCATTGGCATCTACATAGATGATCAGGCTTCCTGTCTCCTGGTTGTACACACCAGTCAGGTAGTACCAGACATTTATCAAAGGTTGGGTGTTTGACTCGATATAATCCCCCACCCCGGTTGAATCCGGTGTTCTGATGGCGATCTCAAATCTGGAATTGTCATGTTTATGCAGAAGGTGATATCGGCGGTTGCTGTCGCTGTTTCCGTCTATAACGATGGTAGCCCATCGCTCATCATTCGCAATGGGAGCTGGATTCTTATTCCACTTCACCCATGCCTCGACCGTGAACCCGTCGCCGTCCTCCCATACTTCGATATTTTCTGAGAAAGTGTCTGACCCGCCACTGTTTGTAACCGTGAGCGTGACAGTATACGTCCCCGGATCAGCGAAGGTATGTGACGGGTTTTCTGCTGGTGATTCCGGGCTTCCGTCCCCAAAGTCCCAGCTCCATGAATCGATCACGCCGGTCGAGGTGTCAGTGAACTGGACTGTAAGGGGTGCTTTTCCTGAATTTGGATCGGCGGTGAAGCCTGCAACTGGTGGATCATCCGGCCCCGGCCCACTGCCTGCCATGGCAAGGATGGATCCAAATACCCGTACCTCGGCATTCGAGTCGATGATGACAAGCTCAAGCTCCCCTGCAGGAAAACCTGTTCCCTCTGCTGCGGTTAACCGATCAATCGTTATCTTCGGACCACTTGGGGTATTATAGAGATAGAGAACCTGCCCCGCCTTCCAGGTGACGGGATAATCCGCTCCCGCCAGCACCGGCCCACCCCCGGCCGCGGTCGTCCTGATATCGATTGGGATGCCCCGGGCGGCGCCTGATCCGTTCAGGAAGACCTCGTCGCCGCCCCGGTGCTGAATGGCAACATACTCTGTTCCGTTGATCTCAACAACATCAGCCTCGGCTGCAACATACGCCGACTTCTCAAGCCCGCCGGGGATGCCGTAGATGAAGGCATACATGATGATAGCGATAATTGCGGTAAGGAGGACGAGTAACATGACGCTGATTGCGGGGGTGACTGCATCCTGATCCCTTCTCTTTACTCTAATCGCCTCCAGATGATCTTTTCATATATATTATTATAATTTTTATAGGAAGAGGGCTCCACTTTGTTCTCATAAGTTATGCGTTTTTGATCACGATAATGATCAGCATCAAATTACATCCACATCCTGGATCCAGTTCTGGGTTCGCTGCAGTCCAATTTTTAATATGATTTCCATCATTTCATCAGTTGACTCAATAATGATTGGTTCAACATCTATGGTTCCTGTTCCTTGAACAATAAGGTTGTTGTATGTTATGGTTGCGATACCATCACTATTGATATTTGGATTCCATACCACATCTGCCTGGGTGACAACTGCCTGATCGATAAGCGCACTCCCTGGACGCTCACGAAGCGAGATTGCTCCCGGAACTGTTCCGTCATACGGGTTGCCATTTACATCTCTTACAAGGAATGTAATTGAGTTGGTCGTGTGGCTTTGATACTCAATACTTCCAACTTCTGGTAGTTCACTCACGGTGATATAATCCACTTTCGTCTCTGTATCAGATCCATCTGGATTTGTTACCGTCAGGCTGACAGTGTATGTACCAGCTGCAACGTATGTATGGGTCGGATTCTGGGCTGTCGATGTATTTCCGTCCCCAAAGTCCCAGCTCCATGAGTCTATCACGCCGGTTGAGAGATCAGTAAAGGTTACTTCAAGCGGCCGTGTGCCGGATGTTGGTGAGCCGGCGAAATCTGCAACTGGTGGTGCTCCCGGTTCACTCACGATGATATAATCCACTTTCGTCTCGGTATCAGACCCATCTGGATTTGTTACCGTCAGGCTGACAGTGTATGTACCAGCTGCAACGTATG